>JAUMFK010000076.1:0-36825 GCA_032119875.1 Rickettsiales bacterium
GAGTTCCGCTATAGCCAGTGTCACAAGATGCTCCTGAAATTGATAGCGGAGTTGACCCTGTGTAGCTATAAGTAAAGCGACTTGGTAAAGTATAGCCAACAGTTGCGCTTGGAGCAGCACAAGTGTTAGTAGAGCATAAATTATCGTAAAGAGATGGGGGTGAGCCAAAGCTTGATTGCGTAGTGCATTTATATAATTTAGAACCAGTAGAGCCAGTGGGGCAATTAACATTAACAATATTAGAATCATCTTGTGAAATAAATATAGAATCGATATTAGAACCATCATCTTTTTTACAAAAAATACCTGGCTGATTGCAGTTAGTTGTAGCTATATTATAATTTAAATTATCAACTGGCAAGATACAATAATTACTGCTTATACAACGATTATTAGTGTATATAATACCACTCGCTTGATCACATGTAACTGATAGATCAGATGAAAAATCATTGCTATGAATAGTATAGCCAGAACGGCATTGCAATTGATAAAAAACATCTTGATGTCTCATTTTTTCAGAAGCTACCACTATATTAAATCCATCTGCAGAAGAAGAATAGGTGCAGGCTATACCACATAATTTATCTGGGCTAAAAGGGTTCGAAGGATCGTTTCTATACCTTACATTACCAGAATCGCAAATAATTTCGTTTGCTGATCTTCTGTCACCTTCGCATGTGCCAGTGTGTGTTCCATCATGGGTTTCTAGAGATAATGAACAACCCAATATTTTTTCTCTACTACAAAAATTTGTAACTAACCCATTTCCACAGTTCTTGGGTCTGCAAGTCAAAGTATTAACATATTGTGGAGTACTTCCACTTCCATCACAAGATAATACACCTGAGGCAGGATCGTAGTTATTTTTACACTGCACTTCTGTTGCACTTCCTTCATAAAGTGTAACTTGTGTATTCGAAGAGCCAACAAGCATCATTTGAGTAGGTAAAGTATATGGGGAAGAAGAGCAAATTCTTCCTGTAGGAGCAGGAGCATAACCAGAACGAATAATAGTAGCTACTCCTGTTTTTCTACATGTGCGACTATTATAGTCATAATTATCATAATTATCAGGGCATCCCCACATAATAATTTTTAAGTTTTTATCTACACCAGCAGCAAAACCCCCCTGACCATTATTACAATTTGTAGAGCCAGCTGCACCACCGTGTCCGTGTGAACTAGATTGTTGAGAACAATTTTCATAAAGAATCTGATCGCCATCAACTGTTTTGTTACTATAAAAACCACGACAAGCAGAAGAAGTTTGTAATACTTTATAGCTATTATAACTACTACATAAACTTGCAAAATAACTACTCCCTAGTAAACTTAAATTAACGGGAGAAGCAGATAATAAATTTATACCAGCAGCATAAGTTCTTTCACCGAATTTACCTGACCCAAACCAGTCCCCGCTACAATTACAAACATTAGCAGCTCTTCTATCCACAATCATATCTCTATCAGCAAAATCAGGAAGTCTTCTGTTATCATAATTATAGCTACCGCCCTTAAACAACGAAACAAGACTATCACACATAGACTCTTTACCCATAACACAGCCATCATCAACACCCTTCTTCCATTCTTTCTCAATTCTTAAATCGCCATACTGAAAAAACATTTCATAAACTACACCATTCGCAACAGAATGTTCATCTACTTGACTTCCTTTAGTTCTTGTAGATGTATATCTAAATATTTGAGATTGTTCTTGTTTTTTACCAATAAAAGAGTTTGTTAAGCCCCATTTGCCATGCACTTGACAAATTGCAGAAGGATTCATCGGAGCATTACCTTCTCTTTTTAATCCCCAGCAAAATACCGATGATGGTTTTCCATCTGTAATATAACCATAAGTAACATTAGAAGTAACGGTAGTAGATGTCCCTATTTCATTGTTGCATTGCGATTGGGCAGAAACACTATCAGCATCGTCATAATTACCAATCGCTCTTTTTTCAAATAAATTAAACAGACCTGCAACATTACTTTGATAGCTCATATTATTTATAGCACCAAAAATTGCAAATTTTTTAATTTGTTTTGATTGATCAGCATAGACACCGTTATAAAAATTATAATTATCATGCAATTCAAATTTTTTATATTTTTCATAAGGATCATCTGAAACAAAATAAGCTTTAGATATTGTAACTTTTGAATAGTTTTCGATTGAACCTGAACCATCAAATCGCTTATCTATATTAGCACCAGATGACCCTTGTCTACCGATTCTTTGGATGATGCCAGAATTACATTTTTGAACACAACGACTGCTAGGATTTTCAGGAGATATTTTATAAGTATTTAGATAATTAGAAGAATTCTCACATCTATATCTTGGATTTGTGCCCCAGTAAGCAGAAGAACTAGAAGGGTTATTGCCAAAATCTGGGTTATAAAAATTATAATATATCCAATTAGCAGGTGCTGGTGGTGTGCTATCAACATAATTATAATTACACATTGCATAAGCATAAATATTTTTTGAAGTAATATCTAATGAACTCACATCAAATTTATTATTAGAAACACCAAATCTATTATTAGAATCACCAATAATGCGATAATCTGGTATTACTGGAATTTGTATGATACTGTCAATTGGTGCAGATGTTTCTTCGGCCAATCTATAAAAAGCATCACTAATTTTTGTCATATCATATAATGTACTCTGTTTTAATAAGCCTTGATCAAAACCAATAGGAAAATCAAAACTAGTGCTTCCTCTAATACTCTCAATTGTTGGCAAATGGTCGCTGCCTGGCTCAATATTGTTTGCTCTCACAAAGCCTAAAATAGAGTTAATATCATAGCCACCTTTTGCTGGACCAGCAATTGGGCAAAGCGAAATTGGATCTTGCCATTTACCACTTTCACCACACCTACGATATAAAATAACAGAATCTTTCATACCATCTTTTTCGTAATGCAAAGCACTGAAAGGATCGGTCTCTACAGGAGGATTATTTAAAACGAGTTTATCTTGTATAATTTTGTAAGTATTTCCAGATTTTTTAAGAATTAAAGTAACATCATGTTTATGCGGTAATTCTGGCCAAATAATATGTAAAGTAGCTTGGTTACCTGTTATATTAACAACTTTTACTGCGATTTTATCTCTGTTTAAAACAGCAGAAGATGATGAATTCTCAATATTTAAATAGCTATTTGCAGTTAAGTCACCAAGACCAGTTGCATCAATTTTATGCTCGGTAATTGCCGAACCAATTCTGGAATCAAAGTTATTATCAGTAATAATTGCCTCAACATCTCCATCAGTAGCTACGGCTTGTGTTAAACCAGGGCAGGTATTTTGGCAAGCAGAATCTGGCAAACTCCACACATTACCAATACCATAGCGACAAGTTCGACTTGGAAGTGGGTAATTATCCTGTGGATTAGATGCGGTTTTTGAAAGAAAATCGGTAGCATTTATTAACAAATAATAATCAATGCCAACTCCATTAGTTGCTTCATCAATGGCTCTTAAAATATATTTACCAGATAGCTCTTGATGATTAAAATCGGTAATTAAATTACCTTGACTGTTATATTTTTTAACTGGCTTTGCATTGTAATTTATCATATAATTATCAGAAGGATTGCCAGAAGTAGGGCTTGGGCTTGGAGAAGAAAAAGTAATTTCAGTTTCTTGATTTTTTGTTAAAACAGGAGAACCAGAAGTAAGAATCATAGTGCAGTTGTAGTCTATTGAAGGTGAGCCACTAATATCGTTAGATTGCATGCAATTATTTATAGTAGCATTGATTACACCACCTGTCAGCACTCGCTTTAAACCATTATAAACACCAGAATTATTAATTTGTTGCCATTGCAAATGACCTGCAGAGTTTTTTACTAATTGTAGCACAAAATGATTACCCAAGGATGCACCAGAAATATTGATATCATTTGTAGAATAAGGATTTTTGCTAAATTTTAAAACACTAGGATCAACATCAGAACTTAAATTAATTTCTACCACCTCACCTTCAGAAATTTTATCAAGAACATTATCAAAAGGGCAAGCTGGGTAAGTACTATGGCCACATAAACAATTAACACGATTACCCCCTGAACAATCTGTTGTTGTAAAAATTTTTCTTTTATTTATGTTGTATTCTTGCCAACGATTATCATCTGTCATTTTTGCTGGTTGCACCAAAACCAACAAGTAATATCCGCTTTCTAGTTTTATTTGATATTTAACATTTGGCAAAATATCATAAGAAGCAAATTTTTCTTTAGCACCAAGAGAATCTTTTTTATATAAAGGATATGTGGTTGCGGTGTCCGATTTTTTCAAAAATACATTTTCTACAATATTTGCTTTATCAAATTCAACTATACATCCATCTAAAGAAGTGCATTCATCTGCATTATAAACATCTGTACTTTTAGTAGAAGAAGCAACATCGTAAGAAACCGAATATGACACAATAGGATTACTGATAAATTCGAATTTAACACCTTCTAGGCTACGAAAAGGCGGGTATGGATATGGTTTTTTACCAGTAAAACAAGAAGGGGTAGATTTGCTAATATAAGAAAAAGGAATTTTAGTAGTAACTGGGCTACATCTATCGCCACAAATTTTAATTTTATTTTCAGTTTCTGCCCATTGCGAATAACCATGAATTTCGGTATCAGCCATCGAAACATCAACCGCATCGCAAGTAGAAATGCAAGGCTCTTTAATTTTTAATATACCTTGGTAATTACACAACAATTCTGGATCAAAATTAGCAGCAATTATTCTGTAACCTAAAGAAACTAAACATTTACCTTCAATATCGTAATCATCATCATCTTGTTGCGGAGTGCCATCACTCGTTTTTTTGCCAGAAATTTGAGCATGCTCTATTGTTTTGTTTCGCATTGCAGGAATTAATGTTCTTGTATCTTTTGTATCTGGTTGGAAACCAGCTATTTTGCTCCATACTTTTAAAAGCTTTTCATGCTCTATTGTAGATTTATTGCTTTTTGTAGTTATCAGAAGATCTGCATCATTGATTATAAAATTTAAAGATTGTTTTGTTATTTTAAAATACCAAGCATTAACTGGATCGTTACCATTAAACCTTCTTTTATCTGAATCTGATGCAATTGCACTAATATCGATATTGTAAACCGCAGTATCACCAATTTTAATTATATGTAATTCAGTAGCATCTTTACAAGGTGCTAAATTATTAGTTTTTAAATAATAATATTTATTATCAATCGGTTCTAAATATAATGATGTTATTTGGGTATTTAACTCGGCAATAATAACTTGATTACCAGCAGATGTTGAGCCACATTTTTGTTTAATTAAACGAATTGGTGTTGATTTAATTGGTGTTATTGGTGTTGAATCTAAAAATTTATTTTCTAAATCAGTAATAGAACACTTAATTCTTTGGCAACTGTTTAATACTGTTTCACCGCGATTTCCAGAAAAAATGACCCCGTCATAATCTTTTAAAAATTCTTGACTTCCCCAATCGAATCGCCAATAACCAAATTGATTACATTGAGTAGAAGGTAAAGTGCCGCCAGTATTATGATAAACATTATTCACTGAACCCTCTTGATTTGGGCAAATAGCTGTAAGCATTTTAATAGAATCGGCAATTTGAGGTCTGGCACAAACAGAGTCATCAAACAAACCAGCATTTAATATAGCACCATCTTTAGCAAAACCAACTAAACAAGCACTTTTATCATAAACCTCTTCTATAAAATCAGTTGTTTTTAAAAAAGGTTGCCAATAAGCCCAGCCTCTTCTTTTTATAACATCTAAACCAATACTATAAGCACTGTCATTACTGTATAAACCATTTCTATCTGCCTGATTTTCATAAACATCAGAAGAACTTGATTTTCCATATTCAATAGTAGGGCAAGAATATCGTTCGCAAGCAGAAGAAGGGGGAGTAGCTGGCAATGTTAAACTAGGAGTAGAAGCAAGATCAGAAGCAGTGCACTTATATCTTGGCGAATTATCTATATTTTTATTTTTCCAAAAACCATTACAAACCCCATATATTCCTTGATCATCCACAAAAGCAACATCGAGTTCAGCATTAGCAGTTAGAGAATTTCCTCTAATAATTTGACCATCTTTTCTATCTTGGTGAGATATATCAACCCCATAATCTTGTGTATCAGTTTTAACAGAATATGTTGATGGGGCTTTGCTTATCAAGCTTTTATATTTAATGTTTCCTTGTTGAATCAAAGAGTTTCTGTCTAGATCATCCTCTACAAAGTTTCCATACTTTAAATTTTGCAAAGGATATAATTTTGCCTTACAAAATCTAACTAATTTAGGAGCATTAATAGCCCCTCCGCCAATTCCAACACATAAATTATTAATACCTGATATGATGTTGTCATCTGAAGCAACTACACCTATTTTATACTCATAAACTTCTGCAAAACGACAAGAAGCTGAAGTTGGGCAAGATTTATAATTATCTGTGCCTATCATTTTTCCTTTTAGCTTATAAGAAAGCCCTGTTACTTCTTTTTGTTCAACAAATTGCGGTGGTTGCACAATTAAATTCTCCACACCTTTTTTTAAACATATCATATTATTAAATCCCAAAGCATCTTTTGCAGAATTAGAAATACTAGATTCTAATCCAATTCTATTATTAAATTCTGGATGTAGAGTTTTAATTTCTGGATAGTTTTCAATATCACCATGAGTATAACCATTAGTTTCATTACAAGAATTAAGTATTGTGTTTATGCAAAAATTTCTAACTTCTAACATTCTGTATAAATTTTGTTGTATATTTAATTTATCTTTTGGTTTTATAAAACTATTATAATTAACGTCGTTAATACTAGAATTTAATCTATCAAAATCTTTCTTTGTTTGCACAATTGATCGGTTGCATATAAGCTCTTCAGTATTGCAAATTTTCTGAATTTCTCTTTCATTATCAACACAATCTAGGTTAAGAGTTGTGCAGTAATGCCTTGCAGACGATATTTGAATACCTTCAAAATAAATATGATCTTCTATGAAACCAAGATTTTTAGCATCATTTAAACCATCTGCAGTATCTTTTAATTGATATTTAGTAGCAACTGTTTGACCAGCAGTGAAAATTTTAAACATATCAGCAATATCAGTATAAGAAGAAACATCAGAATATTTATATTGAAACCGAACTTCATGATTTAAAAAAGCATTAGAATCACCAGCAGAAACAGCAGTTTTAAAAAGCTTCATGTTATTAACCAACGGCTGTTGTCTTGCGAAACAAGCAATAACTTTTAAATCACCATCCTCTACCGTAGCGGGCAGATTGCCATTCATACTAGCTCGATACACACACAAAACAGGATTTTCACCTTGCTGTTCTTTTTTCACGAAAATTTGGGCATATAATGTAGTATTGCTAGTAGAAGCATTTATTTGTTTAAGATTAGAAGCAATAACAACTCCATATGGTTTTGTATTGCCTCTACATTTATTAGATATAGTGTCAGCACCAGAAATTGTGTTAAGATTAGGGTTATGATGCTCTTTAAATGAAGAATCATCTCCAAATCTTGATGGTGCTGTTGTGGATACAGTATTTTTTGATTGATTAACCCCATATGTATCGCTTTGTCCATTACTACTATTTAATTTGTCTATCAAATCATTTTCATTGGTGATGCCTGGTATTTCTTTTAACATAAATTTTAATCTTTCATTTCCAGTATCATCAAATTTATAAATGGTTTTTCCTTCGATAATTGTTGGCGGATCTTCAATGTTGTTACACTTTGTTAAAGAAGCATGCTTTTTAGGAATTTGTAAATAATAATATTTATCGCCATATCTTAAAACAATTTCTGGATCAGAAAAATTTAATTTATCAATATCACTAATTTCGGTGGCTTTTTTCCATGGATTAGTAGAAGATGTTGTTTTTAAAGCAAAAACCATCGGCTCTGGTGCAAATAAATTAGGAGCATTATCTGGAGTAGAAACAGCCGAAATTAGCGGAAAACCTACTCTTTTCTGCACTGGTACACAATCTGATTTTAACCAAACTTTTTCTTTTAAAAAGTTATTTGGCTGAAAATCTTTATTATACAAGGCTTCAGTAATTGAAGGTCTTGGGGATTGCACGATAAGGGTTGCAATAGATAATATAGGTATTGTGGGCCTCGTGGAAGAGGAAATCGATCCATCTTCTCTAAGAAATGTAGTATCATCAAAAGTAATACCATCGAACGAACAGTTATCTTTTTTATCTTTTCTTATTCCCACACCAAAATAACCACATAAAGAAAGATCGTCTGGAAACGAGGTGCTAAGCCACAGCCAAGTAGGGTCATTATCGTTACGATAGCCGTTAAACCCATAGTAAGGATTTTTTTTACCTCTTGACATTTGCAACAAACCATATTTGTTATCAGGTCTTTCTTCTGCTGCCTTATTTCGTTCTTCTTGATGAGATTTAAAAATCTCATCTTCATCTAATGTAGGATCGATTCTTTTTATAGTTCTTATTCTAGTATCATGATCATATACCGTAGTAATTAAACCATCTTTTGCCTTCATTTTAGCAGGAAAAAGATTGCCTACATTTGTATCTCTTCTGTAATCATATCGAGTAGAATTTTCTGCAATACTTGGCACACTATAACCTAAAAATTCAATATTTGGATCATCAGAAATATTGCTAATAAATTTAATTTTTCGCACCGTTCTCCACACCGTATGGTCTGGAAGACCTGGCATGCCACCAATACGAGTATTAAGATCGGCAAAAGTATTAAAACTACCTTCTGCAAAACTACAATCTTTTTTGTTATTATCAAACACTCTGCCTCCATAACAAATTTTGGCACCATTTGGCAATTCAAAATAAGAAGCTTTATTCATATCTTCTTTATGAAGATTGTAGGTATTTAAATCTATGCCATAAAAATCAAGTTCGGCACACACATAGCCTTGTTGATCATAAAAAGCTCTCACTCGATGATTAGTATAATCCCAAGTTGCCCATATTGCACCACCAGGTATTAAACTTTTACCAAGCTTTTCAAGTCTCTCTAAATCTGGGTTGCTATATAATTTTGCACATTTTTCGTAATCATCAGGTAATCGGCGGTAAGGGTATTCATGGTATTCATCAAGAAATTTGCCGATCTTCAGAGGATCGCTTTGAGGAAGCGATTTTAGTAGGTCATTAACAAACCAAACAGATTGTTTTTTACCATCAATATCTGCAAGGGTTGATAACAAATGACATTTGCTATATGCAATACTGGTACCTGGATCTTCAACCATAAATTTACGACACTGATCTTCGCCACATTGCATCATACCTGGAGGATTATCTATTCGACATTCTCTTCTACCACAAGCTCCCAGAGCATTTGTCGATTCGTATCGTAAACAAATATTAACATAATACTCAAGTTTTTTTGTGGTGCTATTCCATTTTGTATCAGAAAATGCAAATCTTCGAGTATCGCTCATAACATTATTTGTTTTTAAACCAAATCTACCCCCTTGCACTAAAACAGGAGCAAAATAAGCAAAAGTGCTTTCATCTGGTAATCTTGTTGTATCACGATTCATTCCGCATAACAATTTTCTATCAAATGAAGAGGTATATGTATAATCTCCATAAGGATTAATTCCCATAACAGTAGAGCCTCTTAAAGCTACAGCGCTAGGAGAAGCAACTTTATTAATAGAATGCAAACCAACTCTATCAAGTATACCAGAATCTAAACCTTCTTTACTTGACACTAGATTATATTTTTCTTTTTCAGAATCATCGCCGTAATTACCATGGCCATAATAATAAATTGGCGGATATTGAAAAAAATCTAAATATTTACCTATACTGCTTTTATCATCATATCTAATTCCAATCACTGAACTTTTAATAACCCTATTTAAATAACCTGATTTTGTAGAATCACTAGTGCCACGACTATTTGGAAAATCAACAGTAAAAGCCTTATAACATTTTTGATTACTTCCGCAATCTCTTACTGTTTGTGTTGCATCTAGGCCAGATGTATTTGGCTTTGGAAAAAAGAACCAGCTATAAAAAGGATCTTCATATTGATAATAACCCATATCACTTGTTACTTCTTGCAAAGAGCCTTCTGGAGGAATGCCACTTGGAGGAACTACTTCATTTTCGATAATAGGATAATAAGCATCAGGAGGAGTTGATTTTTTAAACAAACCAGCATAAAAATTTGGTTTATAACATATATAGCAAGAATTAGCAGGTTGGCAAATAGACTTCACAGAACTATCAAAATCAATAGCTAGACCTCCGCTCATTACATATCTAGCTTTGTCAGAATCGTTAATTGAAAAACAATAACAATCATAACAGCTGGTATTATTGCTATTTATAATTTTATAGCTTAAAGATGTTTTGCTATAATTAATTGTTGTTTTAGCACTTGGCACAAAAATAGTCAACAATAAAGGATCTGCATCGCATTTATTGATTATAGCACCTTTATTGGCATCAAATGCACCGCTAACATCTGTATTAGTAAAATTAGCATAATCGCTAAAACAATCTAGAGAACCCAGGCTATTTAATGCATAATTAACTACACATTTTTTAGGATTAGAACCAGTTCCAAGACAACCGATAGATCTATCATTTATGTTAGTATCGCTTATGCTTGTTATTGTTTTTTGGCCATTAAAAAAAATGTCAAAATTTTTAAATTTATAATTACTCAATAAATAGCAAGCTTTTTTATAATGATCTAATCTACAAGAAAACTGGCTAGAATGATAACAAGCAAATTTACCAGATAACTCACTGCCACCAAGACCTGATATAGTTTGAGAAGCACCAGAAGAATCAGTATAAGTATAAGGATTAGTCGGAAACATATAATTTATTCTATTTGCATAATAATTACATTGCTCATCAATACCAGATGGTGATGTAGCAAACACAGTAGCATCAAAAACCGAATGATTGATCTTGTTATAATCTGGAATGTTATCATCATTATTAAAACCTGCTGAAACTGCTGGACCAATAATGTTGTGATCTATTCGTTTGTGAATCAAAAAAGCTAAGTTTCCTTTAAAACAAGCTTTGGTAATATAATTTTTTAATTCATCAAGTTCTATTGAAGTTGCTTGTGAAGTTACTTGTTTAGTAGTTTTAGTAAGAGCTAAAATTTCAAGATCATTTAAAATATTACATTTAATATTGGCATCTTCATATTTGCTATATTGAGCAGGCAAACAATGAAAAAAAGCTTTCGCTTCTTGTAACTGCTCATCACTAAACATCGAACAACGAGTATCAACTTTACAAAAATATTCACCTTCACAAAAATTTTTACCAAGAGTGCTCGATTTTGTATCGGCTATACCATTTTTTCCACCTGTAGAATCTTTCCAAATTTGGTTTAAATCACAATTTCTAGTGCCAATAAATTTAAGCTCTTGTTTAGTAAGCAATGAACAGCTTGGTTTGTTAGTGGCATTATAATAATTATCTAGAGTTTGTGTAATTTTATATTTAACCGCAGGCGAACCTACAAAAAAAGCTCCACTACCATCATTTCTTGTGGTGTTTCTAAAAGGTTTAACTTTTAAAGAATTAGCATCAACTTCGTTAACACTATCATGATTTAAAGTATCGTTAAATAGAGCATCTTGCACCTGTATCATATCAACATTTTGAAGATAATTATTCGCTGGAATTGAAAGGGCAGCTTGAGCGAGTTTAGAATAAGTATAAGGCTTACCGCAACCAATTGTAGATAATGAAGTATCGTTGCAATTTCTCGGTTCATAGTTAATAATTGGAATTGATTTAAGGTTTACAGAATTTGAAAGATCTTCATCGTATGTTGGTTTATCAGTTTTATTGATTTCTGCAACTCCTAAAATATATTCATTATCAACAAATACTGGTGAACCGCCAGCAACATTTTGCTTTACCATACCTAAACAACCAAACTTCTCTGCCACTTGTATAGTGCTTGCATTAAAGAAAGCACATAAAGGTAAATCGGCAGCATTCATACAATCTTTTCTAGGAATATGTGGATTAGCAATATTTTTTACATTTGCAGTTTCTTGAGAATTAGAATTACTAGAAAAATTTGCTAATGGTGTATTATTACACACTGGCATTACATAACCTTGATGCTTTAAAAAACAAGTAACTCCAATATCTTTAGGTAGCAATTTATCAGGATCTCTAGAATCAACACCATATAAAACTGTTTTTGAGCCAGTTTCACAAGCAGGCAAGCAATTTATGCCCGGTAATTTTAAATTTACATCATCAATACCATTAAAATCGGCACGATCATTACAATCTGCTAAACAATTTATACCCGGTCTGCGATAATATTCTTTTGAAATAGATAAACAAGAAGGAAGCCTGCAATTATCACCCAAAACTGGATCTTCTCTAGTTTTGTTATGACAATAATCATTAGCCGATGCAAAATCGAAATCACCCGAATTGATTTTAACTCTATAGGCATTGTCTATCTTAATTTTTAACATACAAGTATTGCCTATGTCTTGCAACCCTGCCCCAGCTTTGCAAGCTTGCAAGTTACTAGCTTTACCGTTATAATTTACAAAACCGCCAGCCACAGAGCCACTGCCAGTTTTGATTTCAGGATTTCCAGCAGTAGCTACTAACAACTCTCCTGTATAATTACTTGTTGATAAACCTGTAAATTGATTATAAGGCGGTAAATAATTAATACGATAGTCGGTTAAAATGGTATTGCCCGATTTATATTCTTTAACTAAACGTATAATTTTTTCACCTGGTGATCTTCTATAAAAACTTTCTTGTTTTTTATTTTGAAAAGTAAAAACCTGTTCTTCTGTGCAGAACAAAGGAGATCTAGTGCAATCAGAATGTTGATTTCTAAGTGAATTATCTGTGTTTATAGAGGCATCACAATAATATTGAAGATCGTTTTTTTCTGTACTAGTAGTTGCACAACGAAAATAATCGACACCATTTTGATAATAAAGCTTGGTTAATTTATAACCTAATCTATCGATATTTATTACTTCAGAAGCAATTGGAGATTCTAAAGTTGTAGTTGAATCAAAAGCAGTAGGAGGACTTAAAGGAAAAGCATCTTTTCTGGGATAAGAAGCATGTTTGTAAGGAGGATTAACATCAGATAAAACTTCTTTAAAATGAAACTGCCACAGCAATAAAATAATGCAAAAAATAGCTACACAAAATAAAAATATTTTTTTGTTGCTAAATATTTTTTTTAACCATATAAAAAACAAACTATTAACAAAAGCAGAAAAAACTTTGATGATTGCTTGTTTATATTTGGTTAAAATTAGCATAGATGTTTATTTATTAACCTAAAAAACTTCATTTTGCCACCTCAATAACATTAGCAACTAATTTGCAAAAATAATCACCGCGATGCTCAAAGTTTTGCCATTGATCTAGCGAAGCACAAGCTGGAGAAAGTAAAATATTTGCCAGCTCATTATTATTTTGTTTAGCATCGGCATAAGCAGTATTAAAAGCAGTTTCAAGATTGTGGCAAATTACAAAATTTACTTTATGCTTTTGTAAAACCAAAGCAAAATCATAAGCAGATTCGCCAATTAAATAGGCTTTGTTAATTTTAGTAAAATATTCAACCAAGCTATCTATTCCGCCTTCTTTAGCTTTTCCGCCTAAAATCCAAAAAATATTATTGTAGGCAGAAAGTGCATGTTTTGTAGAATCGGCATTAGTTGCCTTGCTATCGTTAATAAAGCAAATATTATTTTGTTTCGCCACAATTTGTAAGCGATGCTTCAAGCCAGTGAACTGCAAAATAGCATTAATTATTGCTTCAATTATTTTGTTGTTTAATTGATGTTTAGTTAAAAAATAGCAAAATAAATTTGCAAAAGCAACCACAATATTTTGCTCATTGTGTTTGCCTCTTAAAAACTCTGATTGCATTTTTTTACAATAACTATAACCCATAAAATTAATCGATAAAATACCATCAACCAAGCTAATACCATTTTGCAAAACTTGATTATTTGAAACTGGCAATAATCTGCTTGCAAAATTCCAGTCAGCAATAATATTTGCATTAATTTTATTGTCAATACTTATTATTGCATAATCGCACGGTAATTGATTAGTAAAAATTCGTTTTTTTGAGGCAATATAATTTTGAAAACTTGAGTGTCTATCGAGATGATCAGGAGTAATATTTAATAAAGAGGCAATATGAAACCTAGTATATTTAATTAAATCGAGCTGAAAAGAAGAAATTTCAAAAATATAATGATGATTTTGTTGTTGTTGCGGTAAAGAAAAACAAGAAAAACCTAAATTTCCACCCACCGAATAATTTATGTGCAGTTTTTCAAAAATAAAAGCCACCAAAGAAGTAGTGGTTGATTTACCATTTGTGCCAGTAATGCCGATAAATTGATTATAAAAATTATTTAACAAAAAAAACAATTCTATGTCGCCTAAAAGATGTGAACCAAATCTTTGGCATAAATCAATAATTTTATGTTGTGTAGGATAATAAAGAGGAATACCCGGAGCAAAAACTACCGCTGTTTTGCTATCAAAAATAAAATTATCAAGATTAGTTAAAAAATTAATTTTTGGATAAGCCGAAGCTAATTCTTCTATTTTTTGTGAGTTATCATCGATAGCAAAAACTAAACAATTATTATCATTTAAATATTTGGCAGTTGCTAAACCAGATTTACCCAAGCCATAAACTAAATATTTATCAAACATTTTTCATAAAAAAATTGGCGGATGAAGAGAGATTCGAACTCTCGATAGAGTTTTTGGCCCTATACACACTTTCCAGGCGTGCGCCTTCGACCACTCGGCCATTCATCCAAAAAAAAATCCAATTTTATATCAAAATATTAACGAAAATTTTTTGATATAAAATTGGATGATAGCAAGATTTTTATTTTACATCAGAAGCAATTCTTACTTTTAGCATTTTATCAGGATCAGAAACCTGACCATTATTAGCTGGATTGCCTTTTTTAATTTTATCAACAATCTCAATACCAGAAACAACTTTACCCCATACAGTATATTGACCATCAAGAAAATTAGAATCTTTGGTTACAATAAAAAATTGACTATTTGCACTATTTGGTGATTGAGCCCTTGCCATAGAAACAGCACCTCTAACATGAGGTTGTTTAGAAAATTCTGCTGTAAGATCGTTTAATTTACTACCGCCCATTCCAGTGCCGGTAGGATCGCCAGTTTGAACCATAAAACCATCGATAACTCTATGAAAAACAATGCCATCATAAAATTTTTGACGAGTTAATGTTTTTATTCTTTCTACATGCTTTGGAGCGATATCTGGAAGCATTTCAATAACTACTCTACCATCTTTTAAATCAATATAAAGAGTGTTTTCTAAATTAGCTGCATTAACATTAGACATAAGAAAGAAAATTTGAGTTATTGTAAAAAATAATAATTTGATATTTTTAAACATATAATTAAAAAGTAAAATTATTTTAAAGGTGGTGGAGGGAGCAGGATTTGAACCTGCGAACGCTAACGCGGGCAGATTTACAGTCTGCTGCCATTGACCACTCGGCCATCCCTCCGCTAAAAAACAAAAAATAAATGGAGCGGGTGAAGGGAATTGAACCCTCACGGCCAGCTTGGAAGGCTGGAACTCTACCATTGAGCTACACCCGCTCAAAAAATATAATGTTATTTAAAGTTATTTGTTTTATTTTCGTTTAAAAAATAAACAATCGCAAATATCTTAAATGTCCTTTTTCATTTTGCAACTACTTTTATTGAGATTTTTAATATTTTTATAAAAATAAAAGAATAATTTTGAAAAAATTATTGACAATTAAAAATATTGTTTTTAAAATGTTTTGCAAGATTAAATTTAGCAGATCTTTATCATTAAATAAAGTTCCTAGCGAGTTGAAGTCGTTTAAACAATAAAAAAACAATAAATACTAATAATAAATTATGAAAAAGTTTTCATTCTTTGCCGTTTTAGTTGCTTTACTTGCAACTTCTGCTATCGCTCAAGTTCCACCTACTGCTCCAGTAAAAGGTAATGTTCCAGCTACTGCTCCAACTCCAGCAAAAGTTGCTGCTCCAGTTCCAGCTACTGCTCAAGTTCCAGCTAATACTCAAGGAAAAGTTGCGGCTCCAGTTCAAGTAAAAGATACTCCTCCAGCTCAAGTAAAAGATACTGCTCAAGTTCCAGCTAATGCTCCAGCTGTCGATTCAGCTAAGCCTGAAAAAAAAGTAGTTAAAAAAGCTAAAAAAGCTAAAAAAGCTCCTGAAAAAAAACCAGAAACTACTAATGCAGTTGAAACTCCAGCTCAAAACTAATAGTTTTTAGCACTCTAAACAAACATAATACCAAAAAATATTATGTTTGTTTAGTTTTTAGCCGAATTAGCTCAGTGGTAGAGCAACTGTCTTGTAAACAGTAGGTCGTCAGTTCAAATCCGACATTCGGCACCATATTTTTAGCTTATCAACACCAAAAAAAATATGCCCAAAAATATCTTTTCATTCTGCAAATCATTGCTTTTTTACATAGTTCTATTTTTATTTAGCTTTTTAATTCCTGCAATATTTTTTATTCCATCAGTTATTTTTAAAAGCAGTAAAATCGCCGACTATGGTGCTAAAATTTGGGCTAAAATTATTATTTTTTCTTTAAAAAATATATGCGGCATCAGTTATCAAGTAATCAACCAAAGCAATATTCCAAATTTTCCTTGTATTTTTGCATGCAAACATCAATCTATGTGGGAAACAATAATTATGCATCTTATTATTAATCGCCCAGTTTATGCTTATAAAACCGAGCTTTTAAAAATACCTTTTTACGGTTGGTTTTTAAATGCTATGAGTGGTATTAAAGTAAAACGAAAAGCTGGTGCCAGTGCTTTAAAATATGTTTTGCAACAAGCAAAAAAATATCTAAACATAAATCAATCAATTGTTATTTTTCCACAAGGAACTCGAGTAGAAGTGTTTAGTGAAATTTCGCAATATCCTTATCAACCAGGCATTATTGCTCTTTATCAAAACTGCGGGGTTCCTGTGGTGCCAATTGCTCTAAATTCTGGAATTTTTTGGCCAAAAAAACTTTTTAGCCAAAAGTCGGGAACAATTCTTATTGAATTTTTACCACCAATCAATATCGGTTTAAACAAACAACAATTTATCCAAACTCTCACCGAACAGCTCGAAAAAAAATCAAAACAATTAGCCACAAATGTTTAATAAACCATTACTAATAACTTTCGAAGGCATCGATTACTCTGGCAAATCAACCCAAGTAACCAATCTTCACAACTTTTTTTTACAAAATAACCTCCCTTGCATCACCACCAAAGAACCCGGCGGTTGCGATGCTGGCAACGAAATACGTGATATTTTACTCAAAGATCGCCAAATTCCTTTACAAAAAGAAACCCAATTGCTGCTAAATTTTGCTAGCAGATTTGAACATATTCAAAACACTATCAAACCTAATCTACAACAAAACATCAATGTTATTTCTGATCGCTTTATACATTCAACATATGTTTATCAGGGCTTTGCAATGGGCATTGAAATTGAGCTTATCAATTTTTTTTGCCAACAATTTGTAAGCATTCAACCAGATATCACTTTTTTTTTAGATATTTCACTAGACACTGCACTACACAGAAGTAAAAACCGCCCACAAAAGCAAAATCATTACGATAAAATGTCTAATGTTTTTTGGCAAAAAGCTCGAAATGGTTTTTTAGATCTAGCAAAACAAAATTCAACCATTAAAATTATTGATGGCAATAAAAATCAAACAGAAGTTTTTCAACAAATAATTTCGTTTTTTTAACCAAAATACTTAATACTATGATAAAAAAAAATAAAATTGCTCTTATTGGTGCTGGTAATATCGGCGGAACTTTAGCTCATCTTGCTATGCTTAAAAATCTTGGCGATATTGTGCTACTCGATGTTAATTTCGGAGTTGCCTCTGGCAAAGCTCTTGATTTAGCTCAATCCGAAGTTATAGAATCTTGCGATTGCTCTATTATTGGCGGTAGCGATTATTCTTTAATTGCAAATGCTGATGTTGCCATAGTAACCGCAGGAATAGCCAGAAAGCCCGGCATGAGTCGCGATGATTTATTAAACACTAACACTGCCATTATTAAAACTGTTGGTGAAAATATTGCCAAATACTGCCCAAATGCTTTTGTTATTGTCATAACAAATCCTCTTGATGCCATGGTTTATGCCTTACAAAAAACTTCCAAACTACCCACTCATAAAGTTGTTGGTATGGCTGGAGTGCTTGATTCTGCTAGAATGTCGTTTTTTTTAGCACAAGAACTTAATGTTTCAGTTAAAAATATTCAAACTTGTGTTTTTGGTGGTCATGGCGATACTATGGTGCCACTAATACGTTATTGCTCGGTTGCCGGAGTTCCGTTGCCAGAACTTATTAAAGCAAATTTAATTTCCGAACAAAAAGTTGCCGAAATAATTCAACGAACCCGCGATGGCGGAGCAGAAATTGTTAAACTTCTTGGCACTGGTTCGGCATTTTATGCACCAGCATCATCGGCAATAGCTATGGCAGAAAGTTATTTATTCGATAAAAAACAAATATTACCAGTAGCAGCTTATCTTTCTGGCGAATACAAAGTGCATAATCTTTATATTGGAGTTTTAGCAAAAATTGGCAAAAATGGAGTTGAAAAAATCATCGAATTACCACTTAACGAAGCCGAACAACAAGAGTTTAACAAGTCGGTTAATGCTGTTAAAAATTTGGTTTCCGAACTTAAACTTTAATAAAATATTGCAACAGATTTTTTAAAAAACAAATTGCCACAGCTTTAATTAAAAAATGAACACAAAAAATATTAAGTATTCTAGATTAAGTTTTATTTTTATTGTTATCATTTTGATTTTTATTTTTATAATTTTCAAAATGATAACTCTAGTTTTAAATCAAGATAAAAAAATTAACCATCTCTATAATAATAACAAATTAAATTCTAGAGCCGATATCTACGATAGAAATGGCATTTTAGTTGCCACCGACTTAAAAACAAAATCTCTTTATTTAAACTCTAATTTAGCAAGAAATAGTCAATTTATTGCTAAAACTTTACCAATTATTTTTAACGATATTTCCGAAAAAGAGTTATTGAAAAAAATAGTTGAAAATAATAAACAACAAATTTTAATCAAAAGAAATCTTACTCCTTCGCAAGTAGAGAAGGTAAAAAAACTCGAAATCGCTGGTTTAATTTTTGAAGAAGATCTCATCAGAATCTACCCTCAAAAATCAATTGTAAGCCACTATGTAGGCTACACCGATTCTGATCGCAATGGTTTAGCTGGTATTGAAATGCAATATAATAAACAATTGCTAAACAACAAACCAGTTTATCTTTCTCTTGATATTAGAGTGCAAGATATTTTACACAACGAACTAATCAAGGCAAAAGAGCAATTCAAAGCTAAAAATGTTGGGGGGTTAATTTTAAATGTTAATACTGGCGAAATTTTAGCCCTTTCTTCTTTACCATCTTTTGATCCTAATTTACAAAGCGAAGCCAATCCAGAGCAACGATTTAATATGATAACTGGAGGAGTTTATGAGCTTGGTTCGGTAATGAAACTTTTTACTAATGCCCTAGCTTTAGAAAAAAAATTAATCAATTTAAAAACCACTTTTTCGGTAAAAGAACCAATAAAATATGGCAGGTTCACCATTAAAGATCATGATTTTCATCAAGAAATTCTTGATGTTAACCAAATATTTGCCTATTCTTCCAATATCGGCACCATCAAAATTGCCGAAAAATTTGGCCCCAAAGCTCAACAAGAATTTTTCACAAAACTAGGTTTTCTAAACAAAATCACTGCCGATTTCCCGGGGCTAGGCAGGCCACTTTATCCTAAACACTGGCGAGATATCAATATGTTCACCATCTCTTATGGTCATGGCTTGGCAACTACACCACTGCATTTTGCTATCGCCGCTTCAGCTATGATAAATGGTGGCAATTTACTTTCTCCAATATTCATCAAAAATCAATATAAACTAAATGAATCGAAGGTAATTAGCCAAGAAACCACTGAAAATCTTAAAAAAATGTTAAGAAATGTAGTAGAAAACGGCACTGGTAAATTTGCTAATGTTGATGGCTACGAGGTTGGCGGTAAAACTGGCACAGCAGACCGAGCCGAAAATGGAAGCTACAACGAAAAGCAAACTCTAGCATCTTTTGTTGGCATATTTCCAATTAGTAAACCTCAATATCTAGTTTATATTTTATTTGATAGACCAAACAATATTTACAATACCGCAGGCATGATTGCCGCTCCTATTGCAGGTAAAATTATTAAAAACATCGCCCCAATTTTAGAGGTGATGCCAATTTCTAATAACAAATCAAATGATAAAAAACATGAATAATAAAATCGCTATTTATCCGGGCAGTTTTGATCCTATCACCTTTGGGCATCTTGATATTATTATTAGAGCCAGTGCAATATTTGAAAAACTTATTGTAGGAGTTGCTTATGATAATATTAAAAATTCTCTATTTTCGGTTGCAGAAAGAATAAATCTAATTCAACACGAAATTAATCATCACAATCTTAATGAAAAAGTTTTTGCCACTTCTTTTAGCGGTTTGTTGGTTGATTTTGCCAAGCAAAACCAAGCAATAGCAATTGTTAGAGGCTTAAGAGCGGTATCAGATTTTGAATACGAATTTCAAATGTTTGGTATGAATTCTACTCTTAATTCTAATATTCAAACTATTTTTTTACCAGCATCAAAAAATCATCATTTTACCGCTTCTCGTTTTGTTAAAGAAGTTGCCAGGCTTGGTGGCAACACTTCTGAATTTGTTTCTCAAAATGTCGCTATACAATTACAAAAAAAATATGCAAAATAAATCAGAAATTTGGCTACTGCTCGATAATCGCCCCGGAACCTCTAATCAGGCAATGGCCTTGGCAAATTCCACCAAAATGATACAACATAAATTTTTTCTTGATTATAATTATTTAGCAAATCTACCAAACTCTACTTTTGGCATTGATTACTGTTTATTGCGCTTAAAAAATAAACATATTTTTGAAAATTTCAGCTATTTTCCGTCTTATATTATTTCTGCTGGCAGAAGGGCGGCAATTTTTGCTTTATATCTACATAAGCAAGCCAAAAAAGAAGCCAAAAAAGAAAATTTTGCTTTGCCAAAATTAATTCAAATTATGAATCCAGAACTTCCTTTTCATTTATTTGATTGGATAATTTTACCAAACCACGATCAAAAACCAAATTTACCGAAAAATGTTTTGTTTAGTGTAGGTGGCTTGGCTAATTTTGATGATACAAAAATTCGCAATATTAGTTTTAACAATAACTTACTTGCTAAAATTGATCAAAATAAACCTATCATCGCTCTTTTAATAGGCGGATCTTTTGCCAAAAAACAAAATTTTTCGTTAGAGATTTTTTTACAACTCTATCAACAAATATCTAGCATTGCCAACAAAATGCAAGCTCAATTAATTGTTTTAAATAGCAAAAGAACTAGCTTTGCTATTAATAATTTTTTACAACAACAAGCAAATATTATTTTTCATAATTGGCATCAAAGTGGCAGTGATTATTATTTACAAACTCTTGCTTTAGCTAATTTTTTAGTTATTACTGGCGATTCTGTTTCGATGATCTCCGAAAGCCTTTCTACTGGCAAACCTGTTTATATTTTTAGTCACCCGCAAATCATTACAAGTAAGCATAATTTATTTCACCAACAATTACAGCAAGAAAATTTGGCTCAAATATTGTTGCCAAACCATACAACCCTTACTAAATATAGTTATTCAGCACTAAATGAAGCTCAAAGATTATCAAAAATAATATTTCATTAAAATTATAAAAAAAATCTTGCTATTTTTATTTTGTTGTTTTAAAATATTTTGCATCTAAAATTACCTTAATATTGAAGATATTCTTTAATACTAGATTTTTTAGAGCACGTAGCTCAGTCGGTAGAGCACCTCACTTTTAATGAGGTTGTCGTTGGTTCGATTCCAACCGTGCTCACCACCATTTTTTTTATGAAAATAGATTTCATTATTGTTAAAATGATCTTTATTTTTTTGCTTGTGCTTGCTATTGCCTTTAGCTTTGTTGTTAAAAATATTTATCAATCTTCTAGCGAAAAACAATTATACATTCAAATTACTAAAATTCAGCAACAAATAAATTCTTTTTATACAAAATATCAAGCTTTACCTGGCGATATTTCTAATGCTTTTGAGTTAAAATTAAGTAACTATCCCACAAATGGCAATGCCGACGGTATTATTACCGATTCAATATCTGAAAACACTTTATTTGATGGTGAAATAGCTAATTTTTGGCTTCATCTTGGTAATTTTGAAATGCTATCTGAAAAATACGACGGTTTTAGTAGCGAATCGGCTCGAATTGGTTTTAGCATGCCAAAAGCTTTAGGTGTATCAAAAAATAACGAAACAGGTATTATTGCTTTTGGCAAATTAATTAATAATCAGAAAACTAATTTTTTGCATCTGGGCTTTAGCGAAGCTGATGCTACCAAGCTTTATACCAAGCCCGTTCTTTCTGCCGCAAAAGCTTATGATCTCGATAAAAAATTTGATGATAGTTTACCAAATTCTGGCAAAATATTAGCCAAAACTGGGCAAACCTTAAACGATAATTCTAGGCAAGAAAGTTGCTTACAAAACAACAAATACTTAACAACTAATCAAATTGCCTGTCAACTACTTTTTTCTTTTTAATTTATGCAAAAAACCGCAGTTATTTTATTTAATCTAGGAGGGCCTAGCAACCTAGAAGAAGTTAAACCTTTTTTATTTAACTTATTTAACGATAAAGCCATTATTTCTTTACCGCAACCTTTTCGGTTTTTATTGGCAAAATTAATTTCTCACAAAAGAACCCCTAAATCTCAAAATATTTACAAGCAAATTAACAATAAATCTCCGATACTTGCCATTACCTCTGCCCAAGCCGAATGTTTAGAAAAAGAACTCTCTTTTTATGGTGATTATCAAGTTTTTGTAAATATGCGATACACCAAGCCAAATTCTTTAGAAGTAGTTAAAAAAATTAAAGCTTATAAACCTGATAATGTGGTTTTATTGCCACTTTACCCGCAATTTTCAAGCACTACTTCGGCATCTTCTATTAACGATTTTTTAGCAAATTTTAAAAATAACGATGTTAAAATTATTTGTTGTTACCCTACCGAAACTAGCTTTATTAAAGCACATAGCCACTTGATTTTGGCGATTTTACAAAAACTTACTCAACCAGAATTAGCAAAAGCTAAAATTTTATTCTCTGCTCACGGCTTGCCTCAAAAAATTATCAATGCTGGCGATCCTTATGTGTATCAGGTAGAGCAAACAGTTGCTCAAGTTATTGCTAATCTACAAAATTTAGGCTATCAAAATCTCGATTATCAAATTTGTTATCAATCAAAAGTTGGCCCATTAAAATGGACCACACCTAGCCTAGAAGATTGCTTAAGAAAAACCGCCATTGACAACAAAATTGCTATCATTACCCCAATTGCCTTTGTTTCTGATCACTCCGAAACACTAGTTGAACTCGATATCGAATACAAAGAACTAGCTCTTGAACTTGGCATTGCACAATATCATCGCATTGCTTCACTAAATTTACATAACGATTTTATCAATAGCTTAACTCAAATGGTTTTAAACACTAAACAACACCAAAATAAATTTTTCTGTGGCACTTCTTGCTTACGAAATTGTCCAAAAAATTTTAAACTATGCCCACATAATTCGGTTTAAAGCTTTCTTTATGATTATTGTCGATATCTTACAAAAAAGCACTAGGTGGCAACAACAAAAAAACATACATAATTTTTTATTAAAAACCACTAAACATATTTTACCATACACTAGTTTAACAAATTTTTTGCAAAAAAAATCTAATACCTTGCAATTAAACATTATTTTGCTTGCCGATTTACAAATAAAAAAAATCAACCAACAATTTAGACAACAAAACAAACCTACTAATGTTTTATCTTTTGCCAATCTAAACGAAACAGAGCTACATAACAAAAATATCAATCAAGTGCTTGGCAAGAGTAATTTTGTTGTTTTAGGCGATCTTTTATTTGCTTATCAAACTATTCAAAAAGAAGCACATCAGCAAAATAAAACCTTTCAAAACCACCTCACTCATTTGCTTGTGCATGGTATTTTACATTTATTAGGCAACGATCATAAGCAACCAGAAATGGCAAAAATTATGGAGGAGCAAGAAATTTTCATTTTAAATACTCTTAACATTACTAACCCTTACTTATGACTATTTTCTCTCAAAAAATATTACCAACTTTTAGCAAAATTTACCAGCTTTTAAAAAATATCTTTGGCAAGAAAACTAAAAAATCTTTTGCCAGTGTAATTAATCATATCACCGAAACTTTTGCCTCTGAAGGGCTAATTTCAAGCGAAGAAAAAAAAATATTTCGCAATATCGTGGGCTTTGCCGATAAAAAAATCAACACCATCATGACCAACCGTTCCGATATTATCGCCATCAAGCAAACCGCCAGCCTCGAAGAAATCAAAACCATTATCAACGAAGATCAGCACACTAGAATTCCAATTTATGCCGAAACTTTCGACAACATTACAGGCTTTATTCATAGCAAAGATCTAGCAAAATTTTTATCAAAACAACATCAAGAAACCTTTCAAATCAGCAAAATTATCAGAAAAATCTTGTTTTTTCCGTGTTCCATGAAACTTATTGATGTGCTGATGCTAATGCGCTTGTCAAGAGTGCATATTGGCATTGTGCTCGACGAATTTGGCGGAGTTGATGGCTTGGTTACTATCGAAAATATTGTTGAAGAAATTGTTGGACAAATAGAAGACGAACACGATTTGCCTTTAGAAAGTGCTTTTTTTCAAATAAAAGAGCTAAACAACAATGTTTTTCATCTTGGAGGCAGAGTGGCGGTGGCAAAACTTGCAGAAATAGTTGGCTTTCCGATAGAAGAAGAAAACATCGATACTGTGGCAGGCTTGGTTATTTCGTCATTTAAAAGACTCCCTGAAATCAACGAAGAAATTGAAAAATTTGGTATTAATTTTAAAGTAATAGATGTTGATAATCGCACTATCAAAACTGTTGCGATTCAGATTAACCAAAAACAACTAAACAAAAAGTTGTTTTAAAATTTAAACTACTATCAACAAATGTTTTCTCAATATTTTGCAGCCAAGAAAAAATTATACCCCCAACATGTAAAAGGCAAAATTCGCTCTTTAAAAAATTGGTTAAATTTCTTATTATTAAGTATTTACATTTTTTCACCCTACCTTCGTTTTGATAGAAAAAATTCAGCTCCTAATCAAGCAATCTTGATTGATTTTAAAACCGATGTAATATATTTTTTCTTCATCGAAATCTGGCCGCAAGAAATTTATTACTTGGCAGGAATTTTAGTTTTATCTGCTCTAACACTGTTTTTTATAACTTCTTTATTTGGTAGAGTTTGGTGCGGATATGCTTGTTTTCAAACAGTCTGGACCGATCTATTTATTGCAGTTGAAAGATTTTGGCAAGGCGATAGAAACACTAGAATTTTACTTGATCGCCACCACAATCTAAAATATTATCAAAAAAAAATCTGCACTCATTTTTGCTGGATAATCATTTCGCTTTTTACAGGAGTAGTTTTTGTAAGCTATTTTAACGATGTGTTTGTGATTTATAAACAAATTATCACCCTACAACTTTCGCCTGCTGTTTTAGGCTGGATTATTGGCATTGGCTTTGCCACTTATCTTATGGCTGGCTTTGCCAGAGAGCATGTTTGCACCTATATGTGCCCATATGCCCGATTTCAATCGGCAATGTTTGATAACGAAACCTTAATTGTTTCTTATCAACATAAAAGAGGCGAACCCAGGCAAAAACATCATCAAAACGATGATTTTAACCAAAGAGGGCATTGCATTGATTGCAAACAATGTGTAGTGGTTTGCCCTGTTGGTATTGATATTCGTGATGGCTTACAAATGCAATGTATCGCTTGCGGTTTATGTATTGATGCTTGCGATAACATAATGAAAAAGCTTGATTTACCCACAGGTTTAATTCGCTACGATACTTTACAAAACTTAAACACTAACCCAAATTTGTTTAGTGTGCAAAAAGCCAAGTTTTTTCGCCCTCGAACTTTGTATTATTTGGTTATTATTAGCATTATTTGCACAGCGATTATGTTTGGCTTGGTCACCAAAAAACCAGTGTCAGTTTCAGTTTTGCAAGAAAGAAACCCACTTTATGTGTTGTTAAGCAACGGATCTATTCGCAATACTTATCAATTAAACATCGCTAACAAAAGCCATCATGCCAAAAAACTTGCACTTACCACAAGCCATAGCAATTTGTTAGATTTAAAAATTTTAAATCAAGAACATAATTTTATTGAGCTAAAACCACAAGCATTAAGCGAATTTAAGGTTTTTCTCACCACTAAACACAAAATTATTAACACCGAAAATTTAGTTATAGATTTCATCTTAACCGATAATCAAGAAATCTACCAAACTTCGGCGATATTATTTCTGCCATAAATCTAGGTGTAATATTTTTTGTTAAGCTGATAAACATTCTAAAATTGCCATGCGAACCGCCACTCCTGCTTTTACTTGGTTTAAAATGCAAGATTTATCAACATCATAAGCAAGATTAGTATCTATTTCAACTTGACGATTAATTGGCCCTGGATGCAAAATAATTGCTTTAGGAGCTAATTGAATTTTATGATTATCTAGACCATAAAGCTGAAAATATTCATCAAAAGAAGCTATATAACAACTTTCCATTCTTTCTTGCTGTAAACGAAGCATCATGATAACATCGGCATCGGCAATTGCTGTTGATAATTTTTGGCATATTTTTACATTATAATTTTTAAGCCACTGCTCATAGCCAAAAGGCAAAAGAGTGGGAGGAGTGTTAATTTGAATTTCACAGCCAAATTTACTTAATAAAAAAATATTAGATCGAGCAACTCTTGAATGCAAAACATCGCCACAAATTGCCACTTTTAAACCGTAAAGAGTTTTCTTATGCTCTAAAATAGTAAAAGCATCAAGCAAAGCTTGCGAAGGATGTTCGTTGGTGCCATCGCCTGCACTAATTAGACTAGCTGAAATATGTTTTTGTAAAATCTGTAAAATTCCACTAGAATTATGACGAATTGCCACAAAATCTGGCCCCATAGCCGAAATTGTTTTAGCAGTATCGGTAATTGTTTCACCTTTTTTTAAAGACGAAAGCGAAATATCGAGGTTAATAACTTCGGCTCCCATTTTTTTTGCCGATAATTCAAAAGACATTCTAGTTCTGGTGGAGTTTTCAAAAAAAAAATTTACCAATAATTTACCTTTTAAAATATCAAAATATTGTTTAGGGTGATAATAATAAAACTTTGCTACATCAAGTATTTGCAATATTTGCTGCGGTTGTAAAGGCAAAATAGAAAGTAGATTATTCATTTTTCTTGCACAATATGTTGAAAAACCTGTTCTAGATCTGGTTGTTTGGTAGAAATATCGATAATATCAAGGTTTTGTGAAGTAATTTGCCATAAAATATCGGTAATTGCAATGCGATTTGGATTATAATTAATAATAATTTCGTTTGTTTCGTTTAGCTTAACATCAAGATTTGGCAACATAAAATTAGCAGGCAACAATTGTTTGGTGTGAATAATTAACTGTTTTTCTGATAAACTATTTAACAAATTTTGTTTGCTATCGCAAGCCACAACCTTGCCTTTATTAATAACGGCAATTTCATTGCAGAGTTGTTCTGCTTCGGTTAAATAATGAGTGGTAAGCAATACTGTGGTTCCTTGCTTATTCAAACTCTGCACATAAGACCAAAGCTGATTTCGTAATTCAACATCAACTCCTGCGGTTGGCTCGTCGAGTACCAGAATTTCGGGGTTATGAACCAAAGCTTTTGCCACTAAAAGCCTTCTTCTCATACCGCCAGATAATGTTCTAGGCACTGATTTTGCTTTATCACCTAAACCTAAAGCCTCAATGATTTGGTTGGTTTTGCGTTGAGATTTTGGAACTCCAAAATAGCCAGCATAAATTTCGAGAGTTTCATAAACATTAAAAAATGGATCGATTATTAACTCTTGTGGCACAATGCCGATTTTATATTTACTCTCACAAGAATGAGTGTCGATATCAAAACCAGCAACCACAACTTTACCACTAGTTTTTTTTACTAAACCAGCTAAAATATTGATAATGGTAGATTTTCCTGCTCCATTTGGCCCTAATAAACCAAAAAATGAACCTTTTTTTATGTTTAGATCAATGCCGTTAAGAGCTGTTTTTGATAATGATTTGGCAGATTTTTGATAGGTTTTATGCAAATTTTTGATAATAATCATAAACTAATAATTATTACTATGTTTGGTAAAATCATCAAATACAATAACCCCATCAACAACCGTGAGTAGTGCTTTGCCTTTGGTTTGAAAACCGTTAAAAGGTGAATTTTTTGATTTACTATAAAATTTATTAATATCAATTTGCCAAGAAAAGTTAAGATCTATTAATACCAAATCGGCAATAGCATTTTTGGCAATAATACCTTTGTTTAGATTAATGATTTTTGCTGGATTACAAGTGAGTTTTGCCAATACTTGCTGTAAAGTTAATAGTTTTTGATGATATAAATTAAGCGACAAACATAATAAAGTTTCTACTCCAACAATACCAAAAGATGCTTCTTGCAAAGGTTTTTCTTTAGATGCTAAATCGTGAGGAGCATGATCGGTGGCAATTGCATCAATTAACCCCGATTTTAAACCATCAAGCAGAGCCTGTTTATCTGATTGTGAGCGAAGTGGAGGGTTCATTTTAGCATTAGTGCCAGAAATTAAAACCTGCTCATCGGTTAAGGTAAAATGATGCGGTGCCACCTCAACAGTTACAGATAAACCTTTATCTTTTGCTCTAGCAATAGCTTGTAAAGCCTCTTTGGTTGAAACATGAAGTAAATGATATTTGCCTTTTACCGCCTCTAAAATAGCCAAATCTCTTTCTACAATTACCGATTCTGAAATATTTGGAATTCCTCTTACTCCAAGCTGGTGAGCAACTATACCTTCGTTAATACAGCCCTTATTAGATAAGTTTAAATCTTCGGCATGTTGAGCAACCACAATATCGAGATCTCGACTCATTTCAAAAGCTCTTCTCATAATATTAGCATTCATGACAGGCAAGCCATCATCGGTAAAACCAACTGCCCCAGCTTGTTTTAATAAGTTCATTTCGGTTAATTCTTGACCCTGCATATTTTTAGTAATACAAGCATAAGCCAAAACATTGCAATAGGCAGATTCTTTAGCTTTTAGTGTTAAGTATTCTATAGTAAAAACCGAATCAAGGCAAGGAGAAGTATTAGGTTGACACACCACGGTAGTAATTCCGCCTGCCACCGCAGAAGCAGAGCCAGTGTGTAGAGTTTCTTTGTGATGTTGGCCAGGATCACGAAAATGCACCTGTAAATCGATAAGACCCGGAGCTAAAATATGTTGCTTACAATCAATAACTAAATTTGCCGAAGCTTGTAAATTAGGACCAAAATCGATAATTTTATTGCCGATGGTAAGTAAATTACCAATACAATCATAACCAGTTGCAGGATCAATAATTCGGGCATTTTGATATAAAATAGAAAAATCAGTATTTTTATTTTGATAAGGAAGTTTAAATTGTGGCATAGGTTTTTAAATTAGATTTACAACCAAGAGAGTGCCGATAAAAGTAATAAAATATCAATTACTATCACTACTTGCCTCCAGCTTGGTTTAGAAATTGGCTCTTGCAACAATATTTTTTTTAACAAGGATTTTGGTTTTTTAATTATTGCAAGTTGTTTTTCTTCTTTGGTTAAAGTAGAATCTTCAGGAGGTTTGCATTTATAAACCGCATAAAGATGCCATATAAAAAATAAAGAAAGCAATGAGCTTGTTAGAAAATAATGAACTTGCAAATAAGATTGTATTTTATAAACAATGTAAAATACAAAACACAAAGATAAAAACCAAAAAACTTCTACCGCTTTAGAAGTTTCTTGCCCTATTGATGCTTTATAAAAAGATTGCCAAATTTTTTTCATTAATCAGATTTTTTATTATTATTATTTTGTGGACCATACCAAGGCATATCAAAATCAAAATTACGAAATTCTTGGGTAAGTTTTACTGGCTCATAAACTACTTTTTGTAATTCTTGACTATATCGAACTTCTTGGTAACCCGTGAGAGGAAAATCTTTTTGTAAAGGATGCCCAACAAAATCATAATCGGTGAGAATTCGACGCAGATCTGGATGATTTTCAAAATAAATGCCGTACATATCAAAAACTTCTCTTTCATACCAACCAGCAGAACTAAATATATTAATTGCTGTTGGAACTTTTATTTGTGAGTTTTCAAGACAAACTTTTACAGTAATTCGACTGTTTAATTTATAGCTTAATAAATTATAAACCACTTCAAAACGAATTTTCTTTAAATAAAGCATATCGGAAGCGAAAAGATCGACCAAAGTTTTAAACGAAAGAGCGGTATCTTGTTTTAAAAAAGTAAGAAAATTAATAATTTTTTCAACTGGACAAATAATAATTAAGTGATCGTTAGTAATTGAAGTTTGTAAAGAAACTTGTTTAAAATTTTCTTTAATATAAAACTCTTGTTTGGCTAAATCTAAAAACATAATTTATCGTTTAAAATTTTTAGTTCTACTAATTTTATTTTGCAGAACCATTAAACCATAGAGCAAAGCTTCGGCAGTTGGTGGGCAACCCGGCACATAAACATCAACAGGCACAATACGATCGCAACCCCTCACAACCGAATAAGAATAATGATAATAACCCCCGCCATTAGCACAACTACCCATAGAAACCACATATCGTGGCTCCGACATTTGATCGTAAACTTTACGTAGAGCAGGAGCCATTTTGTTAGTAAGAGTGCCAGCAACAATCATGACATCGGATTGTCTTGGTGATGGGCGAAAAACCATACCAAAACGATCGAGATCGTATCGACTAGATGCAGTTTGCATCATTTCAACCGCACAACAAGCTAAACCAAAAGTCATGGGCCAAAGCGAGCCAGACCTTGCCCAATTTATTAAATCATCGAGTTTAGCAGTTAAAAAACCTTGATTTGCAACATCTGTGGGCAGTTTACCAAAATCAGTTTCTTGTAAAGAAGATGTAGTGGTTATGTAAGATTTTACCATTCAAGAGCACCTCTTTTTAATTCGTAAATAAAACCAATAGTAAGCACATTTAAGAAAAAAATCATCGACCAAAAACCAGCATAACCTATTGTTTTTAAAGAAACCGCCCACGGAAATAAAAATGCTATTTCTAGATCGAAAATTAAAAATAAAATTGCCACTAAATAAAACTTAACATTAAATTTATTTCTTACCTCACCTGATCCTTCAAAACCGCATTCATAAGGAGAATTTTTATGTTTATCTGGCCGAAGTTTATTAATAAAAAAAGGTAAAACAATAATTAATAAAGACAAACCAAAAGCAACTACACAAAAAATAAGTATTGGCAGATATTCGACCGAAACCGCTTGCGGTGTAAAAAGTTTTGATTGTAATTGTTGGGTGTTAAAAAGATTCATAATTTATTTGTAAAAAGAAATTTTTCTCAAATTTTAAACAAAAAATATTTTAATTACAACTATTTTTTAAATCAATTGTTCTTGTTTTAAAAAATTTTTTGCTTCAACAATAGAAAATTGCCGAAAATGAAAAATAGAGGCCGCTAAAACAGCAGAAGCTCCAGCTTTTAAACCATCGGCTAAATCATTTAAACTACCAACTCCACCTGAAGCAATTACAGGAATACTAATTTTACTAGTAATTGCTTTTATTAAATCAAGATCATAACCAGTTTTTGTGCCGTCTTTATCCATTGAGGTAAGTAAAATTTCACCTGCTCCTAATTGCTGAACTTTACTTGCCCAAGTTATAGCATTTAAACCAGTTGCTTTTGAACCGCCATGACTAAATATTTCGTAACCAATGGCGGTTTTTTTTACATCTAAAGCCACCACCACACATTGTGAGCCAAATTTATTAGCTGCTTGGGTAATCAAAAGAGGATTACTAATTGCCGAAGAATTGATAGAAACTTTATCAGCTCCGCACCGCATTAAAGTTAAGAAATCAGCTATTTCTTTAATACCACCACCAACTGTAAAAGGAATAAAACAAGTTGAAGAAACTTTTTTAACCATATCAAACATATTTTGCCTATTTTCTTGAGTAGCAGAAATATCGAGAAAACAAAGCTCATCGGCTTTTTCTTGATAATAATATTGGGCCTGAACAATAGGATTACCAGCATCGGCTAAATTTTCAAAGTTAATACCTTTTACCACTCTGCCGTTTTTTACATCAAGACAAGGAATAATTCTAGGTTTTAACATATTTTACAACATACGTTTAATAATAGGAAATTTATTAGCACCAATAAAATGATGTTTTATAACTGCTAATAAATGAAAGATAATTAAGCCTAATAAACTAAATGCAAAAATTTCATGTAGTTCTGAAAAATTTTTCGCCAAATCAAAATTAGTTTCAACCAAATTAGGCAAAACCATGCCAAAAATTTTTACATTATAACCGTAATAATTAGACATTAAATAACCAGATACTGGAGTAATAAACATTAGTAAATAGAGCATAAAGTGAGTTATTTTTGCCAATTTCACAATATATGGAGCTATTTCTGCTGGTAATTGAGGTGATTTATATAAAAAACGATTAATTATACGTGCAGAAATCATGATTAAAGCTAAAACCCCAAAAGATTTATGCAAAGAATAAAAAAACAAACGATTTTCATTTTCTTTGTTAAGAGAAGTCATGTAAAAAGCTAAAGCAAAAGCTATAATAATAACTAAAGCCATTAACCAATGAAAAACTCTAGCCGAATAACTGTATTTCATAGTAAAATTTATTAATTAATTACGGCCAATTTACCATAACATTTTCAAATATTACTTATGCAAAAATCAAAATGCAAAATATTTTACCATTTTTTCTGAATAATTTTAATTTCCAAAGCATGTAAGCCATCTAGAAATTCTTGTTTTAAACTTTGATTAATAAATCGATGAGCTTGAATTTTTGTGCATTTATCAAAAAAAATACTGGTGATAATAACTTTAAAATGAGTGCCTAAATTATTGGTAGAAACAAAATGCCCACTATGAGCAGAAGAATTATCGATAACTTGCAAAAAACTTGGCTGAAATTTTTTTGTTAAGTTGTTAACAATTCTTTCTTTCATTTTTGTTAATAATTTGTTGGTTTTTGTTAATAACTTTTTACTTATTAACAATATTTGTTTGAAAAAATAAGTTGTTGTCAAATATTAACAAGTTATTCACAAAATAAAAATGTTAATAACTATTTATTTAGTAAAAAAACAATGTTAATAACTAGTATTTTAAACATTTAAATTATTGTTTGCAAGTTTTAATTTTACTGCTTACAATGGTTATAAAATTTTTCTTAAATAAATGTTAATAACTTGTTAATAACATTTTATTCACATTTTAACAACACTAATATCAATAAAAAATTAAATGAATAAAATTATTAATGTTATAAAAAATCATCAAATTTATTCTAATCCTCCTGTTTGGATTATGCGTCAAGCTGGTCGATATTTACCAGAATATTTAGAAGTTAGAAACAAACTTGAAAACTTTTTAGATTTATGTTATAACCCAGTTTTAGCAAGCAAAGTAACTCTACAACCAATTGAAAGATTTGGTTTTGATTCGGCAATTATTTTTTCTGATATTTTAGTAATTCCAGATGCTTTAGGAATTAAAGTTGATTTTATAAAAAATCATGGTCCAGTTTTAGCTGATTTTAATTTATCTAATGTAAATAAATTAAAAATAGATCATAATTTTTTTCAAAAACTTCAGCCAGTTTTTGAAGCAGTTTCTTTAACAAAAAGTAAATTAAATAATCAAACTTCTCTTATTGGTTTTGCAGGAGCTCCTTTTACTTTGGCTTGTTATATGTTGCAAGGTGGTTCTGCAAAAAATTTTGACAAAGTTAAACAAATTGCAACCGCAAATAAAGATGAATTTTTAGAATTACTAAATTTATTAAGTGAAGCAATTATTTTATTTTTAGAACAAAAAATTAAAAGCGGTGCCGATATTATTAAAATCTTTGATTCTTGGGCAGGTATCTTACCTTGTGATCAGGTGCAAGATTTTGTAATTAACCCTACTAAAAAAATAGTTGATTATTTTTTAAAAAATTATAAACAAGTGCCGATAATTTGCTTTCCAAAAAATATTGGAGTTAATTATAAAAATTTTTTACAACAAGTAAAATGTAATGTTTTAGCAATAGATCAATCAATTAGTTTTGATTATGCAAACGATTTATTTACCACAAAAAAAATAGTTCTACAAGGAAATCTTGATAATTTTTTATTAGCATTTGGCACTAAACAACAAATTACTCATCAAGTTGAAAAAATTTTGCTAAATTTTATTGATAAACCATTTATTTTTAATTTAGGACATGGTATCTTACCTCAAACTCCAATTGCTAATGTTGAGTTATTATTAAAAATTATTCACAAAAAATGTTAAAAGCTAATCAATTTTTACTTGATATACCTAGTTATATTCCTGGAAAATCTAAAACTAATCATCAACAAATAATTAAACTTTCTTCAAACGAAAATGCTTTAGGTGCTAGTAAAAAAGCTATTGAGGTTTATAAAAAACATGCCGATAAACTTTTTCGCTACCCAGATGGAAGTTGCCTTGATTTAACTAATTGTTTAGCAGAAATAAACAATATTAATTCAAAACAAATTGTTTGTGGTGCAGGTTCTGATGAAATTATTTCTTTATTAACTACTGCTTTTGCTAGTATTGATGATGAAGTTTTATATAGTGAATATGGTTTTTTGATGTATCCAATTTCGGCAAAAAAAGTTGGAGCAAAGCCAGTAAAAGTGCTAGAAACTAATTTAAAAACTAACCTCGATAATTTTTTAAATAATATTTCTAATAAAACAAAAATTATTTTTATTGCTAACCCAAATAATCCTACTGGCTCTTATGTTTTAAAGCAAGAGTTAGAAAATTTTTTAAGTAAAGTGCCTAATAATATTTTAGTGGTGCTTGATCATGCTTATCAAGAGTTTGTGACAGCTACTGATTATTATCAAGGTTTTGATTTAGTAGAAAAATATCAAAATTTAGTAATTACTCGAACTTTTTCAAAAATTTATGGTTTAGCATCTTTAAGAATTGGTTGGTCATATAGTAATTTATATGTGGCAGAAATACTTCATAAAGTAAGAGGGCCTTTTAATGTAAATGGAGCTGGGCAGTTAACAGCAATTGCCTCATTGCAAGATATTGAATTTTTGCAAGAATCGGTTTATCATAATAATAATTGGCTAGAAAAATTTAGGCAATTTTTTGCTAATTTAAAAACAGTTAAGCAATATCCTTCGGTGGCAAATTTTGTGTTGGTTGATTTATTTAGTCAACAAAAAGCCCAAGAAATTAACGAAAAACTACTAGATAACGGTATTATTGTGCGTGATATGGCTTCTTATAACTTGCATTCTTGTTTGCGTATTAGTGTTGGTAATACTCAAGAGAATCAATATTTACTTAATGTTTTGCAAAAAATTTTAGTATAATTAATTATGATAGAACTAAATTTAACTAAGGTTAATAATTTTCTTGCTTCACAAAATATTTTAGAACCAAAAATTATTAAAATTGCTGGCGATGCTTCTTTTCGCTCATATTATCGCATTTTAAATGCTGATAAATCTTATATTTTAATGTTTGCACCAGTTGGCTATGAAGATCCTAAACCTTTCATAAAAATTGCTACTTTTTTACAAGAAAATAATTTTTTTGCTCCGCAAATTTTTGCCTATCAATCAGAAGATGGTTTTTTATTATTACAAGATTTTGGTGATATTAATTTTAATAAAGCTTTACAGCAAAACCCATTAATTGAACTTTCTTTATATAAAAAAGCTTGTTTAGTGTTGGTTAATTTGCAAAAACTTACTACTAAACCAAAAATTTTAAGCTATAATAATTATATTTTACTAAAAGAAGCTTGGTTATTTATTGATTGGTATTTACCTTGGCAAAAAAAACAAGCTACTATTTTACAAAAAGCTTTTTATAAAAACGAATTATTAAAATTGTTTGATAAATTAAACAAGCAAAATCATTATTTAGTGCTTCGTGATTACCATGTTGATAATTTGATGTTAATTAATTATAATAATTGTCAAGAAGTTGGTCTACTTGATTTTCAAGATGCTCTGATTGGTTCTTTTGCTTATGATTTAGTTTCTTTACTTGAAGATGCCAGAAGAGATGTTGATAAACAAAACAAAATAATTTTATATCAATATTTTTTAGAACAAAGCGGTTATGATAAAAATAGTTTTGATGTTGATTATCAGGTGCTTTCTTTGCAGAGAAATTTAAAAATATTAGGTATTTTTGCTAGATTAGCAATAAGAGATAATAAACAACAATATTTACAATTTATTCCTAGAGTAAAGCAATTAATAATAAATAGAATTTCTGAAAATTAT
>JAUMFK010000077.1:0-8949 GCA_032119875.1 Rickettsiales bacterium
ATTAATAAAATAGAAGAAGATAGTCGTATTAAATTAACTCAAAAAATTGTAGATCATATTGATGAAATATTAGATCGTTTTTTAGATAACGAATCTTGTAAAGAATCAAGTTATTTTTTAGATTATGGTAGATACAATGCTCCGGCTATTCAAAATGAATTCTTTAAATTATTAAATAAACACAATGAAAAACTAGAAGAAGGTAGTAAATTACATTTAAAAGAATTACCTTTAGATGGTTTTCCTGTAGCTTTTAACAATCTTGGCATTAAAAGTTATTTTGGAATTGCAGGTAATTTATCAAATTTTATAGGATTATGTAAATTTAATAGATCAGCAGTAGAAGAAGCTCAAGCCAAAATAGAAGAACGTCTTACAATTTTAAAAGATACCCCTATAGATAGGATTAACTTTTTTTCTTATAGTGCAAATTTTATTCCTGATTCGTTATATGACTTATTATGTGAATATAATAAGTCAAAAACTGTGGTGTGTATAGTTTGCCCATTTTATAGTGGTTATAGATTAACAGGATTTTTGGGAAAGGTTCATCATGAAGAAAATCCAGGTTTTAAATTTATTGTTAAGTCAAAAGGGAAAGTTATAATAAAGCCTGGTTTAACACATCAAAGCCCATTTTCTAAAAATATAGAAGAAGAAAAATCTTCTATTGTTATTGTTGGTGGAGATGAAGTTAGTAACTCTAGTGATTTGCTAGATGAAACAATGAGACATTTTACACAATGTGCAGAAAAAATGAAGGTATCAGAAAACGATATGAATGAGGAAGATCTTAAACTTATAAAAGAATATTTATTAAACAAAGGACTTTTCTTAGAAAGATTGAAAAAACAACTTATCGGAGAAAAAAAACGAGAAGATGGTTTTACCATTGATTTTGATAAGATGGTTGAAACAATTAGAAATATGAAAAAATATTTACATATATCTGATTCTGATTTAAAAAAAGATAACACTGCACAAGAAGAACTAACAAAACCTAGTGAATCATGTGAACAACCTCGCAGATATTTATCATCATGGGCTCCTGTAGAAAAAGGAAAAAATTACCTTTAATTACGGCAGTAATCTAAACAGTTTTGATAGTTAAAAAGTATCATTAGTTGTTGATAAATTTGCCACATATTGTTGCTTGTTAAAATTTCGGTAGCTTGTTTGTGGCATATCGCTAATAAATCGTAATCAATATCAAGGTTAGCAATTTTAAAATCGGGAAAGCCACTTTGCTTGGTGCCAATAATTTCGCCACTTCCTCTTAATTTTAAATCTTGTTCGGCAATAAAAAAACCATCATCAGATTGTTTTAAAATTTGTAAGCGTTGTTTTGGTTGAGTATTGTTATAAAGTAAAATACAAAACGAAGGTAAATCAGATCTACCAACTCTTCCTCTTAACTGATGCAGTTGAGCTAGCCCAAAATTTTCGGCATTTTCAATAATAATAGTGGTGGCGGAGCTTATATCTATTCCTACTTCAATTACAGTGGTGGCAATTAAAATTTTTTTCTCACTGTTAATATCGGCAAATTCAAGCATTATAGAATCTTTTTCTTGATCGTTTAGTTTGCCATGTAGCACCGCTAAATGCTTGGCAGGAATTATTTTGCTTAACTCATTATAACGAGTTTGCACTGCGGTAAGGTTTGTATTATTGTTTTCACAAAGTTCTTCTGTGATTTCTTTTATGGCAGGGCATATCCAATAAACTTTTTCTGGTTTATCAAGAAATTTTAGCAGTGATTTACTTAATTCAGCAATTTTTTTATTAGACATTAACAAGGTGGTAATTTTTTTTCGTTCCATTGGCTTTTGCTTGATAATACTAATTGCTGTATCGCCATAAATTGCCATCATCAAACTACGTGGAATAGGGGTGGCACTCATCAGTAATAAATCAATGTTGTTGCCTTTTTGAGTGATGGAGAGTCTTTGTGTGACTCCAAAACGGTGTTGTTCATCTATAATTACCAGCCCTAAATTAGCAAATTCAACCTCTGGCTCAAGTAAAGCATGAGTGCCAATTATTAAATTTAGTTCTTGATTATTTAGTTGTTTTATGAGTTTTTGTTTGTTAGTTTTTTTAAGATCAGAAATCAATAAACCAATTTTGATATTAAATTTTTGCAAAAGTTGTGAAAAATATTTAAAATGTTGCAGTGCTAAAATAGTGGTAGGCACAAGAACCGCCACTTGTTTTTGGCAAGAAATGGCTTGCAAGCAGGCAATAATTGCTACCACCGTTTTGCCACTGCCAACATCGCCTTGCAATAGCCTAAACATTGGCTTGCTCGATAAAATATCGGCAGAAATTTCTTGAATCACTTGTTGTTGTGAAAGAGTGAGAGAAAAGGGCAGGGAAGCAATAAAATTATGGATCAGATGATGATTATGGCAAATGATATTTTTGTTGGCTACTACAAGTTTTTGCTTGGTCATTAAAGTGGCAAGTTGCCAAGCTAAAAGTTCGTCAAAAGCTAATCTTCTTCTGGCCGGCCAATAGGGGTTTTCTATTTGAGTTTGGGTTATAGCTTGATGTAAAGATTTGATAGAAGCATAAAAACCTTGCCAATTATTTTGTTGTTTTATTTGTGGCGAAATCCATTCGATTTGATCTAGTGGTAATTTAGCAAGAATTTGTTGAATTTTATTTATCACTAATTGATTAGAAATGCCAGCATTTAAAGGGTAGGTAAGGTGAATTTTAGGCAAAAATTTTATTTGTTTGATGGGCAGAATTTTAATAGGGTGTAAAATTTCAAAACCATTAAAATTTTTATTGACATAGCCAAGTGCAGCAATTTCTTGCCCGATTTTCATTGTATTTAGTTGGCTTGGGAAAATTTTAAAAAATACTAAACTAAAATAATAATTTTGATTTTGGCACAAAATTTTATGAGGTTGTTTGTTATTTTTTGGCTCTTGATGTGCTTGCACAACTCCACTTAATATTGCTAGTTGTTTGCTTTGTAAGTGAAAATCTATATTTTGGGCAATTGGCTCAACTCTGCTTGGCAAATGCAGGCATAAATCAAATAAACGATCGTTGTTTAATAGTTTTTTTAGGTATTTCGCCAAACTTTCGCCAATTCCAGGCAGAACCCCTATTTTTTGTTTTAGATAGCTGAAGTAATCATGATGCATAAAAATTAAATATTTTTCGGCACTGTTGAAGGTGAATATTTTAGAGAAAGAGATAGGCAAGAGATGTTGTTGTAATAAAATTTTAATTTGTGATTTAGTTTTTTTATTACATTTTAAGATCACCCTCCAAGATAAACTTACGGCACCGTTTATCTAGTAATAATTTAAACTAAATTTATTTTAAGTGCAAGATAAATTTTTTATGGTAATATTTTAGGCACTGTTGAATTAAAACAAATTTGGGATGTAGCCATGATTAATATAATTTTAATTAAAGTTTAATTTTTTTTTATTAAAATTTACTTGACTTATAAATTATAAGTATTAATATTATATTTCTACTCTAAATATTATCTAAACTTTCTACTTATCATTGCAATTAGAAAGTTTTAATTATTATAAGGTAATTATTTATATTAATTTTAACTAAATATATTATATGTTTGATTGTTATTTTGATAATTATGTTAAGGATCTTGAAATTTATGATCAATATGAAAATTTATGTAGATATACAGGTTTTATTTCAGATGGCAACAAACCGGATGGCAGAGGAATTCTTACATCTCCTGATGGTTCTATATATGAAGGTCAATGGGACAATGGCAAACCGCATGGCGAAGGAGCCTTTAAATATCCCAATGGTAGTAAATATATAGGTACTTTTGTTGAAGGCATAAAGAATGGTATAGGAACTCTTATATTTCCTGATGGTTCTCGATATAAAGGTGAATGGGAAAATGGCAAACCGCATGGCAAAGGAATTTTTACATATTCTAGTGGTAATCAATATGACGGTGAATGGAAATATGGCAAAAAAGATGGTAAAGGAACTAAAACTACTCCCTATGGCTATAAATATTACGGTGAATGGAAAAATGATGAAGCTTGTAACGGAGAAGGAACTTCTACATGTCGTGATGGTCGTGAATATAAAGCTACTTTTGTTGAAGGCAAAATGCAGGGCCCAGTAATTCTTACTTTTCCCAATGGCTATAAATATGAAGGTAAATGTATAGATGACGAAATAATTAATGGTGGAGAAGGAACTTTTACAAATCTTGAAGGTAAGGGATCTTCTCCATGTATTTATGTATATCATCCAGAAATCAACGAAATAATAATTAAATGCCTCAATGACAATGAATTATACAGATATAAAATACCAAATGAGCTTGATAAAGACACAAGTAAATCTGATACATCAAGTATTGGAACTGAAAAACCAGGTGCAACTATTAGTTGTTTACCAAATTTTGTAAGTTATTTACGAGGACGACGACTGCCTTGTTTTTCTGTTAAACATGTTGGTGGTGGTAGCGCTCTTAAAACTATGAGAATATAAATATTATTTATAATTCCAAATACAGCTCCATCTTTTTGGCAAAAAAGATACAACAATGCTATAAAAATTATAGCATTGTTGTACCATTTCAACTTTAAAATTAATAAATCTAACTCCATCTTTTTGGCTAAAAAGCTTCAAAAAGCCTCAAGCTGTATGGATATACAGCTTTCGTTTTTTAAAGTTTTTATCTCAAAAATATTTTGTTAGATTTATTAATTTTAAAGTTGAAATGGTATTACTAGTAATGCTATTGGTTAAATTTATTAGACTTGTTCTATGCTAAAATATGAATTGCTATGATTAATGCTAGGTGGTAAAACTGCAATGCCATGGCTTTTGGCAACTTGCAAATAAACATTGATTTTATCGGTATTATCTAGCTCTAAATTGATGGAGGCGGTTAAAAATTCGGGCAAGAAATTTGCCTTTAAATAGGCGGTTTGATATGAAATTAAAGCATAAGCGGCGGCATGTGATTTGTTAAAACCATAACCTGCAAATTTATCGACTAAATCAAAAATTTCGGAAGCTTGTGTTTCGTTAATGTTGTTTTTGCTTGCCCCTGACACAAAAATTTGACGTTGTTTATCCATTTCTTCTTTAATTTTTTTACCCATCGCTCGACGTAGTAAATCGGCTGCACCAAGGCTATATCCTGCTAAAATTTTGGCAATTTCCATTACTTGTTCTTGATAAACTATCACTCCATAAGTTTCTTGCAAAACTTCTTGCAACAAAGGATGAGGATATTCGATTTGCTCTTCTTTATGCTTTCTTTTGATGTAGGTTGGAATGTTGTCAATTGGCCCTGGACGATAAAGCGAAATTAAGGCAATGATATCTTCAAATTTATCGGCTTTCATTTGTTTTAACACCGATCGCATACCAGAAGATTCAATTTGAAAAACACCAATAGAATCGCCAATTGCTAGCATATCAAAAGTAGTTTTATCGGTAAGTGAAATATTGTTTATGTTGATATTAATTTTTCTAGTTTGGGCAACTAGTTTAATTGTTTCGGCTATTACGGTTAGAGTTTTTAAGCCTAAAAAATCGAATTTTACCAAGCCCGCAGACTCGGCATATTTCATAGAATAGCCCACCGCTGGCATAGTAGAATTGCTATCTTGATATAAGGCACAAATTTTTTGCAAAGGTTTGTCGCCAATTACAATTCCTGCTGCATGAGTTGAGGCATGGCGGTTTAAACCTTCTAATTTTAAGCCAATATCAATCAACCTAGCAATTTGAGTATCATCTTGAATTGCTTGTTGTAGATCTTTATCCATATCAATTGCTTTTTGTAAAGTTACCGCTTCAATAGCATTAAATGGAATTAACTTGCAAATTCTGTCAACTTGGCTATACGGCATTTGCAACACTCTTCCAACATCTTTTAACACTGCTCTTGCTTGTAATTTACCAAAAGTGATGATTTGTGCCACATAATCGAAGCCATATTTTTTCTGCACATAATCAATTACTTCATCACGTCGCAACTGGCAAAAATCTATATCAAAATCGGGCATTGAAACTCTTTCTGGATTTAAAAATCGCTCAAATAGTAAGCCAAAACGAATAGGATCGAGATCGGTTATTTGCAAGGCCCATGCCACCAAGCAACCCGCCCCCGAACCTCTGCCTGGCCCAACTGGAATTTGCTGTTGTTTTGCCCACTTAATAAAATCAGATACAATCAAAAAATAGCCTGCAAAATTCATTTTAATGATAATATCAAGTTCGTATTCTAGGCGTTGTTGATATTGCAAATTTATTTCTTGTTGCTGTTGTGTGCTATATTGTTGATTGTAAAATTTTTGTTGCAAACGTAAATCTAAACCAAGTTTGGCTTGTTTGCTAATTTCTTGGTGTTCGTTAAAAGTAGGATCTAAACTAAAACTAGGCAAAGCAGGAGATCTTTCTATGGGCATAATATGGCACTTTTTGGCAATATTGATGGTGTTTTCAATGGCTTCTGGCATGTCGGCAAAAAGTTGGCAAAACTCTTGAATATTTCTTAAATATTGCCAAGGAGTATTTTTTGCCCTACCTTCTTCTTCTAGAGTGCTACCAGAAGCTATGCAAGATAAAATATCTTGAGCTTCATACATATTTTGAGTAAGAAAAAATGCATTATTAGTGGCAACCAAGGGAATGTTATAATCTATTGCTAATTGAATTAAATCTGCTTCGATTTTTTGTTCGTCTTTATGCTGATGTCTGGTAATTTCAAGGTAAAAATTATCATTGGGAAAAATTTTTAACAATTCAACGGCAATGCAAATAGCTAATTGCTTTTGATTATTAAGCAATAGTTTTGACAATATTCCCCCCAAACCGCCCGACAAAGCAATGAGACCTTCGCTATGTTTTTTTAGTAATTCTATTTCAATAAAAGGGCTAGTTGATTTTTGATATAAAAAACTAGAGCTTACTAAACTCATTAAATTTTCATAACCTTGTTGATTAAAAGCAAATAAAGGAGTGATGGCGAGTGATTTTTCAAAATCAAGATGATTGTTGTTATTTATTTCTAAACAATGAAAATCAACTAATAATTCACAACCGATAATTGGCTGAATTCCTTCTTTTTTGCAAGCTAGCGAAAATTCTAAAGCTCCAAATAAATTTTGACTGTCGCAAATTCCAAGGGCAGGAAATTGTTGAGTTTTAGCAAAATCAATTAAAGCATCAATTTTAACTGCCCCAGAACACAAGCTATAAGAGGTGTGGTTTCTTAATGGAATATACATTATGATAATTTATGAGAATAAAGTTGTGTTGCTCTTTTTTCGAAAGCATTAATCATTTTTTGGCTAGCAGAGGCAAAAACCAAGCCAATAGTTTTGTTTAATAAAAAAGAATTGAAAGCAAAATCAAGAAAAAAATTTACTATGCAACAATTGTTGCCTAAATTTTTAATTTCCCATTTGCTGTGTAATTTTTGAAACGGACCTTTAATAGCATTGGCTTCAATGACAAAATGATGAGTGTTATGTTGAGTAAGCACAACATTTGAAGTATATTTTTGCAAAATATGATGAAAGGCAACGGCAAGCTCGGCATGAAAATGTTGTGGCGAAAACTTTTGCACAATATTTGCTTGTTTGCACCATGGTAAAAATTGGGGATAGCTTGCTACATCAAAAATGATAGTAGAAATTTGATAAGCAGTGTAGTGCATTGTTTTTTCAACATGAAATACCGACATAAAACAATAAATTTTTAAAAAAATAGCCTATATAGAAAATTTAAAAAAGAGGCAACTTTTTGAAATTTTAAATAAATAATCGCTATAAAGCAAGAATATGTTTTTTTAAAAGTGCTGTTGAATTTTAAATTTGTTTTAATTTTAGTTTTGAGGAGAAATTAAAACAAATTTGGAATGCAACTTGATATTGCTATTAGCTACACATATTTTTATTTTAAATAAATTAATATTTTATAAAAATTTAACATAAGCTATTGTATATTAAAATTAGTAATATAATATCGATATTTTATTAATTTAAAATAATTATTTTTATGAAACAAACACAAATACAAATAATCCAAAGTAAATATAAATACGATATTACTGAAATAGAAATATTACATTTAATTAATCTTGATCCCTTTTTTAAAAGATATCCTGGTTTAAAAAAAGATAAAGAATTTTTGTTATTTGCGGTGGAAAAAAATATTTTTTTTCTAGAGTTTCTAAAGTTTCTAAATTATTCTAGTGAAGATTTACCAAGATATAAAAAAGCTGTTTTAGCTGCGGTGAAAAAAAATGGTTTAGCCTTGGAACATGCTAGTGATTTATTAAAAGCAGATAAAGAAGTTGTTTTAGCTGCGGTGAAAAAAGATGGTTTAGCCTTGAAACATGCTAGTGATTTATTAAAAGCAGATAAAGAAGTTGTTTTAGCTGCGGTGGAACAAAATGTTAGTGCTTTAGAATATGCCGATACTTAATTAATAGCAGATAAAGAAGTTGTTTTAGCTGCGGTAACAAAAGATGGTTCAGCTTTAGAATATGCTAGTGATTCATTAAAAGCAGATAAAGAAGTTGTTTTGGCTGCGATGAGACTAGATGTTAGGAATTTACAACATGCTAGTGATTCATTAAAAGCAAATAAAGAAGATGTTTTATATTTGGTGAAACAAAATGGTTTAGCTTTAGAATATGCTAGTGAAGAATTAAGAGCAGATAGAGATGTTGTTTTAGCTGCGGTAACAAAAGATGGTTTAGCTTTACAATATGCTAGTGAAGAATTAAAAGCAGATAAAGATGTTGTTTCAGCTGCGGTAACAAAAGATGGTTTAGCTTTACAATATGCTAGTGAAGAATTAAAAGCAGATAAAGATGTTGTTTCAGCTGCCGTGCAACAAAATGGCTTGGCTTTAAATAGTGCTGATGATTCATTAAAAAAAGATAAACAAGTTGTTTTAGCTGCCGTG
>JAUMFK010000078.1:0-2634 GCA_032119875.1 Rickettsiales bacterium
ACACAACAACAGGAATAGCTTGTAATGAATCACCTTGTGATGGATCACTATTTCCTTGTTGTGATGACACAACAACAGGAACAGCTCCTTGTTGTGATGACTTAACATCTCCTTGTTGTGATGGCACAACATCTCCTTGTTGTGATGGCTCAACAGCAGGAACAGCTCCTTGTTGTAATGGCTCAACAGCAGGAACAGCTCCTTGTTGTAATGGCTTAACAGCAGGAACAGCTCCTTGTTGTAATGGCTTAACAGCAGGAACGGCTTGTGATGAATCAACATCTCCTTGTTGTGATGGATCAACATTTTTTTGTGGAGTTTGAGAGTATTTATAAACACACCTACCAATAAGAACTATAAGTAAAACGGCAATATATGTGGTACCAAATATAGCGCCAACAGGGGTGGATCCAGCAGCAATGCCAACACCAAGAGCGGCACCGGTACTATGAGCGGCACTATGAGCGGCAATATGAGCGGCAATATGAGCAAGAGTGGCACCATGAGCGGCACCAGCGGCACCATGAGCGGCACCAGCGGCACCAAGAGTGGCACCAGCGGCGGCACCAGCCCCAACATGAGTGCCAGGGTTAACAATTACATTAGCGACGTCCCCCAATAGCTTTGCTGCATCTTGACCATGTTTAGTTAGCAAAGTATTAGCAGCAGATTCTATTACCTGTGCTTGTGAAGCAAGTGGGTCGAGAGCTTCACGGGCGTGCGTAATAGCTTGTGAAAATTCAGTATCCATAAAAAAAATTAAATTAAAGTTAATAAAAATGCAAAGTTTGTTTGCATTTTGCTCATTTTATTTTTTTTATTTATATTGTCAAGAGTTTTTTAAGTTATTAGAAAATAATAGTTATAACAAATTTCATTTACAACTTTTACGAACTTAATTTGGCACTGTTGTAGCTAAAAATTTCTGATTTATTAAAAAATACTACTTGCTATAATAGTATTTTTTATTTAAAATTAGTTGTTATGTTGCAAATAATGATTCACCACTAAATATGAAGTAAATCTAATTAGCCATGAAAAATCAAAACACCAAAAAATCTTTAGGGCAAACCTTTACCCCAGATTATATTGTTAATAAAATGCTAGATCTTATTTTTTATAACAATCAAAGCATTCTAACCAAAACAATATTAGAGCCATCTTGTGGCAACGGAGCATTTTTGTTAAATATTGCTACACGTTTAATTTTGCAAGCCAAAGCCCACCATTACAACGAAAATCAAATCGTAGAATTGTTAGAAACAAATCTTATCGGCATTGAAATAGATATTTATTTTTATCAACAATGCCTAGATAATCTCAATAATTTAGCGAAAAAACATCAAATAATGCAAAAAATTAATTGGCAAATTTATAATGTTGATGCTTTGTCAAAGAACCTAGAAAAAGTTGATTTTATTATTGGTAACCCGCCTTATGTGAGAATTCATAATTTAACTTCTCAGAGTCGTCTTTTTATTAAAAATAATTTTCGATTTTGTGCATCTGGCACTACTGATTTATATATTGCTTTTTATGAATTGGCTTTGCAAAAGATCAAAAATAATGGCAAAATATGTTTTATTACCCCTAATTCTTTTTTACGCAATCAGTCTGGTAAAGTTTTTCGCGAATATGTTGTTAAGCACAATTTGTTAGATACTCTAATTGATTTTGGTAATTATCAGGTATTTGATAAAGTTTCAACTTATACCGCGATCTGTGTTTTGGCTTATAATTCTTGCGAATGCAAATATTTTAAATGGCAACAAAACGAAATACAGTATGTTAAAAATATTAACTTACAAAAGTTTTATAAACAAGAATGGTGTTTTGATATAGAGTCAAAAATTCATAAGCCTTTGTTTGCAAAAAATGCAATAGATTGTTTGGTTTGTTATGGTATAGCAACCTTACGCGATAAAATTTATATTGCCAATGTTGATAATGAAGAAGGTGAGAATATCTTATTTAATGGTTTTATGATTGAAAAAGCCGCCACAAAACCAATAATTAAGGCCTCTCTAACCAATCCAAAAAAACAAAGAATTATATATCCGTATTCGCAAGAAAAACAGCCGATAGATGAAAAATATTTACAGCAAAAATTTCCTTTATGCTATGCTTATTTATTGCATCATAAAGCAGATTTATTAAAACGAGATATCGATGAAAATGCTTGCACTTGGTATCAATATGGCAGGAGTCAGGGTATTAAGCATATGTCTAATCAAAAACTAATAATTAGCAGTATCGTCAAGAACAAAATCAATTCTCAAATAGTCGACCAATATACAATGATCTATTCTGGCATGTTTATTGTTTCTCAACAACTAGACCAATTATGGCACATTCTGCAATCTAATAATTTTTTATCTTATGTTTTGGCGGTTGGCAAAGATATGCAAAATGGTTATAAAAATTTTAATACCAAACATATCAAATATTTTTTAGATAATTATGGCACTGCTGTATCTTAAATTTATTTTACTGGCCATTTTTGGTATTATACCATTTCAACTTAAAATACATTGTTAGATTGATTAATTTTAAAGTTGAAATGGTATAATATGTTTAATATGAGGCTAAAAATAGCTAAAATTTCTCCTCAAAACTAAAATTAAAACAAATTTA
>JAUMFK010000079.1:0-4891 GCA_032119875.1 Rickettsiales bacterium
TAAATTTAATTGTAATTAACAACATTGAAAAAGATCTGTGAATCGTTGCCAACAAGATTTTTGTGTAGCTTCTCTTACAACAGGAGCTGGTGTAGATTCTGTTGTGAAAACGGGAGGTTGGTTTATATTAGGTTCAAATACAACACCTTCTCCTAGTTTAAGACCAAGTATTCTTTCAACATCTTCGTGACTTTTTAAATCTAAACCTATGATGTATGCTTGCAGGAGTTTAGTAACAATGAAGTTATTTTCTCCTTCTTCAAGTTCTATATCGTCGAACATTATTCCAATTATATCTTTTTCAAATGTTCGTTCTGTGAGAAGAAAACTTTGTACTTTTTGGTAGATTTCTAATGTTTCGTCACCAGAAATATGATCTAATATTTCAGATCTTAATTGGCTACATTTTTTAAATAGTTCTGTATATATTTCATCTGGAATTTCAACTGGAATTTCAGCTGGAATTTCAGCTGGAATTGGATCATAATATACAGGATATCCTTGAAATTGAAACATTCCATCTATAAAATCTTGCGCCGAATATACTTCTGCTTGTTCTTGTGATCGTCGGTTAGGCATAAAAAGTAAAAAATAAATTAACTATTAAAAAATAATAATATAATTATAAATTATTTTTATTTATTGTCAAGTATTTTTTATAATTTTTTAAAAAAATAACTTAATCTTAGCTAAAAAATGATGTTAATTTTTTTGACATTATTAGATAATTATGGCACTACTGCATCTCAAGCTAGCAAAAAATTAAAACAAATTTGGGATGCAACAGCGCCATTATTCAAGGTAAAATTTTAGAAAAGTCAATTATTAATACAGATAGCTGGAAAGCTTATGATGGTTTAATATTAAATAGCTATACTCACCATAGAGTTTTTCATTCAAAAAATGAATTTGCTAGAGGTAAAAATCATGTTAATAGCATAGAATATTTTTAGCAGTTATCAAAGAAAATATTGGCAAAATTTAATCTAATTAACCAATGAAAAGTTTATCTTGCATTTAGGCACTGTTGAATCCCAAATGCCAACTAGTAAAAAATGTTTTAGTATTCTTTGCGATTATTTGTTGCATAAAAAAATTGTGAAGCTATTATTTATGTAGCTTCATGGCTGTTTATTTACAGCTGTTTATTTTTCTTTTTTTTAAAATTTTAAGAATAATTACAATATGTCTTATCAAGTAGAGATGATAACCTTATACCATTTCAACTTTAAAATTAATCAATCTAACAAAATATTTTTGAGATAAAAACTTTAAAAAACGAAAGCTTTATATCCATAAATCTTGAGGCTTTTTAAAGCTTTTTAGCCAAAAAGATGAAGTTAGATTGATTAAATATCTAACAATATATTTTAAAGTTGAAATGGTATTAGAATAAAAATAACCTCAATTTTGATTATTAAATTTAATTGTAATTAACAACATTGAAAAAGATCTGTGAATCGTTGCCAACAAGATTTTTGTGTAGCTTCTCTTACAACAGTAGCTGGTGTAGCTTTTGTTGTGAAAACGGGAGGTTGGTTTTTTATATTAGGTTCAAGTGCAACTTCTTTTAGTTTAGAATCTTTTAGTTCAGAATATGGATGAAGTATTCTTTCAACATCTTCCTGACTTTGTAAATGTAAATATATGTATGCTTGCAGGAGTTCAGTAACAATGAAGTTATTTTTTTCCTTCGTCAAGTTCTATATCATCGAACATTATTCTAAAGCACAACTGAAATCTAGCTAAAAATAGGTAAAAAAGTAAAATAAATTTGGATGCAACAGTGTCTTTATATTTTTTTTAAAAAAGATGCAAAAATAATTTATAAATTTAAATTTGATAGTTGAAAATATTTTAAAAAATCTATAACCAATGTTGCAAAACCAAACTGCCTTTGCCAACATTTAAAAAACTATCTACCGCCTCATAAACATAGTTATTAGCTTTTTTTACAGCCCAAAGTTCTTTTTGAGGTTTTTTTGCTAAATAGCAAGTAATGGCAGTGGCTAGAGTGCATCCTGTGCCATGAATTTTTTTGGCATTTACTCGCTTATTAGAAATGATATGAAATTTATGTTCGTTATCTAAAAAAATATTATGAATTTTACCATCGGTAAAATTTAAATGCCCGCCCTTAATAAGCACTGTTTTACAACCTAAATTAGTTTTAATTTCAGAGGCCGCTTCGCGCATATCACTAATATTTTTTATGTTTATACCACTTAATACTTGAGCTTCATCAATATTTGGAGTTATCATGAAACATTTATTGACTAGCTTTAATTTTAAATCGTTTATTGCCGATGTATCAAATAATAAATCGCCAGAGGTGGCAACCATTACAGGATCAAGTATCACAGGGATTTTTTTAAATTTTTTTAACAAAGCTTTATAAACACAATCGATAATTTCTTGATTGCCAAGCATACCAATTTTTATGGCATCAAAATTAATATCATCAAGCAATACTTTTATTTGTTCAGATAAAAAAGCCACAGGGGTATAGTTAATATTATAAACTTTTTGAGTATTTTGATTAGTAAGGCAGGTAATAGCAGTAGAACAATATGTATGTAATGCAGTTGCAGTTTTGATATCGGCTTGAATGCCAGCCCCACCGCCAGAATCGGAGCCAGCAATAATTAGAACTTTTTTTACAGACATATATATTTATTTGCTTAAGCTTAATACATCTCTCATTGAAAAAAAGCCTGATTTTTTATTACTTGCCCAAATTGCCGCTCTAATTGCACCAGAAGCAAAAATATCGCGTTTAGAAGCCTTGTGAGTAAGCTCAACTCTTTCACCCTCGCCGGCAAAAATGACGGTATGATCACCAACTACATCGCCTCCGCGTAAGGTAGCAAAACCTATTTCTCCTTTTTTTCTTGGTTTATTTGTATCAAAACGAACCATATTAGCAACTTCTTCTAGGGTTGTATCTCGCCCATAGGCAATTGCTTTACCTAATGCTAAAGCTGTGCCAGAAGGGGAATCGATTTTTTTGCTATGATGCATTTCTAAAATTTCAGCATCAAAATCTTCTCTTAATATTTTAGAAGTGAGTTCAACTAAATTTAACAATAAATTGACTCCTAAAGACATATTTGCCGACCAAATAATTGGTATAGATTTAGCATAATGAGCTAATTGAGATTTTTCTGATTCGCTAAAACCAGTAGTGCCACAAATAAAAATTTTATGATATTGTGAACATGTTTTTGCTAATTCCAAACTAAGCTCGGGAGTAGAAAAATCGATAATCGCCTCACAGTGTTGTATGAAATCATGAATATCGTTAGTTATATTATGGCCAGATTTTTCGTAGCCAAGAAATGTTCCTAAATCTTGATGGCAAAAGTGATTGCCTTTTTTTACCAAGCCAGAAAAAAGCTCAACAATATTATGCTGATGCACCATTTTAGCAATTGTTAAGCCCATTTTACCAGTAATTGCCGAAACACCTATTTTCATATTGAATTAGCATTGATTTTAGAATTTAAATCTAGTAAAAATTGTTCTATACCAATATTTTTAATGGCAGAATCAAATTCGGATCGTTGAGTTTCAAGTAGGCTAATTCCTTCGGCAATAAAATCGATAATTGCTAATTGTTTATTTTGTTCTTTTACTCGAAAATCGAGATTGATAGGATTAGGATTATCTCTAGGATAAAATTGAGTTTTGACCAAGAAAAAACTACTTTGCTTGCTAATATTATTGACTGTAAATTTTTTACCATTATAACTATTGAATTTTGGAGCATAAGTGTTTATCATAAATTTGCGATATAAAGAAAAAAATTGTTCTTTCTGCTCTTCGGTGATGGTTGCATAGTGAGATCCTAAAACAAACTTGGCAATCCATTTGGCATCGATGTTTTGATCGATTAAGTTAATAATTTGCTGTTTTTTTTGAGTATCTTTACTTTTTTTATCACTGGCAATAGAAATAATTTTATCACCAAAATCTTGTATAAAATTTTGTATTACGATATTTTTATTGGTAATATCTTGAGCAATTACTTTGTTAGTAAAAAATATTATGGTTATTAAAAATATTTTAAAAAACAGTTTCATATTTAGTTATTAATTTGATTTTTTCTTTTTTGTAAATAAGCTGCCCGCAACACGGCATAAGAATCAAAAGAATTTTTTCTCATTTCTTTTATAATGTCAAGTAATTCTTCTCGATTACTGATTAAATTTGTTGAGTTTGTAAAGATTCTAGTATTGGAAGATAACGAATTAGTATTAAAAATATCAAAACCTAGTGGGTTTATTAATCTTTCTGTAGTTGAGCCTAAAAAATCAATACCTGTGCTTGATCCTAAAAATGGCAAAACCAAATAAGGAGAAGATTTTAAGCCATAATGAGCTAAAGTTTGCCCAAGATCTTCTTTTTGATAGTTGATATTTTTTTTCTTAGCAATGTCGAATAATCCGAAACAACCCAAAGTTGAATTAATAAAAAAACTAGAAAAAGTTGCTAAAGAATTATCTATTTTGCCTTGAGATAATGAATTAATGGCTGAAATTGGAGAATATAAATTATTAAAAAAATTATTTACAGAAATTCGAGCTGGTTTTGGTATAGAAAAGCGATAAGCTTGAGCGATTTTTTCAAAGAAATATATATCGATTTTCTCATTAAAAATATAAATTTTACGATTATATTTTTCGTAAGGGTCGTAGATAATTGGCTTTTCAGATTCAAAAGATAAATTAGATAAATCTTGCTCTTCATTAAGATTAGAAGCAAAAGAATATTGCAATAAAACTAGAAAAATAAAAAAAATTTTCAGCAGAATTAATACCTTTTCAACTTTAAAATTAATCAATCTAACAAAATATTTTTGAGATAAAAACTTTAAAAAACGAAAGCTGTA
>JAUMFK010000080.1:0-6961 GCA_032119875.1 Rickettsiales bacterium
TTGACTAAACAATAAAATAAAGCCCCATCGGTAAGGCAAGAAGTTAGAAATCCGTCAATATTACTTAATTTATGATAACTTGTGGCATAAAACACAATTATTGCTCCTAAAATACTTCCTGCAGAAGCGAAAACTGAAAAAATGGCCCTTTTAGAGATTGTCAACTCACCTATGAAAAATTCTTTTTTCAATTCTATTGCCATTAATAAAAAAAACAGCGACATAAAAACATTGTTAATAAAATCGGTGATGGTAAATTTTTGTTTAGCAAAACTAAACACAACCGACTCAAAAAACTTAAGATAATAAGGGTTTGCAGAAGAATTATTAACCAACAACGAAAAAAGAACTGCAAAACAAATGCAGATGCCAGCTGATGTTTCGCTACGAAAAAAATTAATATCGTTATAAACTTTTGTTTTGGTAGGTTTCATATAATTTTTTAGCTATTTCAAAAATAGAGCATGGGCTTAAACCAGCTTCTTTTTGCATTGCTTCAATAGTATTTTGCTCAATAAAATGATCTGGCATAAATAAAGAGCGAAAAATTATTTTACCTGTATCAAGCAAACTATTTTGCAACAATAAATTAGCAACGGCACTACCAAAACCGCCTATTACACCTTCTTCGATAGTTAAAATAATGTGATGATTTTGAGCAGTTTCTAAAATTAGATTTTCATCAAGAGGCTTTGCAAACAAAGCATTTATCAGTGTAAAACCAAAACCATATTCGGTAAAAAACATCTCCGAAGCCTGCAAAGCATTATGAATGATTGTTCCATAAGCAATGATAGCAATTTTTTGACCTTGCAACACTATTTTGCCCTTGCCAATTGGTAAAATTTGCCCATCATGGTAATTGAGATTTTCTTGGGTTGTGGCCCTTGGAATGCGTATAGCAGAAGGCTGATTATTAATGGAGCAAGCAGTGTTAAGCATTTGAATAAACTCTACACCATTTGTGGGGGCCATTAAGATCATGTTTGGTAAATTAATTAAGTAGGCAATATCAAAAGATCCGGCATGAGTAGGGCCATCGGCACCAACAAAACCTGCTCTATCAATAATAAATCTAACAGGTAAATTTTGAATAGCAACATCATGCACTATTTGATCGTAGCTTCTTTGTAAAAAAGTAGAATATATGGCACAAAATGGCACAATATTTGCGGTAGCAAGCCCTGCGGCAAAAGTTACAGCATGTTGTTCGGCGATTCCTACATCAAAAAATTTATTGTTATGCTCAGAAGCAAAAATATCAAGCCCCGTTCCGCTAGGCATTGCGGCAGTTATTGCCACAATATTTGTTTGTTTATGAGCTAAAAGAGTAAGTTTTTCACCAAAAATTTGCGAATAACTCGGAGAGTTAGATTTAGTTTTGTGCTGAATGCCAGTAGCATAATCGAAAGTAGAAACCGCATGAAGCTTGTCGGCTGTAGGCATAGTTTGGCTGTAGCCTTTGCCTTTTTCGGTGATGCAGTGTAATAAAATTGGTTGAGTTGGTTTGGTTTGTTGAATATTTTGTAAAATTGGCACTAATAAATCGAGTCTGTGGCCATCTACAGGGCCGATGTAATAAAAACCCATTTCTTCAAAAATATTGCCACCCATCCACCATTCTTTGATTGATTTTTCTATTTTTCTTGGATATTTATTGATCTGATCTGGAAAATGATGAGCTAATCTTTTAGAGAATTCGCGTATTTTTAAATAAGATTTTGAAGAAGCTAATTTAGAAAAATAATTTGCCATCGCTCCAGTTGGCTTGGCAATAGACATTTCGTTGTCGTTTAAAATAATGATTAAACGATTGTTAGTAAATCGTTCTTTTAAATCTCCTGCATTATTCATGGCTTCATATGCCATGCCGGCCGACATTGCTCCATCGCCTATCACCGCAATTACATCGCCTTCTTCACCTGTTAATTGCTTTGCCAAAGCAATACCTACCGCAGCTGAAATAGAGGTAGAGCTATGCCCCGCTCCAAAAGAATCAAACTCGCTTTCTTTTCTTTTGGTAAAACCAGATAAACCATTAGGTTTTCTTATGGTGTGCATTAAATTTTTGCGTCCTGTAAGTATTTTGTGCGGATAAGATTGATGCCCAACATCCCAAATAATTTTATCTTGCGGAGCATTAAAAACATAATGTAAGGCACAAGTTATTTCTATCACCCCCAAGCCAGCACCTAAATGACCGCCAGTTTGAGCAACAAAAGCGATGGTTGCTTGCCTAAGTTCGTGAGAAATTTCTTGCAATTCTGTTAAGGAAAATTGCTTTAAATCGGCAGGAAAATTAATTTGATCGAGATATTTATTAGTAAAAGACATATATTAAATTAAAAAATCGTTGCCTAAATAAACTTTTTTAACAGTTTCGTTATTGATAATTGTTTGTTTGTTGCCAGAAGCTAAAACTGCTCCGTCATAGATAATGTAAGCTCTATCAACTACTAGCAAGGTTTCGCGCACATTGTGATCGGTAATCAAAACACCAATGCCACGATCTTTAAGATGTGAAACCATCTGCCGAATATCAGCAACGGCAATGGGATCGATTCCTGCAAAAGGCTCGTCAAGCAAAATAAACACAGGATTAGTAGCGATTGCCCTTGCAATTTCAACCCTTCTTCGTTCGCCACCCGAAAGCGATAAAGCATGAGATTTGCGAATATGTGTGATAGAAAATTCATTTAATAGCATTTCTAGTTTTTCTTGTTGTTTTTTAGGATTTTTCTCAACAATTTCTAGCACCGCCATAATATTTTGCTCAACATTAAGCCCGCGAAAAATAGATACTTCTTGAGGTAAATAGCTAATACCTAGTTTAGCACGCTGATGAATTGGCATTTTTGTAATGTTAATATCATCTAAATAAACATTGCCACCGTTTGGCAAAACAAGCCCTACTAACATATAAAAACTAGTGGTTTTGCCTGCGCCATTAGGGCCTAAAATTGCCACTACCTCGTTTTGTTTTACATCAAACGAAACATTTTTAATGACAGTTTTTTTGCCATAAATTTTTGATAAATTGTGAGCGGAAAGAGTTTTTATTTTAGTCATTTTGTTTTTGATAAGATTCTTGCGGATTATCGCCGATAATGACGGTTACTCGGTTATCAAGAGGTTGGCTTGTTGCATTTTTTTGATATGTAGGCAACGAGTTTTGATTAGAAAATTTACCAGTTTTAGTGGTTAAATTGTAAATAAATTTATTGCCAGAAATAATTGATTTACCGTCGTTTACCAAAACATTATTTTTTAGAGTAATTAAATTTTTTTTAGGTTCATAAATGCCAAAATCACTAGTTGCCGTGATGTTTTGATTAAACAATTTAACATTTTTATTAGCAGTAATTAAATTTATTTCACGTTTTTTATTGGCATTTTCTAGGTAATCTACCACCATTTCGTTGGCAAATAAAGAGCTATCATCTTGCTCAACTACCACATTTTGTAAAAATTTTACCTGTTGCGATTTTTGTTGTATAGTGATAAAATCGGAGCGGATAATAATTGTTTTTTCTGGCGATTTTTTATTTTGAATATTTTTTGCTAAAACTTGTTTAAAATCAAGCAAAAACAACAAAATAAAAAGATAGCAAAATAAAATTAATTTTGGTATAGTAAATATTATTTTCACTCAATATGTTTAAATTATGTTAAAAAGAATAATCATAATCTTATTAATGCTAATATCAATAAGTAAAATAAGCAAGATTAGTTTTGCAAAATCACCAGCAAATTTCACAGAAATTGCCGATAATATTTTTGCCAGTAATTCAAGCAACTATCAGTATAGCGGTAGTTTTTGGCGAAACTCACAAGAAATAACCAAATTTCAGGTTGCAAAAGCAGAAACCAACCAACAAAAAACCATAGGTCTTATGCATATCAAAACTTTGCCAAAAAATTATGCTATGCTTTTTATTTGGCAAGAACCACAAAAAATCAATATGTGGATGAAAAATACTTACATTAACCTTGATATGATTTTTCTTGATGAAAATTACCAAATTATTAAAATACAATCTATGGCAAAACCTTTATCGCCTGAAATTATTTCTTCCGAAAAAAAAGCTAAAGCAGTGCTAGAAATTAATGGCGGTTTAGCCAAAAAATTACAATTAAAATTAGGCGATCAATTTATTTTATGAAAATTTTTAATCTAGATGCTAATTTTATTAGCAATAACAAAGCATTAAGTTTTATTAACAAACAACAGCAACAAAACAACAAGATAGCTAAAATTGTGCAAGCAATTCTTAAAAATATTCAAAAACATCAAGATGTAGCTTTGCTAAAATATTGTCAACAGTTTGATGGTTTGCAATGTCAAAACACTGCCGATCTTTTAGTGAATGAAACACTCATAAAAAATAGCGAAAACAATCTTGATAAATCATTAAAAGAAGCCATAAATTTAGCTTATGAACGAATTTTTGTTTATCACCAAAAACAAATGCCACAAAATCTAGATTTTACCGATAATTTAGGGGTAAAACTTGGTAATCATTGGCGGCCGATTAGCAAAATTGGTCTTTATGTGCCAGGAGGCACCGCCTCTTACCCTAGTTCGGTTTTAATGTCGGCAATTCCTGCTTTGGTAGCTAAAGTAGATGAAATAATTATGTGTATGCCAGTTAAAAATAACGAAATCAATCAGGCAGTGCTTTATTGTGCCAAGCTTTGTGGCATTAAAACTATCTACACAATTGGCGGAGCGCAAGCAATTGCTGCTATGGCTTTTGGCACTCAAACCATAAAAAAAGTCAATAAAATTGTAGGGCCAGGCAATGCTTTTGTTGCCTTGGCAAAAAAAATGGTTTATGGCAATGTAGGCATTGATAGCATTGCAGGGCCTACCGATATTTGCATTATTGCCGATGAAACTGCTAACCCAAAATGGTTAGCTTATGATGCTCTTTCACAGCTCGAACACGGAGCCGATTCGAAAGCTTTTCTTATTACTAATAGCAAGCAAATAGCCAGAGATTTTGTTAAATATTTAGCAGAAATTACTAAAACTCTAGAAAGATCTCAAATCATCACTCAATCTAGCAAAAATTCTGCTGTTTTTGTGGTTTCTAATTTACATCAAGCAACTGAATTAGCTAATATAATTGCACCTGAACATCTTGAAATTGTCACTGAAAATCCTCAAAATATTTTACCGCACATTAAAAATGCAGGAGCAGTTTTTTTAGGCAACTACACTCCCGAAGCTATAGGCGACTATATGGCAGGGCCAAGCCACACCTTACCTACCTTTGGCTCGGCTAATTTTGCTAGTGGTTTATCAGTTTATGATTTTTTAAAAAGAATATCGATTATTGATTGTAATCAAGAAGCCTTTGAAAAACTAGCTTCTGCCACTAAAATTTTTGCCGAAGCCGAAAATTTACAAGCTCACAAATTTAGTATTGCAATTCGACAAAAAGATTTTGGCAAAAAAAATAGTTGACAAAAAAATTTTAAGATTTTAAAATATAGCAATGTTGCATTCAAAATTTGGGGATATAGCTCAGTTGGTAGAGCATCTGCTTTGCAAGCAGAGGGTCAGGAGTTCGAGCCTCCTTATCTCCACCATTATTTTGCCATTATCTAGGCCATTAGTTTATCTGCTGTAAAACTTGGCAAAATGGTAGTTAAATTCTGCCCCTAAAATAAAAATAAAACTCACAAAATAAAAATACATCAGCGAAATAATAATGTTTGAAATTGAGCCATAAATTAAATTGATCTGCCCAAAATAATTTAAATAATAGGCAAAAAGTTTGGTGGCAAAAAACCATAAAAAAGTTGCAGAAATTGCTCCGGGTATGGTTTTTTTAAAGTTTTGCTTGGTGCTTGGCACAATATAATAAAGCAGAGTCGCAGAAATGATTAAAATCAGCCCTGTAATAATTTGTCTTAAATAGAAAAAATCAAAATCAATATTCATAGTGTGTAGCATTTTTGCTGGTAAAAGTTGCAAAATATTAGGTATCACCACCAAAATTACAGTGCTGGCAATAATTAAAAAAATAATCATAAAAAACTCAATAATACTTAAAAATCTTCGCCATAAATAAGGCGGAGGCGAGCCAATATGATAGGCTTTGTTTAAGATTGTGCGTAGACCCTCTACGGCCGAAGAGGCGGTCCAAACAATGCCAATAAAAGCAATGGTTAAATATTTGTTGCTTGGTCCTGATAAAATTTCATCTATTGTTGGTTTTAAGCCCGCCGACATTTCTTTTGGTAAATGCGCCAAAATTTTTTCTAAAAAATGAGTTGATAAACCGTCAAAAAAACTTAAAGCGGTCATTAAAAAAATTAGCGATGGAAAAAAAGATAAAATTGCCAAAAAAGATAAATAACCAGCATGCTCAACTCCATCGTGTTTTATGGTATCTTTGATTGATCGAATAATTATAATAATTGGACCTAATATGGTTTTGTTTAGTTTATTCATAGCTAAAACAAAAATGATTCAGCCAAAAATAATTAGTAGCTAATGCTTGTTGCATATTTTTATGTTTAGTTGAGGCAAAAAACATTGTTTTAAAATCTTGTGGTAAAATTTTGCTAATTTCGTTTAACAAAAAAGTATTTGCTAATAAATTGCCATCAAGCAAATTGTTAAACAACCAATAAGGCTTGGCTTGTTCGTTATAACAAGTGCTGGCGGTTGCCAAATTTAGCAAGTTTTGATTATCATCAAGGCAAAAAAATAGGTTTTGCTTGGTAATAATTTGTTGCCAATCGTTGTATAAATTAACCGAATTTTCAAAATTTGTAAAATAATTTTCATACAGAAACTGCCAATATTTTTGTAATGTTTCACTAGAATTGATATGAATAAATTTCATAAAATTATGTTAGAATTGTTTTAAAAAAAATAGCAAACTTTATTTAATTATACCATTTCAACTTAAAATACATTGTTAGATATTTAATCAATCTAACTTCA
>JAUMFK010000080.1:6971-42217 GCA_032119875.1 Rickettsiales bacterium
AAAAAGCTTCAAAAAGCCTCAAGCTGTATGGATATACAGCTTTCGTTTTTTAAAGTTTTTATCTCAAAAATATTTTGTTAGATTGATTAATTTTAAAGTTGAAATGGTATTATTTGGAATGCAACCTAAAAAGCTTTAAAAAGCCTCAAGCTGTATAGATATACAGCTTTCGTTTTTTAAATTTTTTATCTCAAAAATATTTTGTTAGATTGATTAATTTTAAAGTTGAAATGGTATAACTTGATAAGATGCAACATTAAAAAGTTGATAGTGCCACCATTCTTGCTGATAAAAATCAAAACCGGCAAGAGTCATGATGCCAAGTAAAGTTAATCTATTTTGCTTGGCTTGCGGGCTAATGTTGTTACATAAATGATTCGAATTACTAGAAAAATCATCAAAATATGAATTCATATCAAGTTCTTGCCCATTTTGATAGCATAAAGTAAGATCAACCGCCACACCGCGACAATGAGAAACTAAACCAGTTTTAGGATCAGAAACAAAACCATAAAATTCTGGTTTATTAAAATAATCAAACATTTTTTGTTGAACAGCAATTGGGCGAAAAGCATCAAATATTTTAATTTTATAGCCCATATCGGTAGCAATTTGTTGTGCTTTTTTAAGTTTTTCATAGGCTAATTGATGCAAAAAACATATAGGAAAATCATAGAGTTTTTCGCCACAAACATTGTTGGTGGTGGCATAACGAATATCAAGAATAAAACCTTCGTTGGCAGTTATTTCTATTAAATTATTTTGTTGTAAAAATTCTTTCATATTTTTAGATGATTTTGAATTGTTGAATTGCAAATTTGTTTTAATTTTAGCTATGTTTAGCATTCTATTATACCATTTCAACTTTAAAATTAATCAATCTAACAATGTATTTTAAGTTGAAATGGTATTAAACCTATCCCTCCATGTTGTTTTACATTAGCACAACTTTTGGATGCAACATTGTTATTTTATTTATCATATTTTAATGTAATGCAGATATTCGGTAACAGAATTATTTTTATGATTTCTATTTTCGGTTTTATCGGCTTTAAATCGGTTGTATTTTGTTGTGAAAACACCATATTTTCCTCTTTGAGACATTATATTTTCTATTTCTTTAATTGTCAACAAGCCTTCGTTATTGTAACTTAAAAAGATATATTTTACTTTTGCTTTTTGAATAATATTAGCAAAAGACTTGCTTACTTCTGTTTTTTGTGAGAATTTTGATTTTTGCTTTGAATAATTTCTCAAGCCAGTTTTTTTGACAATTGCAGGATTATCATATTTGGCAATAGTTTCTAACAAATGATAATTTGAAGCATATTGCCTTTGATTATAGGGCGGATCTAGATATAAAACATCTCCCTCAACCTGATTTATTAAAGTTTCGATATTTTCGTTATAAACACTATTATTGTTGCCAGTTAATATAAAATTTGCTGGTCTCATACATAAATTTTGTTTTGCTGATTTTTTTAGTTGCTTTAAAAATGCACCATAAACAGAGGCAGTATTGGCAACTTTATCGGCATTTTCAAGAAGAGTGGCGAGTAAAAAATAATATTCGTGGCTAGTTATTTTGTTATTTTCTTGCCATTCTTGAATTTTTTTACGAATTGTATCTATTTTTTTGCCATTTTCATCAGAAAAATATTGCCTTTGAAACTCTTGATTTTTTTTACCGCCTAGGCAATAATTTTCAAAAATAAAACCCTCTGTTAAGTTGAGGTTATTTAAAAATTGACAAACAAAACCTGCTCTATCTTGATGAGTTATATTTTTTAAGCCTAACAATTCATTTTCTAAAAATAAAAATTTTAAAATTTGACAATTTTCAATGTAATTTTTATTAAGAACAAAGCTATAATATTGCAAGTCGTTTGCAATAATCTGATGCCCTTTGCTTTTAAAATGTTTCCCAACTGCTCCAGTGCCTGCAAATAAATCGAGAAAACTAAAATTGCTTGTGCCAACAACTTGATAAATTGCCTCTTCTAAAAAGCATAATAAAGATTTTTTTGATCCGATATAATTCATATTAATTCTGCAACAGTGCCAAATTTAATGAAAATGATAATGGTTATTACAAAATAAATTTTGTTAAATCATTTTTAGTGCTAATTAAATCTCCTAAATGTTGTGCAACATAATTTATATCAATGTTTATAATTGAGTTTTGAGGCATATCACAAGCTTCAAAGCTAATATCTTCCAAGATTTTTTCTAGCAAAGTATGAAGTCTTCTGGCCCCGATATTTTCTACTTCATTGTTTAGCTTAAAAGCAATTTTAGCAATTTCTTTTAAACCGCATTCGGTAAAATTAATGGTGAGATTTTCTACCAACAACAAAGCTTTATATTGCTTAACTAGGCTAGATTCTGGTTCGGTTAAAATGCTGAATAAATCGGCTTCTGTTAGAGGTTGCATCTGCACTCGTATAGGAAATCTACCTTGCAATTCGGGCAATAAATCAGAAGGTTTTGCCAAATGAAAAGCTCCAGAAGCAATAAACAAAATGTGATCGGTGCTGATTGACCCATATTTAGTATTAATATCGGTTCCTTCAACAATTGGTAATAAATCTCTCTGCACTCCTTCTCGAGAAACATCGGCAGATCTACTAGATTTGGCGCAGATTTTATCTATTTCATCAAGAAATATAATTCCTTCATTTTCAACTAATTTTATAGCTTCGGCAATGATTCTTTCATTGTCGATGAGTTTTGTTGATTCATCTTCAATAAGAGCTTTTAAAGCATCGGGCACCAACATTTTAACTTTTTTGGTTTTTTCGCCACCCATTGCTTTACCAAGCATTTCGCCAATATTTATCATGCCAATTTGCCCACCTGGAATATCAAAACTATTAGCAAAATTATTTGACATAGAATTATCGGCAATTTCTATTTCGATTTCTTTGTTATCAAGCGAACCATTTTCGATGAGATGTAAAAATTTTTCTTGAGTTTCTGGCGAAGCAGAATCTCCAACTAAAATTTTGAGTATTTTCTGTTTGGCATGTTTGGTTGCTAGTTCATGTTGTTGCTTTTTAGCCCGAGCCTTACCATCTTTGATAGCCACTTCAACTAAATCGCGCACCATAGAATCAACATCTCGACCAACATAACCAACCTCAGTAAATTTAGTGGCTTCTACTTTTAAAAAAGGGGCATTGGTAATTTTAGCCAGCCTGCGAGCTATCTCGGTTTTACCAACCCCCGTGGGGCCTATCATTAAAATATTTTTAGGCGAAATATCGTTACATAAAGGTGGAGCAACTTTTTTTCTGCGCAAACGATTGCGTAAAGCAATAGCAACCGATTTTTTTGCCTGCTCCTGCCCAACAATAAAACGATTAAGTTCGGCAACTATTTGTTTTGGAGTGAGATTAGTGTTATTCATTAGATATTTTATTTGATTTTTCTTGGTTATAACTAGCGAAATTTAGCCACAAAACTGCCATAAAAACTGCTAGTGAAGTGAAAATTATAATTAATAGAGTTTTCAACATAAACTTTAATTAAAAAAATCGCCCATTTTTTTAAAAATACTTTCAGCTTTTTGATGATTATTTTTGCTTAATAAATTATCAAATTGTTGTAAAGCTAATTTTTCTTCGGCGGTAAGTTTAGCTGGTGCTACTAAATTGATTTGCACAAACATATCGCCTCTTCTGCCACCGCTGTTTAAAACACTCATTCCTTTAGCTTTTAAACGAAATTGAGTATTGTTTTGAGTATATTCTGGAATGTGTAAAGTGGTTTTAGTGCCGTCGATTGTTGGCACATCAACACTTCCGCCCAAGGTGGCTGTGGTAAAAAGTAGCGGTAAATCTAGGTAAAGATCGTTATCTTTTCTCACAAAATATTTGTGTTTTCGAACCGAAATATAAACATATAGATCGCCAGGTTTGCCACCTCTAGTGCCAGCCTCACCTTCGTTGTTTAAGCGTATGCGATTACCATCTTCAACTCCTGCTGGAATTTTTACTGCTAGAGTTTTTTCTTTGTTTATTCGGCCGCTACCATTACATTTTTTGCATGGGTTTTTAATTATAGTGCCAGCTCCTTTACAAGTATGGCAAGTTTTTTCAACAATATAAAAGCCTTGTTGAGATCTGATTTTGCCAGTTCCGTTGCAAGTATGACAAGTTTGTGGTTTAGAATTTTCTGCCGCACCACTGCCATCGCAAGCATCGCAAGTGCTAGCAATAGCAAAAGAAATTTTTTGTTCAACTCCCAAAAAAGCCTCTTCTAGTGAAATAGTGAGATTATATCGCACATCAGAACCATGATTTGCTTTTTTAGCAGAGGATCCGTCGGAGAACATATCGCCAAAATTACTAAATATATCATTAAAATCGAATCCTTCAAAACCGCCTCTGCCACCACCAAAACCGCCAGAAAAATTGTTTTCTTGATGACCGTATTTATCGTATTGAGCTTTTTTATCTGGATCTTTTAAAATTTCGTAAGCTTCAGTTGCTTCTTTAAATTTTTTTTCAGCCTCTTTATTGCCCGGGTTACGATCTGGATGATATTGCATCGCCAATTTACGATAAGCTTTTTTGATCTCTTCAAGAGAGGCTGTTTTGCTGATACCAAGAACTTGATAGCAATCTGTTTTACTCATAATTTAATTTTGTTTTGATTTTGGCACTGTTATAGCAACAGTGATATTTTGTAAAGTTTAGCAAAAATATAAGATTTTATCTTTTAAAATACAATCATTTTTTTTAACGAAAATTATAAATGAAAAATGATATAACGAGTTGTTAAATTAATTTGTTGCATTTTAGAATTAATCTAGAGCATAGGTTTGTTGCCAATTTTCGTAGTCGATAAATTTTGGTTGATTTTCTTTTAACAATACAAAATTTTCTATTGCTAAAACATCCATTTCGGTTCGCATAAAGCATTGATAAGAATCTTGCGGAGAGCAAACAATTGGCTCGCCTCTCACATTAAAAGAAGTGTTAATTAGCACTGGACAATTTGTTTTTTGATAAAATTGCTGTAATAAAGCATAAAATTTAGGGTTAGTTTTTTGATGAACAGTTTGGATTCTGGCAGAATAATCGATATGAGTTACCGCAGGAATGGTTGATTTAACAATGTTTAATTTTGCTATGCCAAATAAATTTTCTTGCTCTTTATTAAGTGGCAAACGATATTTTGACAAAACCGAAGCAACCATTAACATATAAGGGCTATCAATATCTGGGATATCAAAATATGCAGTGAGATGTTCTCTTAAAATTGCTGGAGCAAAAGGGCGAAATGATTCGCGATATTTAATTTTTAAATTCATAATTGATTGCATTTTTTGACTTCTTGCATCGCCAATAATACTTCTAGCACCAAGTGCTCTTGGGCCGAATTCTGATCGGCCTTGATGCCAACCAATTACTTTTTCTTGACAGAGTAAATCGGTTAAATAATTATTAAATTGTTGCTGATCATTAAAATATAAATAATTTGCTTCAATGCTATCGAGGTATTGTTTTACTTCGTTGTTAGTATAGCCTTTGCCAAGATAAGAGCCTTGCATGCTATCGGTATTTTTTTGAACTTCTCTTTGATGGTTAAGATGGCTATAATAAATAGCATATGCCACACCAAGAGCCCCGCCAGCATCACCTGAAGCTGGTTGAAGCCAAATATTTTCAAAGATTTTCTCTTTTAATAACTTGCCGTTAGCTACACAATTTAAAGCAACACCGCCCGACATAGTAAGGTTTTTTGAACCTGTAAGTTTTTGAGCGGTTTTTGCTAATTTGATAACCACTTCTTCGGTTACATCTTGTAAGGATCTGGCTAAATCCATTTCAAATTGAGTTATTTCAGTTTCTGGTTTTCTAGGCTTTTTACCAAATAATTTGTTAAAATGTTTGTTGGTCATAGTTAAGCCAACGGTATAATTAAAATATTTCATATTCAATCGAAAGGATCCGTCTGGCTTGATATCGATTAAATGCTTTTTAATAACATCAACATAAATTGGTTTGCCATAAGGAGCCAAGCCCATAACTTTATATTCGCCAGAATTAACTTTAAAGCCAGTAAAATAAGTGATTGCCGAATAAAGTAAGCCAAGAGAGTGTGGAAAATGAATTTCTTGTAAAAAATCAATTTTATTATTTTTGCCATAACCAATTGAAGTAGTAACCCACTCTCCTACACCATCCATGGTAAGAATTGCCGATTCTTGATAAGGAGAAGGATAAAAACAACTCCCGGCATGTGATAAATGATGTTCGGCAAATAATAATTTGTTTGCTATAATTTTTTTTGCCTCTACCAAAGAAACCTGCTGTTCTGCCATATATAAAGAAGAAAGCTCTTTGATAAGAGTATTTTTTAAAAATAATTTTTCTTTTAACCAAGTGGGCATTGCCATCATAAAAGATTTAAAGCCAAATGGAGCTTCTGCTAAATAGGTTTCGAGCAATCTTTCAAATTTTAAAAAAGGTTTATCATAAAAACCAATATAATCAACTTGGCTAAGCTTGATGCCAGCTTCTTGCAAGCAGTATTTTAAAGCTTCTTTTGGAAACGAACTATCGTGCTTTTTTCGGGTAAATCTTTCTTCTTGAGAAGCGAAAATAATATTTTGATTATGCAATAAAGCAACCGCAGAATCGTGATAATAAGCAGAGATACCAAGAATATAAGACATGTTTTTTATTTATTTTCGTTAAGCCAATTAAAAATTTTATCAGCGACAAATTCATGACCTTGCTGATTCCAGTGGTTGCCTTGTTGCGGAAAACGAAAATCATTTTTTAAATTAATGAAAGAAATATTTTGTTGTTTTAAAAACTGTTCTAAAATATCATCAGAATCGATAATACCGACAATAAATTGAGTATTTTTTACTTGTAAAAATTGATTGATATTTTTTAAAATTGCCAAAGTTGGATCTGGTAAAGATCGTTTTTTTGCAATATTATGTTGTGCTCGATAAAATAATTTAGCTATCCATTGAGCCAAATGTGATTTTGCTAAAATAGGATGATTAGAAGCAAAATTTAGCATTTTATAATTGCCAGAAATTGGCACTGGCACACCTTGCAACAAAAGCTCGCCTTTATTATTTTGCACAAAATGTGGTTTATGATAACCGCCATAAACAACATTGTTACTATTATTGTAATAATCGTTGGCACAAAAAATAAGAAAAACTTTTTGTGGCTTAATTTTATCATAAAACTGTTGCAATAATAAAAATTCTTGATCGGTACCATAGCCGCTCACTCCGAGATTATAAATTGCATATTGTTGTTGGAATTTTTTTTGCAATAAAGAAGTAAAAATTTGTTCATTTTCTACATCGTAGCCCCATACAAAAGAATCGCCTAAAAACATTATGGCAGGGTTGTTTGGATGATTATTTACATCACGAAAACCTTGATCGTTGTGTGAAACGGTAATTTGGTGACTACCTATAAATTTTTGTTGTAAATTTGGCTTTGGAAACCAGCCTAGAATTTGATGATGATTGTAAGATAAATTTCGTTCATCTTGATTTAAAGAAAAAGGTAGGATTTTTCTTACAGCAAGTTCGCAAATTAGCAGAGAAACAATTGTTACTATTAATAGCAACAAAAAATTAACAATGAGTGATTTTATTTTATGGTGATTTTGCATAGCGGTGTAAAATAAAGGTTAAAATAAAGTGTAGATAAAAGGAGCTACGGCAGATCCTTGGGCAAAAACCAGCAAAACCCCTAGCAACAACATAACTAAAATTATTGGCAATAGCCAAAATTTTTTACGAGCTTTTAAAAAACTCCATAATTCTTGCAAGAAAGACATATTAAAATTGATTAATCATTGAACCTGGTTGAGTTTTACGTGCAGTAAAATAGCTATTAGAATTTGGTTGTAATTTTTTTTGTAATAAATCTTTGCCAAATAATTTTAAAACAAAACCTATTGGCATAAACAAAACAAAAAATAATAAAAACATAATAATAGTAGAGTTTATTTTGCCAATAAAATTACCAAATATTGACCAGTAATCAATAATTTTTGTTTTAACAAAAAAAGCGGGAAAAAAACAAGATATAGCAAAGAAAAAAAACGAAACAAACCAGAAAAAATAATGAAACTTAATGGCAAAAAAAACAAAAATTGCAGACCAAATATAACCAAAAACCATAGAATTATGTTTTGATTGAATATTTTTGCTATTTTCGTTGCTATTGTGATGATTAAGCATAGAAAAAATTATTTAAAAAGTTAATTATTATGGCACTGTTGCATCGCAAATAAATTAAAACAAATTTGGAATTCAACAGTGCCATTAGATAAAAATTTTATTGTAGTTTTTTTTAAAAACAAGAAGAATTTTTAAAAATTTTTGAATTCTTCAAAAAAATCTAGTTGCAATTAAAGATTAACTTCATCATAATGAAACTGATGCATTGTAAATTTGTTTTAATTTATTTGGAATGCAACAGTGCCATAATTATAAATGAAATTTGGTATTATAAGCAACAATCACTAATTGCATTAATGTTTGATAATCACTCAAAAATAACAAATTGGCATCCTGCTTCGTGGAGAAATTTTCCTATTAAGCAACAGCCAACTTACCAAGATTTGGCTAATTTACAGCAAGTAGAGCACGAACTATCTAGCTTTCCCCCTTTGGTTTCATGCGATGAAATTCATCAGCTTCAGCAACAACTTGCTTTGGTTGAAAAAGGAGAAGCCTTTTTACTGCAAGGTGGCGATTGTGCCGAGAGTTTTTTAGAGTTTTCTGCTAATAATCTAAAAAATTACTTTCGCACCATTATGCAAATGACTGTTGCTTTAATGTATGGCTTAAAAAAGCCTGTGGTTAAAGTTGGTAGAATTGCAGGTCAATATGCCAAACCCAGATCAGCTGATAACGAAACCATTAATAACCAAACTTTTCCTGCTTATCGTGGCGATATTGTTAATGGCATCGATTTTACCTCTGATGCTCGAAATGCTAATCCGTCTAGGCTTATTCAGGCTTATTTTTATTCTGCAGCTTCACTAAATTTTTTACGATCTTTAGCTCTTGGTGGCTATGGCAACCTAGAGAAAATCAATCAATGGAATCAAGAATTCAGCCATTCTTTAAATAGTCAACAAAATATTAATCATATTACCGATAAAATTAATGATATTTTAAATTTTTTAAATTCCTGCGGTATTAAATATAGCGAAATTCCACAATTTACCACTGCAAGTTTTTTCACTTCTCACGAGGCTTTACTGTTAAATTACGAGCAATGTTTTACTCGTTTTGTTGCTGAACATAACAAATTTTATAATCTTGGCGCCCATATGCTCTGGATTGGCGATCGCACTCGTTGCCCAAAAGGGGCTCATGTTGAGTTTGCTTCTGGCATTTCAAATCCGATAGCTTTTAAAGTTGGACCAACTATTACCGAAAAAGAGCTTTTAGAACTCCTTGAAATTCTTAATCCAAATAATATTTCTGGTCGAATTACTTTAATTGCAAGAATGGGCAAAGACTTAATAAATCAACATTTACCTAAACTTGTTAAGGCAATACAAAATAACGGCAACAAAGTTATTTGGTCTTGTGATCCGATGCACGGCAACACCATAAAATCTTCTAATGGCTACAAAACTCGTGATTTTAACCATATTTTACAAGAAGTAAAATCTTTTTTTCAAATCCATCAACAACTTGGCACTATTGCAGGCGGAGTGCATTTTGAACTTACTGGGCAAGATGTTACCGAATGCTTGGGCGGTAATCAAAAAATTTCGGAGTTAAATTTATCTGATCGCTACCATACACATTGCGACCCCAGACTTAATTCTTCGCAAAGCATTGAAATGGCCTTTACTATTGCTTCTGAGCTTGCTAAAAATTAATGCTTACAAATAACATCATAACACAAGCTTCTAAACCCCAAATACAAGCTTCTAATCCAAGCATTAATTGCTGGCTGATGGCCTCTGCAGGTTCTGGCAAAACCAAAGTTTTAGTTGATCGTTTTGTGCGATTACTGCTTGCTTCTGTTTTGCCACAAGAAATTTTATGCCTCACTTTCACCGAAAAAGCTTCAAAAGAAATGGAAGAGAGAATTTTTTATAAACTCGAAGAGTTAGCTGTTGCCAACGAAGCCGATTTAATTATAAAGCTAGAAAATATTTTAGGTAAAAAACCCTCGCCAAATCAATGTCGAAAGGCTCAAATCCTTTTTGCCGAAATGATAGATTGCGAATACCCCATTAAAATACAAACTTTTCATAGTTTTTGCAAAACAATTTTACAGCTTTTTCCAATAGAAGCAAAAGTGCCTCTTCATTTTGAAATTATCGAAACCAATCACGAAAAATATATTCTTAAAAATATTTGGCAAGAAGTTTTGCAAAATCAAGAAAATCATCAATTGTTAAAAAATATTTTAAACAAAACTAGCGAACATAATTTGCATAAAATAATTGATTCTTTTATTGAAAAACAAGATAAACTAAACGAGTGGCAATTTTACTGCGATACAAATTTAATATTAAAAAACATTCAGCAAGAATTAAAACGAAAATTTAATATCAACAACAGCCATACCGTTGCAGATTTTTACTTATCAGCCCTGAAAAATCTTGATTTTACAACATTTTATCAGGTAATTGAAAAAAATTCTAACAAAAAGGTAATTGAAAAAAATTCTAACAAAAATCGATTTCTAACAATTCTTATTTTTTTACAACAAAAAAATCTTACCAACAATCTTAACAAACAAAATTGTCAACCTCAACATCTTGAAGAGCTTTATAATTTAATGCTAACCACAACAAAAACTGTTTATAAAGAATTAGAAAAACTAAATGATGATTCTTTCATAAAATTTTTGCATGAATTACAAAATTTCATAACAAATAAAAATATTCTTGAAGATATTAATAACACTATTTTTATTTTAGAGCTGGTTTCTTTAATAATGCAAAAGTATCAACAATATAAAAATCAACATAATTTACTAAATTTTAGTGATCTAATTTTTTATAGCAAAGAACTCTTAAAAAAAGATGCCGACTGGGTTAAAATGAAGCTCGATAGCAATATTAATCATATTTTGCTTGATGAAGCCCAAGATACTAGCCCTTGGCAATGGGAAATAATTAAAGCTCTCACCGAAGAATTTGCAGTAGGGGAATCGGCCAATACAAGGCCAAGAAGTTTTTTTGTGGTAGGCGATGAAAAGCAATCAATTTATTCTTTTCAAGGGGCAGATATTGCTAATACAAGTCGGCAATTTATTTATTTTCAAAATAAACTAAAATTAGAAGCTATCAATCTTAATCACTCTTTTCGCTCTGGCGGAGAAATTTTAGAAGCGGTAGATACTATTTTTTGCCACAACAACCTTACTTCGTCTTTGGTAAAAAATACCGAATATAATCGGCATTTACCAGTAAAAAATATCAAATCAAAATTTGTCTTGCAAAAACCAGAATTAATTTCTGAAAACAATTATGAAAATAACATGCAATTTGCTCGACAATTAGCTAGTCAAATCAAAAATTGGGTAGAAAGTGGCAAAAAATTATCAAATAACAAAACTTTACAATATGGCGATATTTTACTGTTATTTCAACAAAAAAAACAAGCCTCTTACCTTGAAAAAGCTTTTTACGAAGCAAAAATTCAATTTGCCAGTATCGATAAAGAATATTGTTTAGACTCGCTTTTAATTAATGATATACTCGCTTTAGCAGAGTTTGTTTTAGATCAAGAAAACAATTTTAATTTAGCTTGCTTATTAAAATCACCTTTTTGTCAACAAACAGAAGAAGCTATACAAAGCTTAATTTTTACTAGCCAAAACAATAAAAGCAGTTTATGGGAAGTGGTTAAAAACAATCCCGAACTCAAATGTTTAAATGATTTTTTATTACTTTTTCAACAAAACAATTTGTTTGATTTTTTTTATAAAATACTAAACAACCCTGTTATTAGTAATAATTTTATAACAAGATTAGGCAATAAAGCTTGGTTAATGTTTGATGAATTTTTATTTTTATTGCATAATTTTACTAGTAAAAATAACTCAAATTTGTGGCAATTTCTTGAATATCTTTACAACACTAACCCAGAAATAACCATTAAAAATCAACAAAAAAATGTAATCAGAATGATGACCATACATTCTGCCAAAGGTTTGCAGGCACCGATTGTTATTATTCCTTATGCTACAAAACAACCTAATTTCAAGCATAATAAAATTTTATGGCTCGATCATCAAGAAAATAAATTATCTCTTCCTTTTGTTTTTACTTTACAAAAATATGATGATAAAATAAAAAGTTATATGGAGCAGAAAATTAATCAAGAAATACAAGAAAATCACAGATTATTTTATGTAGCCCTTACTAGAGCAGAAGAAGAGCTTTACTTAACTGGTCTGGAAAAAGCAACAAAAAAAGATTGTAATAATTGGTATCAAATGAGCGAAAATGCCATTAAAATTTAAATAAAAAATTATGAATTTAAGCGATCTTACCTGTTTAAATGATATTGTTATTTATCATAAACAAAATTTTGATAATCCAACATTACTGAATTGTTTAGGTAGTGGCAAAATTATTTCAAGCCAAGAATTTTACCAAGAAGTTAATAATATTGCTTGGGGGCTAAAACAATTGCCAGTTATTTCGCAAAATGTGGTAATTTACTGTTACCAAAGCTGGCAGTGGTTGATATGTGATTTGGCAATAGTTTCAAGTGGTTTAGTGAGTTCGCCGATGTTTCATAATATAAGTGTGCAAAATTTACAATATCAATTAGAATTGCTTCAAGCAAAAGTTATCATCACTGATAAACCAGATTTTGCCGAAGAAAATCATCATCTCTACACTATTATCACCATTGGTTTTAATCATCCAAACTGTCTTAACTTTACCGAATTAAGTAAAATGGGCGAGCGGCAAAATAAACCATACAGCGATTTGCCAAAAAGCTCAAGTGATACTCTTGCAACCATTGTTTTTACTTCGGGCACCACTGGCTTACCAAAAGGAGTGATGTTAAGTCATGGCAATTTAATTAGCCAAATTATCGATTCTTCAGTTTTTTTTACACTTTGTGCTCAACAAAAAGTGCTTTCTTATCTGCCACTAGCTCATATTTTTGAAAGAATGGTAATGCTTTTTTACCTCACACAAGGAGTGAGTATTTATTTTGTTGACGATGTGCTTAACATGCCTAAATATTTACAACAAGTTCGGCCTAATTTATTTACTACCGTTCCTCGATTATTAGAAAAAATGTTTAATAAGATCAAGCAAAAAAGCCAACAAGGCAACTTGCTAACCAGATTTTTACTCAAAATAGCTCTGCATAAGGCAAAAAATTTTAGCCCTGTAAATAAAAAAAACTTTTCAGATTTTATTCTTGATTTATTGTTATATCGCAAATTAAGAGCTTTTTTTGGGGGAGAAGTTCAAACTATTATTTGTGGTGGAGCCGCCTTGCCACAAGAAATTGAAAAATTTTTACACAGCATTGGTCTTGCGGTTTATTGCGGTTATGGTCTCACCGAAAGTTCGCCGGTTTTAGCAACAAATTGTCAATCTTGTTATCAACTAGGAACTGTGGGTATTTGTTTTCCTTCGGTCAAATTAAAGCTTGCCCCTGATGGCGAACTATTGGCAAGTGGTAAAAACATTATGCTTGGCTATTTTAAAGAAGAACAGCAAACTAGACAAGTGTTGCAAGATGGCTGGCTTTACACAGGTGATTTAGCCGAAATAAACGATGGATTTATAAAAATTATTGGCAGAAAAAAAGAGCTACTCAAAACCAGCAACGGCAAATATGTGATGACAAGTTATTTGCAACAACTACTTCAGCAACAAATAACAGGGCTACTTGGTAGTGTTATTATTGCCGAAGGCAAACCTTTTGTTTCTGCTTTATTATTTTTTGAATCAGAAAACTTAACCATATTAAATAAGCAATATAATCAACAAACTCTAAATAGTTTGGTAGAGCAAGAAATTGCTAAAATCAATCATCAACTCGATAGCTGGCAACAAATCAAAAAATTTTGCATTATCACCGAACAGATTTCTATTGAAAAAGAACAAATAACCCCTTCTTATAAGCTAAAAACAAACATTTTACAACAACAATTTGCCAACGAAATTGCAAAATTATACGAAACTACATAATGATGGCACTGTTGAATTTTAAATTTGTTTTAATTTTAAGTTTTGAGAAGAAATTTTAGCTATTTTTAGCCTCATATTAAACATATCGTTTTGTTGCATTAGCGCAACTGAAAATTATACCATTTCAACTTTAAAATTAATCAATCTAACTTCATCTTTTTGGCTAAAAATCTTCAAAAAGCCCCAAGCTGTATGGATATACAGCTTTCGTTTTTTAAAGTTTTTATCTCAAAAATATTTTGTTAGATTGATTAATTTTAAAGTTGAAATGGTATAATAACTGCAAGTTTTGCCTAGTTAATAACGCAACACCTTTGTTGTTGATGTTGATTATCGGGTATAATTGGATTGCTTGGTGTAACAGCAGGTATTGGATTGCTTGGTGTAACAGCAGGTAGATTTGTTATTTCTATTGTATAGCTCTCTGGACCGCAGGCAAAAGTTATAGATTTTATTTTGGTTTTTGCTATTTCTTGTAAAGTAGCAGGATCTTTTATTTCAAAAGGAATAGTTAAGCTCTGCAATGGATGTTTTGTGGTTGAATCGTTTGTTTTGAGTGCATCTAAAATTAATGGTAAATCTTCTAATTTTAACGAACACCCGGCCAAATTTAATTTTCGCAATTCTGGCAGTTTTTTTATTACTTCGCTCAATTTTTCAGCAGAAAGATTTTCTACATTTATTAAATATAATTCTTGTAATTTTGATAACTTTGCGATTTGATCTAATCCATCAGCATTTACTGAACTATTTTTGCAACTTAATTTTGTTAGATCTCCTCTAATAATTGATACCGTGTTTAGTAGATCGGTTAATGCTCTTGCACGAATTGTTTGTGCTTCTTGGCATTCTTGAGGTGATGTAAAAAAAGAGTCTTCTGAACCTCCAAACATTGACTCAAAACTCAACGATTTTAATTGTATACATTTGAGTAGTATGTCACCTAATTTTCTAGGTTCAAGAGCTACATCTACAAATGTTAATTCTTTTAATTCTCTATTATCTAGTGCTATTTTTAATGCTTGGTCATTTTCTATTAAGCTTCCAAGACTAATCGGAACTTCGAGATCTGAATATGAAAAATTGCTGGATATGGTTAAATATCTAAGGATATTATCTTTTGGTTTTAAAAATTTTACGATCAATGACTCATTATCATAAGAGTTAGATCTTTGATGTTCTTCAAGTTTTTCAAGTATTTCATTGAAATATTTTTGATCAGGACCAAGACTAAGGACGCCTTCTTTTTTTGTAAATGAAAGAGTAAGAGGTAGTTTTTTTTCTGATGGTTGTTGTTGTTGAGATCTCATTATATTAATTAATTTTAAAGTTGAAATGGTATTAGTAAAGTTTGATAGTATATTGAAATTAAAATTTATTTATTTTTCTAAACCAAAAGCATTGTGTAAAATTCGCACAGCTAATTCGCCATATTCTTTGGCTATTAAAACCGAAATTTTGATTTCAGAAGTAGAAATTAACAATAAATTAATGCCTTTATCTGCCAATGTTTTAAACATAGTGTGTGCAACACCAGAGTGGCTAATCATGCCAACACCAATCACCGAAATTTTAGCAATGTTATTGTCTATTTTTAATTCAGTAAAATTTACTTCGTTTTTAATATTTGCAATAGCGATTTTTGCTCTTTCTAGTTCATCGTTACTGGTTGTAAAAGTAATATCTATTTTTTTGCCATCAGCACTGATGTTTTGCACAATCATATCAACATTAACTTCTTGGCTTGCTAAAGCACCAAAAATTGTTGCTGATAAGCCGGGGTGATCTGGCATTTGTGATAAGGTAATTCGAACATCGGTTTTGCAATAGCTAATGCCGGTAATTAATTGTTTTTCCATAATTTCTGTATTGTTATTAACTAAAATTGTTCCTGAATTTTCGTTGACTTCTTCAAAAGAAGAAAGCACTCTCACTTTAACATTATGAGCCATCGCCATAGCCACAGAGCGAGTTTGTAAAACTTTTGAACCGCTATAAGCCATTTCTAGCATTTCTTCATAGGTTATTTTGTTAAGCTTTTTTGCTTTATCAGTAATGCGAGGATCGGTAGTATAAACACCATCAACATCGGTATAAATATCGCAAATATCGGCATTTACTGCAGCAGCTATTGCTACCGCAGAAGTATCAGAGCCACCTCTGCCAAGAGTAGTTATTTTATTTGATTCAAGATGCATGCCTTGAAAACCTGCTATTACTATTATTTGATAGTTTTTTAAAGCCTCTAATAAAACTTTACCATTTATTTCATCGATTCTGGCTTTACTATGAACATTATCGGTTGTAAGAGGAATTTGCCAACCCAAGAAAGACCTAGCTTTATAACCCATAGATTGCAACTGTAAAGCCAACAAACCACAAGTTATTTGCTCACCTGTGGCAACAATAGAATCGTATTCGCTTAATGCATAATTATTTGTTAAGCTTGAAACCTGATTGCAATAATCAACTAACTGATTAGTAACCCCAGACATTGCCGAAACCACCACTATCACTTGATTATTTTTTTTAATTTCAGCCTCAACTTTTTTAGCAACATTTTTGATTCGCTCGATATTGCCAACCGAAGTTCCGCCAAATTTCTGCACTACCAACATAAGAATAAAATCAAATTTTAAAACAAAAAATTGGCAAAAATTTTAAACCGAACTCTTTTAAATGCAAGTAAATTTTTAAAATAAATTTTATTCTTGTTTTATTAATTATCAAAATATAAAATTTTAGCAGAAATTTCTTCTCAAAACTAAAATTAAAACAAATTTAAAATTTAACATTGCCATAAATAACTTAAACATAAAATATATGAAAACCCTTGAATTAGCCAAAGATATCGTCTTTTTATGTAACAAAAATAAATATCAATTTAATAACACTAAAATACAAAAATTATTATATCTTTTTGTAGGATTTTGCCTAATCAATGATGTAAGCGAAATTTACGATATCGACGAAAAGCCAAAAATATGGCCTTATGGCCCTGTTTTTCCTAGGGTGCATAAAAGATATCAAAATGAAATAAAAAAATGCCAGCAAGATACCATAAAATCGGTAAGTGATGAAAAAATCAAAGAAATTCTCGAGCAAACTGTGAAAAAATGGGGAAATATTTCAGCAGCTGTTCTCTCTGATTGGTCTCATAGACAAGGCTCTCCTTGGCATGATTTGGCAACGATAAAAATCGCCAAATGGAATACCGAAATAGATTTAGAAGATATTAAAATTTATTTTAAAAATAATGTTGAAAATGTAATTTAATTTACCATGAAAACTAACCAAAAATTTAATCCCGATTCAAAATAATTACACTGGTTCAGAAGATAATGATTTAGAAAATTTACCTTTTAAAGATCAAGTAAAGTTATACTATGAATCTAATCCCTTTAAAGAAAGAGATAAAAGTTTCCTTGCCGAAAAAGAGCAACAAGATATAGATCATAAAAATAAAGATATGACTATGAAACAGCAGTGGTCTAGTCTGCTAAAATGGTATCTTATAATATTTACATTATTAATGTTTGCAACTCTTTGTTTTGGTAGAAACTTGGGTCTCGAGTGTATCACATTAAATTTTTTGATCGCATTTGGCTTTGCAAAAGTGGTTGGTGTAGTGTGGTTGATAGTGAGTCATCTATTTCCTGATGTTAAATAATGGCATTTTCCATCCCAAAAGATCGCAAAAAAAGTTTTGCTAATTAAAAAATAAGTCTTTAAAATATTGCCAATATTTCAATAATTTAGTTTGTAAAATATGGAACATATTCCTTTTGATAAAAGATCTGGCACTATTTGGTATAATGGCGAGTTTCTTGATTGGCAAAATGCCAAGGTTCACATTTTAAATCATGGCTTACATTATGCTTCTTGTGTTTTTGAAGGCGAGCGAATTTATAACAAAAATATTTTTAAAAGTCAAGAGCATTCACAAAGGCTTCATAAATCTGCTCAAACTATGGATTTTATCATACCTTACAGCATAGCAGAATTAGAAAAAGTTAAACAGCAATTAGTAGAAAAACAAAACATTATCAACGGCTACATGAGAGCTTTTGCTTGGCGAGGTTCTGAAAAAATGGCAATTTCAGCGCAACACAACACAATACACACAGCTATTGCTTGTTGGCACTTCGATACTTACTATTCTGCCGAAAATATTGCTACAGGTTTAAAGCTTGCTTTTGCTAAATATCGTAGACCAAACCCAGATTCTGCACCAGTTTCTGCTAAAGCTGCAGGGCTTTACATGATTTGCACTATTTCAAAACATCAAGCCGAAAAAGATGGCTATCACGATGCTATTATGCTTGATTATAGAGGTTATATAGCTGAAGCAACAGGGGCAAATTTATTTTTAGTAAGCAAAAATAACGAGCTTCACACTCCAACCCCTGATTGCTTTTTAAACGGCATCACTAGGCAAACCGTTATTGAATTAGCTTTAAAAAAAGGCATAAAAGTGATAGAAAAACATATTTTACCAAACGATCTCATCAACTACCAAGATGCTTTTCTCACTGGCAGCGCGGCCGAAATCACTAGAATCGGCTCTATCGATCGTTATACATTTAACAATGCTAGCCAAATAACTCTCGATCTTATTTCTGATTATCACAATTTAGTAAGAAATATCTGATAATTTATGTTTCTATTTAAGCTTTGTCTGATAATTTTTTTTGTGGTTGTTGGCAATGCTGTTGCAAACGAAAATGATAACACTATTCAACAAATATCTGGCAAGGCATTTGTTTTAGATGGCGATTCGATAGTTATAAAAAAAATCAAAATCAGGCTCAATGGCATTGATGCTCCTGAATTCACTCAAGAATGCTTAAATGCTAAATCTCAACAATATCAATGTGGTTTAGTGAGTAAAAATTTTTTAATCAATTTGTTAAAAAATCAAGAAGTAGTTTGCAATTATCAAAAACTCGATATTTATAACCGTATTTTAGGCGATTGCTATCTCGAAAAACTCAATATTAATAATCATTTATTAGCTAACGGCATGGCAATTATTTACGATTTTAACCATGCAACTAAACAAGAAATTGATCTCGAAAAAACCGCCAAAGAACAGCAAAAAGGTATTTGGCAAGGGGCTTTTGAACTTCCTAAAACCTACAGAAAACACAATAAAAAATATGAAAAAAGAAAAAAAAATACCACTGGGTAAAAAATCACAATATCAACTTGCAAAACCGAATTGTGAATTGCTTTTTGCCATCAACAATCCGCACCCCGATCTTGATTACAGCATTCGTTTCACTTGCCCCGAATTTACCTCGCTTTGCCCGATCACTTCTCAACCAGATTTTGCTCATTTAGTGCTCGATTATGTGCCAAAAAATTTTATTATCGAAAGCAAATCGCTAAAAATGTATTTATTTTCTTATCGTAATTATGGCTCTTTTCACGAAAGTTGCACAGTGCAAATTGCCAAAGATTTACTAGCTATTTTACAGCCAAAATGGTTGCGATTTTCTGGTTATTGGTTTCCTAGGGGGGGCATACCTATTGATGTTTTTTTTCAGCATGGCGAATTACCAAAAGGAGTTTTTGTTAAAAAACAGCCTTCTTATCAATATTTGGCTCGCATTTAACTTTTTTCAGTGCCAAAATTAACAAAAAATTAAAACAAATTTAAAATGCAACAGTGTTAATATCAATTTCAATAAAATTAGCATAAATTTTATCTTGCAAAAAAATAAACTAATGCTAAAATTAGTTTTGATTAACTTTTATTTTTAATAATTTAAAAAATCTACTATGAAAAAAATAATTTTTACAATTTTAGCATCGGCACTTCTTTTTTCTGCTTGTGCTACTAAAAAAGAAATGCAAAAAGATTCTGGAAAACAACTAAAAGATTTGCCAGAATGGGTTTTAAATCCTAGCTTTGAGGTTAAAGAAGGTGTTGCTGGTGTTGGTATTGCTGGCCCTTCACGTGGCGGTATTACTGTGCAAATTCCAAAAGCCGAACTCGATGCTAAAGCCAATATTGCCTCTACCATTCAATCTGAAATTTCTAGGGTAACTAAAAATGCTCTTCGCTCTGCCAAGGTAAATGATAACGACGATGTTGAAGAATTTTTCGCTCAAGCTAGCAAAGAAGTAGTTAAAAATCTACCTATGTCTGGTGCTAAACGCGATAAAATCTTTAAAGCCGAAGATGGCACTCTTTACATCAGAATGATACTTGGCACCGAAGATTATAGCAAATTCTTAAAAAATAGCCAAAAAGAATTTGAAGATAAACTAGCTAAATCTAATTTAAGCCGAAATAATATCAGTAAATCTCAAGAAGCCACTAAAGATCTTTTTGATGAACTTGAAAAAGAAAGAAAAAACGAAGCAAAATCAGAAACAAAAGCTGAAGCAAAAGTTTCTGCAAAAGAAGAAACCACTAAAAAAGAATAAAAAACCATTTATAACAAACAATGGGGCAAGGTTTTACCTTCCCATTGTTTTGTTGCAATTCTGATATAATTTTTTTTATGAAATTAACTAAATCATTTTTTATATTGTCTATTTTTTTGTTGTGCAATTGTGTTAAAATTGCAACTGACACCGAAAAAACCGCAAAAAACTCTTCTGCTTCTAGTCGAATTAACAATTCACAATCTAGTTCTAATAATGTTCTTAAAGAGCTTGATTAAAAATGAAAATAATTAAATCGCTTTTAATCTTTTTATTGTTGCCCACTATGATTTTGGCAAAAGAATCTGTTCCCAAATGGTTTTCTAATCCAAAACAAAATGATTCCCAAAATCTTTACGGCACCGCCTCTGCTAACACTCTCGAAGAAGCTACCAAATATGCTCTTGTCGATTTAGCATCGAGGCTGATAGTTTCTATTTCTAGCGAATCACAATTAACCAGAGAAGAAAATCAACAAAGTTTCAATGAAGAAATGAAACAAAAAGTTCAGCAATCTATCGAAAAAATTAGTTTTAGCAATTACCAAGTTACTAAAAGTGCACAAGAAGATCAAAAGTTTTTTGTAGAAGTTTCTGTTGAAAAAGATCCTTTCATTTCCGAACAACAAGATAGAGTTCAGTTTCTACAAAAAAAAATATCCGATCTTGATAATTTATTACCTTCTGCTAATTTTTTACAAAAACACATTACCTTAAACAAAATAATTCCTTTGGTGCAAGAGCTTGAGCTAAAAACTCGCATTATTAACGGAGCAGGTGCTGAAGCTAATTTGTCAGGTGTTTTAGATATGCTTGCAAAATATCAAAATGAGCTAAATAAATCAACTATTTCTGCCGAATTTTATTTTGATAAATCATCAAATACCAAGCTTGTTAATGTTGTAAAACCTTTTTTAAACAAAGATGGTTTTACTATTTCTATGGTTGAAAATAATTCTAGTCAAAAGCAAATTAAACTTATTGCTAAATACAATTCTAGCTATAATTTTCTTTATAACACTCACATAGTTAAAGTAAAAATTAATTTCGAAAATATGGTGCAAAACAAAACCATTGCCAGCAACTTATTTGAAATTACAGGCAATTCGGCAATTAGCGAAGAAGAAGCAATAAATTCTGCTTTGCAAATTTTTAAACAACAAATCGAAAAAAACGGTATTTTAAATATTCTTGGAATCATTAACAACAAAAACTAACTATGAAAAAACTTATCTTTCTTCTAATTTTTACCTTATCTGCATCTTGCACTCCTACTATTAAAAATTTTGATAAATATCAAAAGCAATTTGCTAGCAAAAGCTCTTTTATGCCCACAGAAGAACAGCTCGAGAAAAAAACTGTTAAAGTTGCCGTTTTTGATTTTGATGAAAAAGATATTGAGTTAGCTAAACAAGCTAATTTAGGCAAATCTTTAGCAGGCGAACTAGAAACTTTTTTGGTAAAAAATAAATTAGCAGAGCTTGTCGATCGTAATGCTAGCTCTAAACTACAACAAGAAATACAATTAGCCGAAATGAACAAAACTGGGGCTTATGCAGGGCCAAAAGTAGCTGATTATGCTGTTTCTGGTATTATTACTAATGCCGATTTTAATAGCAAGTATGTTGAGGGCAGTGTTTATGTTAATCCTAAAAATGGCAACACTATAACCATTCCTCCTAAATTTGTTTATAAGGCTTCAATAAGTGGCAATATTAAAGTCTACGAACTTCCTTCTCTTGCTGTGGTTAATGGCATAGAGCTTTCTGGTTTAGCAACACGTAGCGAAAATGTGCAAAATAATGGCGGTTTTGCTTTAGGTGGCATTCGAATTGGCGGTGAAAATGCTGAAAGTGTTAAAAGAGATGATGGCTTGGTGCGAAAAGCTGTAATAGATGCCATTTCTTTTGCCGAAGCTAATATTTTAAATGCTTTTGCAAAACGTGGTTATATTTTAGAAAAACGAACTCTAAACAAAGAAACTATTTTTAAAGTTAATCTTGGTTTTGAAGATGGCTTAAAACATGGCGATAAATTTGATGTTTCAGGTGAATACGAAATAGAAAATCCTATCACAGGAAAAGCCGAAATCGAGAAAAAAATTATTGCTAGTGGCACAATTTCACAAATAATCGATCCTAAAACTTGCTGGGTTATCATTTCAGATAGTAAGCAAGCTTCTGCTGTAAGAATTGGTGATGTGATAAAGCTAAAATACAAAGCTAGTTCTTTTAAATCTATCGATCGTTTAGCAAAACAATTAATTTAACATTAAAGTTCGCTTTTACAAATAAAAGAATCACAGCAAATTGAATGAAAATTAATTTACACTTAATATCTGATTCTACTGGTGAAACTTTAGGTTCAATTGCTAGGGCGGTGCTTTCGCAGTTTGAAAATGTTGAAACTACCGATTTTATTTGGTCTCTTACCAGAACCAAATCTCAACTTGATAAAGTATTAGAGGCAATTTCGCAATATCCTGGCATTGTGCTTTATACTATTATGCAAGATGAATTTGTTGAGCAATTACGAAAAAAGTGTCATCAACTTCAATTGCCTTGCATTCCAGTTTTATCGCACATTATTGCAGAGTTTTCAAAATATTTAAATATGAATATTACTCATGCTGTAGGTAGGCAACATTTGCTTGATCAGCAATATTTTTCGAGAGTCGATGCTATTAGTTATACTTTAACTCACGATGATGGTCAGGCTTGTTTTGATTATTATGAAGCCGATATTATTATTATTGGAGTTTCGCGCACTTCTAAATCGCCTACCTCTATTTATTTATCTTTACGAGGCTATAAAGTTGCCAACATACCATTTGTAAGTATGCAAACCATTCCTGCAATAATTTATGAATTAAAAAAACCACTTATTGTAGGGTTAGTAATTAATCCAGAAAAATTAGTTAATATTCGGCAAACTAGGTTAAATTCTATTGGTGAAAACAGTATTTGCGATTATACCGATATTGAAACAATAAAAAGCGAAATTGCCGAATCAAAAAAACTCTTTGCCAAATTACAGTGCCATGTAATTGATGTTACCAAAAAATCTGTCGAAGAAACTTCGGCAAAAATCATTCAGCTTTTACAAGATAAAAAGTTAGAAAAAAAATAAAACAAATTTGAAATTCAACAGTGCTATTGTTTAAAAATAGCAATCTGGCATCACTTCTTGAGCTGATGCAAAACGATTGTTTATCCAGGTGAGTTGTCGTTTAGCATAATTGCGAGTTTTTTGGCTTGTTAAGTTAATTGCCGATTGTAAATCAAGTTTTCCAGCTAAATATTGTGAAATTTCTGTAAAACCAATGGTTTTGGTTATGTTGTAAATATTGTTATTAAGTTGTTTTTGTAATTTTTCTACTTCTAGTATTGCTCCGTTTTTTAACATTTGTAAAAATCGTAAATTACAGTTTTCGTATAGTTTTTGCCTAGGTAATTTGATAGTATGATGTTGGAATGTTGCTTGTGGAAATATTTTTATTTTTTCTTGCTGATGCCAAAAATCGATAGTTTTATTGGTTTGTAAATAAACCGAAGCATAGCGAATAAGTTTTTGTTTATCAATAATTTTGTTGTTTCCAAATTGATTAGCAAATTTTTGTTGCCCCATTTGTTGATATAAATTTTCTGCTTGCAAGATAAATGTTTTTTCAATTTCAGGAATAAAATTTAAACCATCAAGTAAAGCCGATAAATACATGCCTGTGCCACCAACAACTATTGGTGTTAGATTGTTTGTAAAACAGTTTATAATACTTTCTTCTGCTAATTTTAGCCAAATTGCTACCGAACATTGTTGTGTATAGTTTAGTCTGCTATAAAGATAATGCAAAACTCCTTGTTGTTCTTCTAAACTAGGCTGAGCAGATAAAATTGGCAAACTATCATAAATTTGCAAAGCATCGGCATTGATAACTGCCCCATTATATTTTTTGGCTAGTTTTATTGCATAAGACGATTTGCCAGAAGCGGTAGGGCCTGAAATGATAATTATTTTTTGTTTTAAGCTATTTTGCATTATAAATTTGTTTTAATTTTTCTGGATGCAACAGTGCCTTAAAGATGAGCAATGGTATTGCTCGGTATTAACAAGTAATATTCGCCATTGCCATACATTTTTGAAGCTTTTTGTTCGGCATGAAAGCCACTACCAAAAAATATATCTCCCCTGCCTAATCCTTTAATATCAGAGCCAGTATCTTGAGCCATCATTAGTTTATAAAAATTTTGTTTTTCAATTTCTACCCACAATAAACTGCCATAAGTTATTAATTCGTTATCAATAGCAAGCGATCTTTCGGCGATAAGTGGAGTAGTAAAAGAGCCAACGGTTTGTTTTGCATTAGATAGAGCAAAAAAAATGTAGGAAGGATTCAAGTTAAAGATCTCTTGTTGTTTTTCTGGGTTTTGCTTTAACCATTCTTTGATGGCTAATGGATTAATATTTTCAAAATCTAAAATGCCGTTTTTTAACAAATAATTGCCAATTGCTACAAATTTATGCTGATTTTTACCAGCATAAACAAGTTTTACTTTTTTATGATTTGGTAAAATTACCGTAGCTGATCCTTGAATATGGGTAAAAAATAAATCAACCTGATTATCAACATAGAGTAATTCGAGCTTTTTATTTGCCAAGGCCCCGTTATTAATTTGTTCTCTAGTGGTAGAAAAATCAAACCAACTAGCATTTGGTAAGCCATAAACAGGATATTTATAGCGATGATCTTTTTTATAGCTACCAAATAAAGTTGCTTCATAGTAGCCAGTAAAAAGCTTATTTTCTTGCTTACTATCAATTTTGAAAACTCTAAACCAGTTTTCAAAAAAGTTTTTTGCCTGTCTGTTGTGTAAAGTGCTAACAACTTGAGCTATCTGACAAACATCATAATAATCGGCAGGGGTGATGTGCAAAATAGAGCCGTTTATTAATTTATTTTGCTCGAGTTTTGCCATTTTATGGCAAGAATGTAAAAAAGCCTGCAAAGCTTCTGTATGATTATCTTGTTGCCAGTTGTTTAGTTGTGAAAAATGCAACTCTTTTAATGTAAAATTATTATGCTTAATTGTGGCTTTTTTATTTAAAAAACAACTTTCTAATGTTATTAAAATAATAATGAACGAAAATATTTTACAAATCATGGCAATATAAAAAATTTTTGATTGAAAAGTTAAGATAAGTTTAGTAAACTTGTTATTTATTTTCAAATTAAAATTAATGCTATGTCTTTAAAATGCGGTATTGTTGGGTTGCCAAATGTTGGTAAATCAACTTTATTTAATGCTCTCACTCAAACTATTTCTGCCGAAGCGGCAAATTATCCGTTCTGCACTATAGAGCCTAATTTGGGTAAAGTAAATGTGCCAGATGTGCGTTTAGAGCAGTTGGCAAAAATTGCAGGTTCTGCTCAAATTATTCCTGCACAGATAGAATTTGTTGATATTGCTGGTTTAGTAAAAGGGGCAAGTAAAGGCGAGGGCTTGGGCAATCAATTTTTATCTCATATACGCGAAGTTGATGCTATTATTAATGTGGTTAGATGCTTCGAAGACAACAATATTGTGCATGTTGAAAATTCAATAAATCCTGTGCGTGATATTGAATTAATTCAGCTCGAGCTTGCCATTGCCGATCTTGAAAGCCTTGAAAAAAGGCTTCCTGCTCTCGAAAAAAAAGCTAAAACCGACAAAGATTTACTACCGCAAGTTGCTTTAATCAAAAAAATCATTACAATTTTAGCAGAAGGCAAGCCAGCTAGTGGTGTAACTATTGCCGATATTGATGAGCGAAAAATGCTTAATAACTTACAACTTATTACCTCTAAACCACAGCTTTTTGTTTGCAATTTGGCCGAACATGAAGTTTCTGGCAATAAGCATTCGCAAAATGTTTTAGATTATTGTCGGCAAAATAATTATGTTTGTTTAAATATTTCTGCTCAAATTGAAGCCGAAGTTGCTTCATTTGATAGTTTATCTGAAAAACTCGAATATTTAAAATCGGCAGGGCTTAACGAAACTGGCTTGTCGCAAATTATTAAAGCTGGCTTTACCTTACTAAACCTGATTTCATTTTTTACCGTAGGTCCAAAAGAATGCCATAGCTGGGTATTGCAAAAAGGGCTTTCTGCACCAAAAGCTGCAGGTGTTATTCATACCGATTTTGAAAAAGGATTTATCAGGGCCGAAACTATTTCTTATCTTGATTATATAAACCTTGGGGGCGAAGAAGGTTGTAAAAATGCTGGCAAATTAAGGCTTGAAGGCAAAGAATATATAGTGCAAGATGGTGATGTTTTTCATTTCCGTTTTGCTAATTAATTTTTTATTTATTTTATGGAAGATCTTATCGGTTACGACGAAATTGTAGAAAACTCAATGCGTTTGGTAATTTGTGAAGTGCTAAAAAAAGTTGTCGCCAACGGTTTACCAGGTAAGCACTATTTTTTAATTGGTTTTCTTACAAAATTTCCGGGGGTAAAAATTTCTCCTTCTTTGCTTGAAAAATACCCAAAAGAAATGACTATCGCTATTCAGTTTCAATTTAAATCTATAATGGTTGAGTCAGATCATTTTCGCATAGTTTTATTTTTTAGTGGCAAGCCCGAAACACTTATTATTCCATATCGGGCAATCTCTTCTTTTTCTGATCCTTCCATGAATTTTTCTTTAAAATTTAATGTTGAATATGCCGAAGATGAGGTTGAAAAATTTTCTACATCAGTTTCTGAAAATCAGCAACCAGAACATCCAGCTATTTTTGGTTCTACAAATATCATTTCTTTCTCTGATTTTCGCAATAAACCTAAAAAATCTTAACTATGTTGTTGGTTAGCTTGCTTATTATTAGTTATTTACTAGGTAGTGTGCCTTTTGGGTTGCTTTTAGCAAAAATTTTTGCCTCAACCGATATACGAAATTTTGGCTCAAAAAATATTGGAGCAACTAATGTTAATAGAGTTTTAGGTAAAAAACTTGGTGTTGCTACTTTTTTGCTTGATGCTTTAAAAGGAGTGATAATGCTTTTATTTGCCAAACACTATCTGCACCTTAATTTTATTAATCTAGTTGCAATTGCTAGTATGGCGGTTTTAGGCCATATATTTTCTATTTATCTCAAATTTAAAGGTGGCAAGGGAGTTGCTACTTTTTTGGCTTGCACTGTTGCTTTACAACCTTTTTTAGGCTTGGCGGGTTTATTTTTATGGCTTATTATTTATATGATTTTTAAAATATCTTCGGTTGCCGGAATTTTTTCTTGCCTACTGATTGGCTTATTTGCAGGCTTGTTTGGTTTTGGTTTTTGGCAGAATTGTATTTGGCTCTTTTTATCAATTATCATTGCGGTAAAACACTGGCAAAATATTTTGCGTTTAATTAACAAAACCGAAAAATAATATGGCAAAATTAGTAGTAGCTCTCGATTTTTCTAATATTGATTCAGCTTTGCATTTGGTTGATAAACTCGGATCGGCGGTAGATTTTTATAAAATTGGGCTCGAACTCATGATGACAGGCAACTATTTTACCTTGCTTTGTGCTCTAGAAAAAAGGCAAAAAAAAATTTTCGCCGACCTCAAGCTTTATGATATTCCGCAAACTGTGGGTAAAGCGGTGGCAAATCTTACTTCTTATAACATCGAACTTCTCACTATTCATGCCGCCAACCACGAAATGATGATTGCCGCCAACGAACATAAAAAACATATTAAAATTATTGCAGTAACCATACTCACTAGTTTAAATCAGCAAAATTTATTTGAAATGGGTTTTGATGCTAATATTAGCTTGTCAAATTTAGTTTGCCAGAAAACCAAATTAGCATTACAATGCAAACTCGATGGAGTTGTGGCATCTGCTCTTGAAGCTCAAATGTTAAGATTTAATTTTGGCAACGATTTTGCTATTATAACTCCTGGAATCAGGCCTTCTTGCCAAGAAAATGCCGATCAAAAAAGAGTGGCAACTCTAGAATTTGCCATTCAAAATGGTTCTTCGCATTTAGTAATTGGCAGGCCAATTACCGCCCACCATGATCCTATTTTAGTGGTAAAAAACATCAATAAAATAATCTATGAAACTACAACAATTGCTAGCTAATTTAAATATTAACTATCAAATTTTTTCTAGCAATAATCATTGCGATAGCACAATTTCTGCTATTGTAAGTAATGCTAATTTTGCTGTAAGCAATAGCATTTTTGTAGGGCTTTTGGGCGAAAAATTTGATGGAGCAAGTTTTGGCGAACAAGCTATTATTAAAGGTGCAAAAGTTGTGATAATTGATGTAAAATCAAATTATAATTATCATGATTTGCTAAAAAAATATTCTATCACTGTGGTGCTAGCTGATGCTAAAATGTTGCTTGCTTGCTTGTTGCCTAAATTTTATTGTAATTTACCTCAAAATTTATATGCAGTTACTGGCACAAATGGCAAAACTTCGGTAGTGAATTATATTTGTCAGATTTTAGGTTTATTGCAAAAAAAATCGGCTTCAATTGGCACTGTAGGTATTCAAACTAACTTTTCTCATAATTTTGCTGACAATCTTTTAGCAACTAATCTTACCACCCCAGATTTGGCATCGTTGTATCATAATTTGGCACTACTAAACAAACATCAAGTTAATGATGTGGCAATAGAAACCAGTTCTATTGGTTTGCAACAAAATCGCCTTGGCAATTTGCCTTTTTCTGTAGGTTGTTTTACTAATTTTAGTCAAGATCATCTCGATTACCATGATAATATGCAAAATTATTTTAATAGTAAAATGTTGTTGTTTAAGCAATTATTAAAACCATTGAGTTTTGCAGTTTTAAATGCCGATATTGCAGAATATCAGCAAATTAAGCAAGTGTGCCAAAATAGAAATTTACAAATTAGCACATATAGTAAAAATATTGCCGATTTGCAATTATTAAGTTTTGAAAATGGCAAAATAGCTTGGCGATATCAAAAAAATCAATATTTGGCAAGTTTTTTACCGCAAGGTGATTTTCAGGCTTATAATTTTTTGTGTGCATTGCTTGCCATTTCAAAACTACATAATATTTCATCAGAACAAATGCAATTTATTGCTAATAATTTATCTACAATTAAAGCTCCGCAAGGCAGAATGCAATTGATTGCCACAACATCTAATCAAGCAAAAATTTTTATCGATTTCGCTCATTCTCCAGATGGTTTATTAAATATACTTTCTTCGGCAAAAAAAATTCCTCATAATCGGCTGTTAATATTGTTTGGATGCGGAGGCAATCGCGATTCTTCAAAACGACAACTAATGGGCAAAATTTGTTGTGATTTAGCCGATTTAGTGATTGTAACCGATGATAATCCGAGGTGCGAAGATGCTAGTAAAATTCGTCAACAAATTTTGCAAGGTTGTAATTTAGCTAAAACCATTGAAATAGCTAATCGCAAAACTGCTATTTTGCAGGCAATTTCTATGCTTTTGCCACAGGATATTTTAATTTTAGCAGGAAAAGGCCATGAAAAATACCAAATTATTGGCAACGAATCTTTGCCTTTTGACGAAGAGCAAATTGTGCTTAATAGTTAAATTATATGTTTAATTCTGGTTATTCCCTAGATTTTTTTGATTTATATCAGCCTCAAGGATTAAAAAAAGTGTATAATTATTTTTTAGATTTTTTAGCTAAAAATAACCCAAATTTAAGTCAAATTTACCAAAATAATCAGCATTTTAGCTCTGAAATTTTAATTGAATTAGCAATTGTCACCCAAGAATTTTTAGTTGATCTTTTTTGTTTAGTTAAGCAAAATCAAGAACTTCATAATCAAAATTTGGCTTTAAATTTAATTTATCAGGCCAGATTAAGCTATATTCAGCGAAATTTGGCTAAAAATTTTAATTCCCAAAATATTAATAATTTTACCACAGACTTTGCAGAAAAATGTCTACACGAACTACATATATTTGCCACAAATATTGTTGATATTGAGCTTGCTTTGGCAAATAAAATTATTAACAATAATTTTAGCGAAAACTTACAAAACTATTGTTTATGGGCTTTATTTAGCAATGCAGGGCAAGAAAAACATCAACAAGGAGCTTTGTTTATTTTGCCAAAAAAATTAGATCAGCAAAATTTATTAGATTTCAGTTTATTTAACACTAAACCAAGGCAAGATTTTAGCTTGTGTAGTAATTTTGCAAGTTCAGAAAAAATTATGGCCGAAGCCAATTATTGTTTGCATTGCCATAAGCAAAAAAAAGATTCTTGCCGAGCTGGATTAACCTTGCCAAACAGTCACCAAATCAAGCAAAATGAGTTGGGAGTTTCTTTAAATGGTTGTCCGCTTGGGCAGAAAATATCGGAGATGAATTATTTAAAAAGTAAAGGATTAGTCATTGCTAGTTTAGTGATGGCAACACTTGATAACCCTTTGTTGGCAGGCACTGGTCATAGAATTTGCAACGATTGCAGTAAGGCTTGTATTTTTCAAAAACAAGAGCCAGTAGATATTCCGCAAATAGAAACCGCTATTTTACAAGAGGTTTTGGCATTGCCTTATGGTTTTGAAATTTATTCTTTACTCACTCGTTTTTCACCTTTACGCAAGAATTTTTCTACTCCTGCAGATTTCACTTATAAAAAAGTTTTAGTATGTGGAATGGGCCCCGCTGGCTATACTCTGGCTCACTATCTGCTTAATTGTGGCCATGAAGTGGTGGCAATTGATGGTTTAAAAATTGAGCCACTACCTAGCGATTTATGTGGGGTTGATTTTTTTGGCAACAAAACTAGTTTTTCGGCAATCAAACACTTTGCAATGCAAAAGCTAGAAACTCGCTCAATCAATGGGTTTGGAGGAGTTTCTGAATATGGCATCACTTCACGATGGAACAAAAATTTTCTCGATATTATTTACATTTTACTTTCTCGAAGGCAAAATTTTTATTTGTATTCTGGCATCAGATTTGGCTCTTCTATTACCAGTAAAATAGCTTTTCAGGTTTATGGTTTTTCGCACATTGCCATGTGTTTTGGAGCAGGCAAACCTAATTTTTTAGATTTGCCTAATAATTTTGCCAAAGGTGTGCGACTTGCTTCTGATTTTTTGATGGCACTTAATTTAGGAGCTTATCAAGATAATATTTTTAGCAATTTACAATTGCAACAGCCAATTGTGGTGGTTGGCGGTGGTCTTACCGCTATTGATGTGGCTTGTGAGGCTAAAATATATTATCAAGTGCAGGTGCAGAGATTTGCCAAAAAACTACAAAAAATGAATCAAGAACAGTTTTTTGCTACACTTGATGACGAAGAAAAAAAAATAGCTACTCAATTTATGCATGATGCTAATTTGCTTGCCAAACAGCAATTAAACATTGAAGTAAGCATTATTTATCGACAACAAATTAATAAATCTCCTGCTTATAAGCTAAACGATTTAGAAGTGCAACAAGCAATTAATCAGGGCATAAACATTATTGAAAAACAAGAAATTATTAAAATTATTACTAACGAATTTGGGGCGGTGTGTTCTGTAATGTTAAATGATGCAAAAATAATTCCTTGCAAAGCTCTTATTTTTGCTACTGGCACTTCTGCTAATATTTCTCCTGCTTTTGATGATAAACAATTATCTTATCTTCAAAAAAACTTTACTTTTGCCGATTTGCCTTCAAAAATGAAGCAAGCTTTTGTAAATCAACCTAATTTTTTAAACCATATAAATCATCAAAATTATCAAGCTATCAGTTTTTTTGGTGATTTACATCCGCAATTTTCGGGCAGTGTAGTAAAAGCTATGGCAAGTGCAAAACATGGTTATGTGCAAATTGATTGGCTATTACAACAACAGCTGGTAAAATCGACTAAAAAAAATCATCAAGATGATTTTTTCACTAAAATACACTCGATAAAAAGATTATCAAAAAGTGTGATGCAAATCAAGATTTATGCTCCTTTATTGTGTCAAAAAACTAAACCAGGACACATCTTTCGGCTACAAAATTATAGAGCTTTTACTAAACAAGCACTAATGGAGGGAGTTGCTGTCACTGCTATACATATTAACAAAAAAACCAAAATTATTACAGGTATGGTGTTAGAAACTGGCGGTTCAACGAGTCTTGTTGCTAATTTTCAACCTAACGATCGCTGTGTTTTTATGGGGCCAAGTGGCGAACCAACTGATATTGTAAAAAATCAAAATGTATTACTAATTGGCGGAGGCAGGGGCAACCAACCACTCACTGCATTAGCTAAATTATTTCAAAATAATGGTTGCAAAGTATGGTTTTTTGCAGGTTATGAAAGCGAGGCCGATATTGCGAATTATGCTAAAATGCAAAAATCTTGTCATCAGCTTTTTATTGCAACCAAGCAACAAAGCAAGTTTTTTTGCGGAAGTTCACTTGATTTGGTAACAAATTATTTTAATCAGCCAAATAGTCCAAAAATCAACCATATTTTAACCGTTGGCAATAATTACATGATGGATGAAGTTTCAAAATTACATAAAAATATTAACTCATTAAAACAAGCGCAAAAAGCAGTGGTAAGCTTAAATTCGCCGATGCAGTGTATGTTAAAAGGAGTGTGTGGGCAGTGTATACAAAAAAAATACACTTCATATGGAGTGGAATATTTTTTTGCTTGTGCAAATCAAGATCAAAACCTCGATACTTTTGATTTTACTCAACTTCACCATCGATGCAAACAAAACTCTGTGTTAGAAAAAATCAGCAAGCAATATTTAAGCTTGGTATAATGGCATTGTTGTTGCATTACAAATTGATTTATGAGTTACCGGCGTAGGATCTCCACTTGGTTGCTGACTAGGAACTCGATCTTCTGCTGTAGGTGGTTCATGTTCTGCTGGTGTTTGTGAAAGTAGGTATTTTTGTTGGATAGATTCTATGTATTGGTTTATTAATTTTTTCGACTCATTATTATCTGCGGCTAGTTCTGTATTTAGAGACATTCTTAATGTTTCAGAAAAAAATAATATTGTTCCTGCATCTACTGATACATGTGCTGTTGTTGATTCTTCATTATATTTCATTGCTAAAGCAAGTTCTATTTCTTCTTGATGTTCTTGAAATTTTCTAACTACTTTTTCAAGTTCTTTCACACTAAGACTAGGCAGTATATCATTAGAAGAATTTATCGCTTCTTTATATTCTTTGAATAATTCTTCATCATATGTTTCCTTATCTGTATGTTCTTCTAATTTTTTAACAACACTAGGATATTCTTTTTCTAAATAAGATTTTACATTGTCTTTATACTTTAATAATAATTCTTGATCGCTTAAATTTGCATCTTTTACAATAGGATATTCTTTTTTTAAATAAGATTTTACATGGTCTTTATACTTTAATAATTGTCCATCGTCTATCTGTTCAGATTGTTTAATTAGATCAGGATATTTTTGTTTCAAACGATCTTTTTTTTGTTCAGACAATTTTGTTTGATTAGATTCTAAATCTAATATATATTCTAAATCTAATATAGCATCTAATCCAGATTCTTTTAGCTTTTCTTCAAATTTAAGATATTTCCAAAGAATTCTTTCTGAATTTGTAGCATCATTTCTACAAACAATAAACTGATTCACATAGTTTATAATTTTTTCTTCTGCTTGTTTTTTTTCGGCTTCAGTGGTTGCATTTTTGGCAAGCCATTCTAATTTTTGACAGATTATATTGAGTATTAGAGAGGTTTTAACATCGTCTGAAATTGATATTCCTCCTGAGTATTTTTTTAATAAGGCTGTTGTAATAATTTCAGATCTATACTTACTATCTGTCACTAATCCAGCAATCTTTATTAAACCTTCTGTTTCTAAACCTTCTGTTTTTAAACCTTGTGTTAAGGCTGTTGTAATAATTTCAGATCTATACTTGTCATCTGTCACTAATCCAGCAATCTTTATTAAACCTTCTAGATTAAGTTCTGATACTAAACCTTGTGTTAAGGCTTGTTTAATAGCTATAGATTTCTGCTCATCATTTCCTTGCAATCCAAACAAACTTAAATCTAAATTAGATTCTAATGTTAAGCCTTTATTTAAAGCTGTTATAAATATGATCAATTTCTGTTTTTCATCTTCCACTAATCCAGCAAGCTTTATTAAACCTTCTTGATTAAGTTTTGGTTCTAAACCTTGGGTTAAGGCTGTTTCAATAATTGTGTATCGCTGGCGTTTATCTATTTTATTTATAAGCTTTATTAAACCTTCTTGATTAAGTTTTGGTTCTAAACCTTGGGTTAAGGCTGCTATAATAATTTCAGATCTTTTATCTTTATCTGTCACTAATCCAGCAAGCTTTATTAAACCTTCTTGATTAAGTTTTGGTTCTAAACCTTTTGTTAAGGCTGCTATAATAATTTCAGATCTTTTATCTTTATCTGTCACTAATCCAGCAAGCTTTATTAAACCTTCTTGATTAAGTTTTGGTTCTAAACCTTGGGTTAAGGCTGTTTTAATAATTTTAGATCTTTTATCTTTATCTGTCACTAATCCAGCAAGCTTTATTAAACCTTCTTGATTAAGTTTTGGTTCTAAACCTTTTGTTAAGGCTGCTATAATAATTTCAGATCTTTTATCTTTATCTGTCACT
>JAUMFK010000081.1:0-2662 GCA_032119875.1 Rickettsiales bacterium
AATTATTTTTTTAAAAACATTACAAAAAGAATCTATTTTAAACTAAATAAATTCAAATTTCAAGAATTTTTCTATTTTTTATCATGGCACTGTTGCATCTCAAATTTGTTTTAATTTTAGTTATTTTTAGCCTAATATGTTGAATATGAGGTTAAAAATAGCTAAAATTTATAACAAAAATGACCAGTAAAATATAATTTGGGATGCAACAGTGCCATTATATATCGATGGCGGTTGGATAATGACCGATGATTGTTATATAAGGTTTTAAAGAATCATTTTGCATATTTTGTAAAACTTGATCATTTTCTAGAAAAAAACCTTGCAATTGTATTAAAATTAATTGCATTCCCACAAAATGTGGCGATTGATTAACTTTTAAAATATTAGCTTGTAAATGATTTTTTTCAAATAAATTTTGTATTTTTGATAAAGAATAATCTTTGTTTATTTCACACACAAGTAAAGTAATGTCTTGATTTGATTGCTCTGGTTGTTTTTGAGCAACCGCCACTAATTGATGAGTAGTTTTTAAAGCTACATTATTAGTTTTAAATTTTACAAAGGGCAAACTAGCAAAAACTTTTAGATTAGTTTGATTATTAGAGATATTAATCCACCAATCTTCGTTGTTGTTGTTATTTTGATTTGGCAAAGAAAAAATACCAATCTTTGATGGATCTTTTTGCAGTTCAGAAATAACACTATTAATGCTATCGAAGTGATGGATTTCTATTTCGTTGTTGTAATAATCGCGTAAAATATATTCAATTTCTGGATTATTTTTTGGATTATGCACTACTAGTTTGATATCTTGTTCTTCAATGTTGGCATTAGTAATGATTTTTCGCCAAATTGCTACAATTGAGGCAGAAGAAAAGCTACTGTTGTTATCGGCAATTAACTTTTTTAACATATCGGCTTCTCTGCTTGATTTAATATAAAAAATCTCGTTTTGAGTTTTTTTATATTCAGCAACTTGCTTAATAATATTCATTCTTTGTTTAAGTAAGCTAATTACCTGACGATCTAGAGCATCTATTTGTATGCGAAATTCTTTTAGTTTATTAAGAGAATTAGTCATTTGCTTTATTAATTAAAATTGTTTAAGATTAAGAATAATATTCTAAACAATTAATTTAATAAATCAATGAAAGTTATTGCAAATTTTGGAGCAAATTTTACAAAATACGAAATAGGAAAAATAGCTATATTAGGCACAGAAAAACCTTTAAAACTTGATTCTGGCCTAGAAATTAACAACTTTCCGCTAGCATATCAAACTTATGGCGATCTTAATAGCAATAAAAGCAATGCTATTTTAGTTTGCCATGCCCTCACTGGAGATCAATATTTAGCAAGCAAAAATCCCGTTACAGGCAAAGATGGTTGGTGGCAGTTTATGGTTGGGCCAAATAAACCAATCGATACCAATAAATTTTTTGTAATATGTAGCAATATTTTAGGTGGCTGTATGGGTTCTTTTGGGCCAAAAGAATTTAATGAATCCACAAAACAGTATTATGCACTCGATTTTCCGATAATAACTATTGCCGATATGGTTAGGGCTCAAAATTTACTAATAAAATCTCTTGGCATTAGCAAACTTTATGCAGCCATTGGTGGCTCAACTGGTGGCATGCAGGTTTTATCTTGGCTTAATTTATTTCCAAACGAAATAGATATTGCCATTCCGATGGCAACTTCTTACCATCATTCTCCGCAAAATATTGCCTTTCACGAAGTAGGTAGGCAAGCCATTATGGCCGATGAAAACTGGTGTTGCGGTAATTATTTGTTAGAAAAAAAATTCCCTAGCAAGGGTTTGGCAGTTGCTCGAATGACAGCTCACATCACTTATTTATCACAAAGTTCTTTACAAAAAAAGTTTGGTCGAGATTTAAAAAATCAGCATAAATCGTTTAGTTTTAACAAAGATTTTGAGGTAGAAAGTTATTTACATCATCAAGGAAAACGATTTGTTGAAAGATTCGATCCAAACTCTTATTTATATATCACCAAAGCAGTTGATTATTTTGATTTAGCAACCGATCATCAAAATAATTTAAGTTCAGCTTTTAATTGTTTTGCCAAAAATAAAAATGGTAAAGTTTGCTTAATTACCTTTTCTGATGATTGGCTTTTTCCGCCAACAGAATCTAAAAAACTCACTCAAGCTATGGCAAGCATTGGTATTAAAGTAAGTTTAGTGGTAATAGATAGCGAAAATGGCCATGATTCTTTCTTATTGCCAAATGCATTGCTTGAAAAAACCATTTCTGGAGTTTTAAATAATAATTATTCTTGATAAGCTATACCATTTCTTCTGGCTTAACCCATTCGTCGAATTGTTGTTCACTTACCAAGCCAAGAGCGAGTGCCGCTTGTTTTAGAGTAGTGCCTTCGGCATGAGCTTTTTTGGCAATTTTAGCTGCATTATCGTAGCCAATATAAGGGTTTAAGGCAGTAACTAGCATTAAAGATTGTTCTAAAAGCTGTGTTATTCTGGCTTCGTTTGCTACAATACCAACCAAACAGTTATCAATAAAACTATTAATACCATCAGAAAGCAAGTTTATTGAATCGATAACATTTTTAAATGGGATAATAATTTTAATTAAAAGATAATTAGCAAAATAATATTTTGATTCATTTTGAAAAA
>JAUMFK010000082.1:0-5004 GCA_032119875.1 Rickettsiales bacterium
GGTCAATTAAAAAGTTGAAATGGTATTATACTAAAAATAGCTAAAATTTATACCAAAAATGGCCACTAAAATATAATTTGGGATGCAACAGTGCCATAATACCATTTTAACTTAACATACATTGTTAGATTGATTAAATTTTAAAGTTGAAATGGTGCAACATGTTGTTGATAAAACCTGTGTCGAAGGCTTTAATTTTTGCATTGCCATAAGTGTTGGTAAGATATTTTCAAAATCGAAAGTAAAACAATTGTCAGAACTATCTTTGGGTAATGTTTTTTTATAATTTAAATATTCTTTAAATTTTCCAAAGAAATATTTTGGATCTTTTATAAAACTATCTAGAAGTTCTTTATGCTCTATTGTTAGATTTGATGCAACATCTTTTTGCATTTCTTCTGCACTCTTTTTAAAACATTCCATTGTTTTTTCTAATAGATAATCAGAATTGCTAATGGTATCTAAACCAGCAATAACAAGAAAAGATCTATCACTTTTGAATTGTCTTATACCAAAAATGGCCACTAAAATATAATTTAGGATGCAACAGTGCCTTAAAGTGTAGAAATATTTTTATACATTTTGCTAATTTGTTGTTTTTTTAACTTACCTTGAACAAAAGATTTTGATACATCAACTTGTATTTTAGCTTGTTTTAGAGCATCTCTGCCTAAAAGCATACGAAAAGACATAGTATCTCGATTTGCCAAACTTAAATGAGTGCAAATATTGATGCTGCCAATTTTTATATTTGCCAAAATAAAAAATCTTTTTTCTTTTTTACCGCTAGAATCTGAAACAATTCTTTTATCAATAACAGGAGTTATGCATTCTCGCACCAAGCCATGATTTTTCTGCAACGGATGAATATGAAATTTTACATATTCTATTTCTTCTAAAAAAAAATTTTCTATGTTAAAAGCATGTAAAACCGATGTTTTTGCTCCGGTATCAATTTTGCCTTTAATGGCTGGCAAACCTAAAAAATCGAGGTTAAACCACTCTTTCCAGCCTACTAAAAAAGTATTTTTGATTTTTTTAATCATTTTTTATACTACATATTTTATTTGCTAAAATTAAATCTGCTGGAGTATCGACCGAAATTGGGTGTGAATTTACTGTTTCAACAAAAATTTTTAGATTATTTTCTAAGGCTCGTAATTGCTCAAGACTTTCTTGTTTTTCTAGCTTTGCTGGTGGTAGACTAACAAATTTTTTTAGAGCAGATTTTGTGTAGGCATAAATACCGATATGATGCAAATAATCGGTAGCTTTATACGGAATTGCACTTCTTGAAAAATATAAAGCTTGTTTTTGCGAATTCAAAGCTATTTTTACCACATTAGGGTTGTTTATTTGTTCTTTATCGGCAATTATTGAAGCCAAAGTGCCAATATCACAATTTGGATTATCTAATAAATTAACACATTGCAAAATTAGTTTTGCATCAATATTTGGTAGATCGCCCTGCAAATTTACCACAACATCGTGATTAGCACCAAGCTTTTGGTAGGCTTGATAAATACGATCGGTTCCAGATGGCAAATCTGGATCGGTAAGCACATATTTACCACCAATTTTATTGATTTCATGGGCAATTTCTAAACTATCGCAAGCCACAACAACTTCAAGATTAGTTTTTATAGCCTGTTGATAAACTCTGCTTATCATGGTTTGACCAGAAATATCTGCCAAAGGCTTATTTGGTAGTCGGGTAGAAGCCATTCGGGCAGGAATAATAATAATTGTTTTCATATTGTAATTTGTTAAGATAATAATTTGTGTAAAGCAGAGCTTTTTACCTCAACTTCAAAAAATTCTTGCATAGGATCAGAAGCATAAGTAATAGCACCGCCTGCTTGAAACTCGAATTGATTTTGTTGTAAAATTAAAGTACGTATTACCACTGCTAAATTTAAGCGATTTTTAGCAATAAAACCAAGGCAACCGCTGTAAATTCCTCGACATTGTTTTTCGTGCTGATTAGCAACTTTTATAGCTTCAAGTTTAGGAGCTCCTGTCATGGAACCTGGTGGAAAACAAGCTTTAATTAAACTGCCGTAATTATATTTTTTTGTTAATTTGCCAGAAACACTCGAAACTAGATGATGTAAATTTTTATAACTGTGTAGTTCAAATAATTTTGGCACCAGCACACTACTTGCTTTACAAACTTTGGCAAGATCATTTCGCATAAGATCGGTTATCATTAGGTTTTCTGCAATATCTTTACTAGAATTTTGTAATATTTTTTGCTGTTCTAAATCTTGTTGTTGGTTATCTTTGCTAGCTATTGTGCCTTTAATTGGCTTACTAAGCACTTGCTGATTTTTTGCTTCCAAAAATAATTCTGGGCTAGCAGAAATGATAAAAGTTTCGTTAAAAACCGCAAAACTAGAATAATTAGCAGGGCTTATTTGCATTAATTTGGCAAATAAATAAAATGCAGAAGAATGATTGATATTTTGATTTAGCAAACCATAAAATTTTTGAGTAAGATTAGTTTGAAATAAGTCACCTGCCAAAATTTTTTGCTGAATATCAAGAATTGCCTGTAAATATTGTTTTTTATTAAGATTGGTTATAATGTTTTGAGCTTTTGGTAAATTTTTTAGACTCGGCGGTAAATCGCTTTTACAACATTCTAAAATAAAATCAAGGTATTTTTGATGTTGATATTTGATTAAAAGCTTCTTTTTACTATGATCAAACTCCAAAACTAAACCAAAATTTTGCCAAAAAAAAGGTGTAGTTTTTATGTAAAAATTATTTGATAAACTTATTTTTTCAAGATCAATGATATTTTCGTAAGAGCAATAACCAAACCAAGTTTTTTGATTATTTTGCAAAAAAACATCAAGCTGAGAAAAGTTGTTTAGCATCATTGTTTCAATAGGAAATAAGGCTAAAAAAGATTTGGAATTATCAACTTTTTGCCACAAAGCAGAATATAAAAAAACCAAATTTTGTTGATAATTAGCAATAACTTTCTGCACTAGATTTAGTGGATCATGCCAAGTTATTTTTTTGCTGATAAACATTAATTTAAAGCTGATTGTACAATATTTAAAAACTCAATAGCATCAAGGCTTGCTTTACCTACTAATAAACCATCGATACCATTAATTTGCATAATGCTTTGTGAATTACTAGAATCAACCGAACCGCCATATAAAACAGCAAAAGAAAGTTTAGGTTGTAATTGAAAAAGTTTATTTCTGATAGCTTTAATAACCTCTTCTATTTGTGCAACCGCAGCTGTTTTGCCAGTGCCTATTGCCCAAATTGGCTCATAAGCAATAATTATTTTTTGATCTTCTTCAACTTGATTTGGCAAAGATTCTACTAATTGTTGTAAGATAAAATCAAGATAATTGCCCTGCTCTCTTTGCTCTTTATTTTCGCCAATGCAAATGATGGGAGTTATTTTGTTATCTAGGGCAATTGATGCTTTTAAAGAAATAATTTGATTAGTTTCAGCGTTTAAAGCTCTGCGTTCAGAATGACCAACCAGCACAAATTCGCAATTAACATCTTTTAGCATTTTAACACTAATATTGCCTGTGAAAGAACCGCTTAATTGATAGTGACAATCTTGAGCACCTATTTTTATTGGCCTGCTCTGATAAATGTATTTGATAATTTCTTCGGCAGAGAAATTATCAGGAGATTTATGCTCTTGTTTTGCCACATAATCAAGAAATTCAAAACCATCTTCAACTAACTCTGAATCTAGCTGATCGAGTAAAATATTAGGAGGACACATTATCAAAGTAGGTAAATTATTATTTTCGCTAATATTGTTACAATTTTCATAAAAATCTTCGAGCCAATTTTCGAGTTCTTGAAAACTGTTGTTCATTTTCCAATTTGCTATGAAGTATTTTTCCATTGTTGTATAGTATTTTCAAGTTTAGAACCATATAAATTATATCGCCAATTGCCAATAATTGCAACTATATTTAGTGGTTTGTGATTAATAAAATCACTGATAATTTTATTTATATGTTTATTAGAAAGCAAGAATTGTTGACAAATATTTTTTGCAAAAGTAGTTTCTTGATTAATTTCTTGGATAATTTTTTTTAAAGCTTTTTGTTTTTTTAAAATCTGATTATTAGCATAGTAATATTGCCAAGCATCATTTGAATAATGTTGATTATTAAAATCGGTTATCATTTGCTGATTGAAGTTGTTTTGCCATAAACTGGTGTTGTCAATAAAACTTATAAAATCATCATCTTTTAAAATTTTTTGCCGACTCACATTATGAATTTTTGCCCATTTTTCACGTAGTAACACTAAATTGATAAGTTTTTGATGCTGTGGCTGATTATTTTTGTGTAAAACTTTATTTACCAAATGAAAACAATCTGAACTTTCTATTTCATCAATGAATTTAATCATTTCTTCATAAAAACTAGATAACATTTGATTTTTTTGTAAAATTTTTTGCAGTTTTTGATAAATCTCACATAAATTAAGCACATCACCTGTAGCATAATCGAGTTGTTTTTGGCTTAAAGGCCTTTTGCGCCAATCACTATTTTGCTGATCTTTGTTAATATTTTTATTGAGAGTTTGTTTTAATAAATTAGCATAACCAATGTTAAAATCAAAACCGCAAAAATTTGCCATAATTTGAGTATCAATAATATTTTTAGGCTTTTCTTGTATATAGCGATAAAATATTTGTAAATCTTGGAAAGCGGAATGCATAATTTTAGTAATTTTTTCATCTAAAATAATTTGCCAAAAATCTGTTAAGCATAAATCAACCAAGCAATCAATAAGCAAAACATGAGTTTGTTTTTTATGAGTAAAGGCTACCTGCAATAAACACAACTCTGGATAATAAGTGTTTTGACGATAAAATTCAGTATCAATTGCCAACTGATTTTGTTGTTTTAAAAGCACCAAAACTTCAGCAAGTTGTTGCTGATTATTAATATATAAAATTTTAGGCCGTTTGTTTTTAAAAAAGAAAAAGAACATTAAAAATAA
>JAUMFK010000082.1:5014-5610 GCA_032119875.1 Rickettsiales bacterium
AACTGATTGATTTATATAACAATTTTTATCATGCGATTATTTTATTAAAATTTTTGTTGCAATTTAATATGATTATATATTATGATTCTTGAGCCCATCTTATTAATCCACGATGATCACTTTTATGTGTGCATAATTAAAAAAATCTATAAATTATTAACTTGCTTTTCGCTGCAAGTTAATAAAATGGCAAAATAATATCATTTAATCTTCTCTTGTAAAGAACTATTTTTAATAAAAATTTTAAACCATATCTTTTTATGTCTAATCAAAATATCTCTAATCAAAATATTTCTAACAAAACTAGCAAGCAATCTAAAACACAAAAAGCTCCACTAGAAGGTATTAACCCAAAACAACACACAGTAGAAGTTATAGATACCGATGGTAGTATTTTTAAAATTACTACCTCTTGGTGTTTTGGTCAAGAAGGTAAAAAACTTCACATCGATGCTAGTCCAAAAAATCATCCCGCTTGGCATGAGCAATCTAATCAAGTTGTTAACAATAGAGATGCTCAGGTTTCTAAATTCAAAAAAAAGTTTGGCGATTACGATTTTTAAAATTAATTTTTTTTCTTTACAAAAAAATGTCAA
>JAUMFK010000083.1:0-20989 GCA_032119875.1 Rickettsiales bacterium
GAAGAAACTTTAGCTATTGCTTGCAACGAATTAGTGGTGCATCGTGATTATGGTATTGGCAAATTTTTAGGAATTCAACCACTGGTGGTTTTAGGCAATAAAATAGATATGCTAAAAATTTTATATGCTAATAACGATACTTTATTTGTGCCAGTTGATGATATTGGTCTTATTTATCGTTATTCTGCCGAAAATCCTGCTATACAACTCGATAAACTTGGTAATTCTAATAGTTGGAAAACTCGTTGTAAAAAAACCCAAGATAAAATAAAACTCACTGCCGAAGAATTGCTAAAAATAGCCGCCATCAGAAAAACCACTCAAGGCATTATTTTTGAGCCAGATCAGCACTTATATAACGAATTCATTGCTCATTTTGGCTTTACCGAAACACCAGATCAAGCAAGGGCAATTTTAGAAGTAGAGCAAGATTTACAAAGTGGCAAACCAATGGACAGGCTAATTTGTGGCGATGTTGGTTTTGGCAAAACCGAAGTTGCACTTCGCGCTTCTGCCATGGCTTGCTTGCAAAAAAATGCAACACAAGTAGCAATAATAGCCCCTACAACCATATTAGCAAGGCAACACTACCGTAATTTCAGCAAAAGATTTTCTTATAGCAAAATAAAAATCGCCCTACTCTCTCGACTCACTTCACCAAAAGAAGCAAAAAACATCAAAGAAAATTTGCAAAAAGGCAGTATTGACATTATTATTGGCACACATTCTTTACTGGCTGATAGTGTTAAATTTGCTAATTTAGGCTTGGTAATTATTGATGAAGAGCAACATTTTGGAGTTGCTCAAAAAGAAAAATTAAAAAAACTCAAAAATGCTGTGCATTTACTCACTCTTTCGGCAACTCCTATTCCTCGGACTCTGCAAATGTCGCTTGGTGGGGTAAAAGATTTAAGCCTAATTGCCACTCCTCCTCTTGATAGATTAGCAGTGCGAAACTTTGTTTTGCCTTATGATGCAGTAATTATAAAAGAGGCAATTATGCGCGAATATAATCGTAGCGGGCAAGTATTTTTTGTAGTGCCCAGAATAAAAGACTTGCAAGAAATCTTACCGCGCTTACAAGTTTTACTACCAGAGCTTACTATTGCAGTAGCAAACGGACAAATACCAGGAGCAAAATTAGAACAGATAATGAGTGAATTTCTAGAAGGAAAAATAGATGTTTTGCTTTCTACTACTATCATCGAATCAGGAATCGATATTGCCAATGCCAATACTATGATTATTTACAAAGCCGAACATTTTGGTTTAGCTCAACTTTATCAATTAAGAGGCAGAGTTGGTCGAGGAAAAATCAGAGGTTATTGTTATTTTATGCTTGATAAAAATCAAAAAACTAGCAAAGAAAACATGAAAAAACTCGAAGTAATGCAAAGGCTTGATTCTCTTGGGGTTGGTTTTAATGTGGCAAGCTCCGATCTCGATATTCGTGGTAGCGGAAATTTATTAGGCGAAGAGCAGTCAGGAAATATCAACGAAGTTGGGGCAGAATTTTATCAACAACTTTTATTTGAAACCGTCAATCAATTAAAGGCAAACGATACAGAAAATTATCATCCAAGCCATCAAGTAGCAGTAAAACTTGGAGTTTCAATGTTTATTGCCGAAGAATATATGCCAGATGTATCGTTAAGAATGAGTTTTTATAAAAAAATCTCTTGCTTAAAAACAGAAACCGAATATCAAAATTTACTCAACGAATTAATCAATCGTTTTGGCAATCCACAACCAGAAACCATTAATTTACTTGAAATGGCAATTTTAAAAAATCGCTGTTGCCAAATGCAGATAGCAAGTTTAGAGCTAGTGAATCAAGGAATACAATTAGTTTTTTATGAAAACAAATGCAGTTTTGCCGAAAAAATTTTAGCATTTAGCTTGCAAAAACAAAATAAAATTAAAATCCTGCCCCAACAAAAACTATTATTTTTTGCCAATCATCAAAATTTTAACACTTCGCAAAAGTTTTCTTTAGCCCACCAAGTTTTACAATTTTTACAAGATTTATAATAGCACTGTTGAATTTTAAATTTGTTTTAATTTTAGTTTTGAGAAGAAATTTTAGCTATTTTTAGCCTCATATTAAACATAACATGTTGCTTGCGTTAGCACAACTGAAAATTATAGCATGTTGCTTGCGTTAGCACAACTGAAAATTATAGCGTGTTGCTTGCGTTAGCACAACTAAAAATTATAGCATGTTGCTTGCGTTAGCACAACTGAAAATTATAGCGTGTTGCTTGCGTTAGCACAACTGAAAGTTATATTGATTAATTTTAAAGTTAAAATGGTATAGCTTTTAAAGCAATGTCTTTGCGGTAAAAACCTTGTTGCCAATTAATTTGTTGCAATAAATTATAGGCTTTATCTCGAGCTTTAGCGAAATCATCATCAATAGCAACCACATTTAAAACTCTTCCGCCATTAGCAATAATTTTGTTATTGTCAATAATGGTGCCTGCATGTAAAATATAGCAATCAGATGTTTGTTTTATTTGCTCTAAACCAGTAATTTCTTGATTTTTAAGATGATTAACTGGATAACCTTTGGCACACAAAACCACACAAACTAATTTTTTAGTTTCATCGATAAATAATTCAAAATCAGCTAATTTTTTATGCACAGATGCTAAAATTAAAGCAAGAAACTGCTGACCAATTCTGGGCAATAAAACTTGAGTTTCTGGATCGCCAAATCTAACATTAAATTCGAGTAATTTTGGACCTTGGTTAGTAATCATGAGACCAGCAAATAATACACCGCAAAAATTAATATTTTGCTGTTGTAAAGCCGAAATAGTAGGTAAAATAATTTCTTGATCTATTTTTTGTTGCATTTGTTTTGAAATTTTTTCTACTGGTGAAAAAGTTCCCATACCGCCAGTGTTTAAGCCAGTTTCATTTTCACCTACTTTTTTATGATCGCACACAAAACCAAGAGAAACAAAATTAGAGCCATCAGCAATAACAAAATAACTCACTTCGTAGCCAGTTAAAAATTCTTCAATAATAATTTTTTGACCTGCCAAGCCAAATTGACCCAAAAACATATTATTTATTGCATCTTGTGCTTCTTGTTGATTATTGGCAATAATAACTCCCTTGCCAGAAGCCAAACCATCTGCCTTAATAACACAAGGAAAACCGAGATCTAAACAATATTGTAAAGCAGGTTGAGCAGAGGTGAATTGTTGATAACGAGCCGTTGGAACTTTTGCTAGAGTGGCAATTTGTTTCATAAAAATTTTTGACCCTTCTAGTTGTGCTGCTTTTTTATTTGGCCCAAAAACTAAAATTTGTTGTTGTTGTAAAGAATCAACCAAACCATCTACTAACGGTTGCTCAGGACCAACAAAAACTAAATCTATTTTCTGTTCTTGACAAAAATTAACAACTTCGTGATGATTATTAATATTTAGATGCGAAATATTAGTGGCAATTAAGGCCGTGCCAGCATTGCCAGGTAGAGCAAAAATATTTAGTTCAGAATTTGATTGCAAAAAAGCCTTGCAAACGGCATGTTCTCGACCACCAGAACCAATTACTAAAATATTTTTTACCATATTAAAACTGACGTAAAGTGAGTTGATGATTTTGCCAAAGATTATGAATGATTTTTTGACTAATTGCATCTATTTCGGCTGTGGTAAGAGTTTGGGTTGTGGGCTTAATTTTAATTCTAAAAGTAAGAGAAACCGCTTGAGCTGATAAATTTTTACCACCAGAAAAAATATCGAGTAAAATAACTTGATTAATATAAGTTTTATCGGTATTTGCAATGGTTTTTAAAATATCACCAATGATAAAAGAATTTTCGGCAACAAAAGAAAAATCACGCTCAACAATAGGAAAAACATTATGCTGATAAGCTTTATGATTGATGTTTAAATTTATTTCTGGTAAATTTTGACAAAAAATTTCGGCTACATTTAATCTGTTTTTTAGATCGAAATGTTGATTAACATTAGGATGAATCTCGCCAAAATAACCTAATAATTTTTTTCCTAAATATATAGCAACCGCACGATACTGATGATAATAAGTTGGTAAATTTTGAGTATTTAGTTGCAAACTTTCAGATTTGATATTGAAAATTTCTAAAATACTTAATAAATTTTGCTTGATATCAAAAACATTAAAAACAGATGCAGATTGCAGGTGATTAGCAGAAACATTGTTGCCCGCTTGCAATAAGGCGATGGCAGGTTGATTTTGTGAATTGATAAAAATATTGCCAATTTCAAATAAAGAACAATCAAAAAAACTATACGCCGAATTTTTTTGATAATTAGCAATTAAGCCAGCAAGAAGAGTTGGGCGAAGATATTGCATTTCGGCCGATATGGGATTTTGTAATTCAAGCAATTGTTCTTGACTAACAAAACAAGTTGCTGTATTTAAGCCAATAAAAGACCAGTTAATTGTTTCAATAAAACCGCAAGAAATTAGGTTTTTTCTAACTAAATCAAGAGCGGAATCGAGATTGTTTTTAACAATATTTTGCACTACACAATTGTTTAACAAAGGAACAGCAGGGATATTGTTGTAGCCATAAATTCTGGCTACTTCTTCTACTAAATCGCAAGGAATGTTAATATCGAATCGATTGCTTGGCACGATGATTTTTTTATTTTTGATAGCATCGGGATAGCTTTCAACAATAAAACCAAGTTTTTCTAAAATATTAGTGATGTTTTTTTCTTCAATATCAAGAGCGGTGAGATTTTTAATTAAATTATAATCAAATTCAATTATTTTTGCATTGTTAATTTTGCCAGAAGATGAAATATTGCTAGCTTCTCCACCGCATATTTCTAAAATTAAATTAGTGGCAAAATTTAAAGCAAAACAACATAAAGAACTATCAACCCCTCTTTCAAATCTATATCTAGAATCGGAGATAATATTTAATTCTCTGCCAGTGGTGGCGATATTTTCTGCCAAAAAATGAGCAGATTCTAAAATTATTTCGGTTGTATGTAAGGTGCAAGCACTGTTAATGCTACCCATAATACCAGCTAAACTTAATATTTGATTTTTATTAACAATAACTAAATGTTTGTTGTTTAATGTATATTGCTGTTGTTTTAACGAAATAAATTGACAAGAATCGTTAGCTAATTTAATTTCTATGTTGTTATCAATATTTTTTGCATCATAAGCATGCATTGGCTGATTAAAAAGATGCATTGTATAATTTAAACAATCTACCACAGCAGAAATTGAATTTAAGCCAACTTTATTAAGATAATCAACCAACCATTGTGGCGATTGTTGATTTTTGATGTTGCTAATTTTACGAAAAGCAATAAAACTACATAAATGATTTGCTAAATTATTGATGCTATATGAAAAATTTTCAGAAGTATGAATGGCAATATTTGGTAATGGTTTTAATTTGCCAATATTAGTTGCCGATAAATCGGAGGCAATATTATAAACACCTAAACAATCTCCGCGGTTAGGTGTTATGTTTAACTCAATAACTGCATCATTTTTTTGAAAAACTTCGGCAATAGAGCTACCAATTGCAATGTTTTGGTCAATTTCAAGAATACCATCAGATTCAAAACCCAAGCCCAGTTCAAAAGCAGAGCAAAGCATACCGCAACTTTCAATGCCAGCAATTTTTGCTTTTTTTAAAGTTAAATTAGAAGATGGTATGGTTGAGCCAACAGGAGCAAAAGCAACTTTAATGCCAGATCGAGCATTAGAAGCACCGCAAACTATTGAAAGAGGATCTTTTTGTAAAGCAGTTTGCACTAAACATATTTGCAGTTTTTGCGAATTAGGATGAGGACTTGCTGAAATGATTTCTGCTACCGTAAAATTTGCTAGAGATGCAGAATAATCAAGGCAAGATTCAACTTCAAGACCAATATCGGTAAGTTTTTGACATATTTCTGCTAAAGAAGCCTTGGTTTCGAGAAAATTTTGTAAAGTGCTAAAAAGAAATTTCATGTTTGTAGACTGCTATTTTCAAGATTGTTAAGAGCTTTTTTAATAAGAAGTTGCTGTTGATCGTTGCTAATTTTAGTGTTGGCAACAATTTCAATTGCTTGTGAAATGATGGTTTCTTGTAATTTTCGGTTAGCAATTTGCTCTTCTTCTTGCAATCTTTTTTGAGAAGCTTCGTTAATTTTTGCTAATTCTTGTTGTAGACTTAATATAGCATTTTGATGCATGATTTTTAATTCGCAAGAGGTATCAAGCTTTAATTTTTCGGCATATTGTAAAGATTGCTGATAATATTCTTCGGCTTCATGCAGTAATTTTTCGGCTTTTTCTTTGGCTTGCGAAGCTATTAATAAATCGCTGGCAATTTGTTGAGATTTTTCATTGAGTATTGAGTTTATTTTATTGCCTAAAAATTTATAGATGAATATTATAAAAACAATAAAAGATATTGCTAGCCAAAATTTTTCGTCAAACATATTTAGGAGAAAATTTTATTTTTGATTAAATTTGCAATATCAATAATTTGTTGTTGATTTTGCAAAAAAGATTGTTTTAAAAATTCTTGGATTTTTTGTTGTGTTTTTTTTTGTAAAATAGCAGTATGCAGTTTTGTTTGCGCAATAGAAATTTCGCGATTTTTATTAATTTCTTTGATTGCTTGATTGATTTGTGTATGATAAAAAGTTTGAGCTTGGGTGCGAAGTTGTTGAGATTTTTGACTAATTTCGGTAATTTTTTGCTGTAATTCTTCGGCTATAGATGTGTTAGAAGAGATGATGCTTGCCCTAGTATTAATAATGTGAGACAAACGAGGGATGATAACAAAATAAACCGTTAAATACAAGATGCTAAAACAAATAATAAACCAAAAAATTTGCGAAGCATAAGTGGTGTAATCAAATTGTGGCATAAAAATTTTGATATAAAATATTTTTAAAAAAATTTAATAAACTAACAATATTTCTCATCTTTAACAAATTATTTTATGATAAAAAATTATATTTAAAGATGAGAAATATTTGACAATTGTTGCATATTAAAATAAGAGTTTTTTAAACCCTTGTTTTGTTGATTATTTAAAAATCAAAATAAAAGCAATAACCGCAGCAAGTAAAGCGATCATTTCGGCAAAAGCTGCAGCGACATAAACATATTTTTGAATTTGCGGTGTAGCAGAAGGATTTTTAGCGATGCTTTCGAAAAGAGAGCTGAATATTTTACCGATAGCCAAGGCAGAGCCAGCCATAGCAATTGCTAATAAACCGATAGCGATGAATTTTAGTTCCATGTTGAAAATAAATTGATTAGAAAAATTAATGTTCTTTGGTGGTTTCACCTAAATAAGTTGCTACCAAAATAGCAAATATATAGGCTTGTAGACCAGCAACAAAGAACTCAAAACCAATCATGGCAACCGCAAATAACAACGGAATGGTGCCAAAAATTATACCCATAGAAACAATAAAGCCAGCTATAACTTTTAGCAACACATGACCTGCCACCATATTAGCAAATAATCTTACAGATAAAGTAATTGGCCTAATTAAAAAAGATATTAACTCTAAAATAAAAATGAGTGGAGCAATTAAAACTGGCACTCCGCTAGGCAAAAACATATGTAGAAAGCCAAAAAAACCATTTCTAGCAATAGCATAAATAGTGATGGTTAAAAAAGCAACCATTGCCAATGCAAAATTAACTGCTATTTGGCTAGTAGATGTAAAACTATATGGAGTTAAGCCCAATGCATTACACATAAAGATAAACAAAAAAGTGCTAAATATTAGTGGGAAAAATTTTTTACCCTCTTCGCCTATGGTTTCTTTGATGATGTTGTTAACAAAATTAAATAAAGATTCGGCAAGAACTTGCGATTTAGAAGGAATTAATAACTTTTTACTAGTGGCTTTTAATAAAAAAACAATAATTAATAAAGTAGAAAGCATCATGAAGAAAGCAGAATTAGTTATGCTTAAATCGAGTTTGCCAATTTTAAAATCAAGTATTGTGTGTATTTTAAATTGATCAAGAGGGCTGTGTTTTTGATTAGAATCTAGATGATTTTGTGATTCATTAAGGTTAGTGTTTTGTAGGGCAGTGTTTTGAACTGGTAAATTTGTATTTGGTGTAGCATCATGGCTTTGCTCTGTAGAAATATTAGTGGTGGAATTGTTGCTTTGCATACAATAATAAAAAGACAAAAATTAAATTGTGAAATTATTTTTAATGAATAAAATTAAATTTACTGGCATAAATATTAATCTTTTTTATTTTTAATGTCAAGTTTGTTTATAAAAAAATCAGCAATAATTGTTATAAAAATAAATGAAAAATTATAAAATTATTAGTATAATATTCTTTTTTGCTTTATATTTACCGTTTTTTGCCTTTTCGCAAGAATTACAAGGTAAATTTCATGATTGGAGTGTTTTTAAAATTACTAATCAAGGTAAAGATTTTTGCTATATGGCATCGGTGCCAATTAATATTTCTGGTAATATTCAAAAAACAGGGGAGGCATTTTTTTTAGTAACTAAAATTATAGAAGATAGCGATGAAATAAGCTCTTCGCTTGGCAGTATAATTTCTAGCGATAGCAATATTGAGTTAGCTATTGGCAATCAAAAATATGTATTATTTCCTTATCAAGCAATGCTATGGGCAAATAATAAAATTGACGATATAAATATTATTAAAGCAATGCAACAACAGGCAGATTTCAGTATTACTGCGGTTTTAGAAAATAATAAAAGTTCTGTTTATACCTATTCTTTAATTGGTTTCACAGAAAGTTACTCATTACTTAAAAAAATATGCAAATAATTTTAATGTTTTTGCTAATTATAATCATTTTAATTTTATTGTTGTGGTTTTTATTGCAAAAACAATCAAAACAATCAATTATTTTGAAGAAAGTCAAAATAAAATCAACAACAAAACCTAAAACACAAAAAAAACTACTCAAAACTGATGAAGAGCTTTTTATCGCCAAAGAAAAAATAATTTCTAATACCGAAAGAAAAAAACGAGAACGACAAAAAAACCAAGAACATCAACAAAATCAAGAACATGAAGAGTATCAAGAAAAAATAGTTGGCATAGTTAAGCCCCAAGGCTACTGGACAAATCGTATTTTTGGCGAAAGATTTAGCACAATTTTGGCAATGTCAAAACAAAGTAAAACTGGTTTCTGGACAACTCTTGTTGAGTTAAATAGGGCAGGCAATGCTAAAAATAATAACAATCGCAACAGATAACCATGAATTACTTTAATCTTGCTAGCAATAACTTATGGCTGCCCTATACTCCAATGTTAAATCATTTACCGCAGTTGCCAGTTAAAACTGCCAAGGGTTGCAAAATATTTTTACAAGATGGCTCTATTTTGCTTGATGGCATCGCCTCTTGGTGGTCGGTTGCTCATGGCTATCAGCACAAACATTTGGTTTTGGCCATTACTAAACAAGCAAAAAATCTTTCACATATTATGCTTGCTGGTTTTGCCAACGAACAAACTTATAAATTATCTTATCGGCTTTGTAAATTTAGCGATATGGATGCTGTGTTTTTTTCCGATTCTGGCTCTACCGCCATTGAAGTGTCCATGAAAATTGCTTGGCAGTTTTTTTACAATCAAAAACAATACAATAAAAAATATTTTGTGAGCTTTGCTAATTCTTATCATGGCGATACTACTGGAGCAATGTCTTTAGCCGATTTACAAAATGGTATGCATAAAAAATTTAAAAACCTGCTCTTGAGAAATTTTAATTTACCTCTGCCAAAAACTCAAAATGATCTCGATTTTTTTGCTAATTTTATCACTAAATACAAAAATCAATTAGCGGGAGTTTTTGTTGAACCAATGTTGCAATGTGCTGGCGGTATGCATTTTTATGAAGCAAATATTCTGCAAAGCATTGCTAAAATTAGCCAAGAAAACAATGTTTTATTGATAGTTGATGAATGTGCCACAGGTTTTTATCGCACTGGCAAAAAATTTGCCCATCAATATGCCGATATTAAGCCAGATATTTTAGTATTAGGAAAAGCCCTTACAGGTGGCATGCTTACTTTATCGGCAACATTAGTAAATCAAAAAGTTTATCAGCAATTTTTAAAACCAGATCTTGATTTTGCCTTAATGCATGGCCCAACTTTTATGGGAAATCCTCTTGCTTGCGCTTCTGCTAATGCTTCTTTAGATTTATTTGAAAACAATTCTTACGAAAAAAAAGTAAAAAAAATTGAGCAAATTTTACAACAAGAATTGCTTGTTTTAGAAAAAAATCCAGCTGTAAAAAAAGTTGAAATTTTAGGTGCTGTTGCTAATATTAGGCTACAAAAAACCGATTGGCAAAAAAATATGCAATTAAGAAAGCAAGCTATACAAGCAGGAGTATTCTTACGCCCTTTTGCCGATTGTTTATACACTATGCCACCACTCATTATAAAAACTCACGAATTAAAAAAAATTTGCAAAACTATTAAAATGTTAATATTACAACACTCATAATTGATTAATTTTAAAGTTGAAATGGTATAACAGATACAACAGTGATATAATTTAAAAATCGACAGATAAAAAATAAAGACCGCAGGCTGGGGCGGTTGGCCCTGCTTTACTTCGGTTTTGGCTTTGTAAAATTTGTAAAACATCTGTTGATTGAAACTTGCCTAATCCTACATAAACCAAAGTACCAATAATGTTTCGAACCATATGATGCAAAAAAGATTTTGCCACTACATTTATTTTTAAAACATCAGTGAGTAGACCATTATTATTAAAATCGCAGGTAGAATTTGGCAAAATAAAATTAATAGCATCCAAACTTCTTGTTGGCGATTTTGCCTGACATTCGGCATCACGAAAAGCCGAAAAATTATGACAACCTATCAAAAACTCACTTGCCTTTTTCATGGCTAAAACATCAAGAGGTTTGGCAATATGCCAAGCTAAATTTTTTAGCAACGGTGAAGGAGCTTGCCTGTTATAAACGAGATATTGATAAGTTCGTTTTTTTGCCGAAAATCTAGCATGAAAATTTTCATCAACCAAACAAGCAGAAACAATTCTGATATCTTCTGCTTGCAAATAGTGATTCAAACCTAAAACTACTTGATGATTTTGCAAAAATTTTGGTGAATCAAAATGAAATAACTGACCTAATGCATGCACTCCTGCATCGGTTCGACCCGCTACCGCTAAATCAAGCAAATTATAGTTGGTAAGTTGTTGCAAAGCCTTAACTATTGCCCCTTCAATGGTTGGTAAGGCAGGGTTTTGCTGAATTTGCAGACCGTAATAATTAGTGCCACTATATTCAACTACAATTTTATAACGATAAAACTGCATAAATCTTTAAGAAATATTGCCACCTAATAAATGGCAAATTGCCAAAGTAAGATCGGCTCTGTTTAAAGTATAAAAATGAAACTCACTAATGCCATAATTATGCAAAATTCGACATAATTCGGTAGCAACCACCGCGGCAATAAGTTGTCTAGTTTCTTTGTGATTATCGAGATTGTTAAATAACTCAAACATCCAGCTAGGAATAGTTATATCGCACATTTTGGCAAAATGTTGCACTTGAGCAAAATTACTTACTGGTAAAATACCTGGAATAATTGGCACAAAAATTTTATTTTTATGACAAAGATCAACAAATCTTAAAAAATCTTCAGCTTCAAAAAAAAATTGAGTAATAATTCTATTCGCTCCAGCATCAACTTTTTGTTTTAAATAATAAATATCTTGCTCTAAAGATGAAGCTTGCGGATGTTTTTGCGGATAGCCTGCCACTGAAATATCAAAATCAATACCATATTTAGTTAAATCTTTAATACCTGTTACTAAATCACTAGCATATTGATAACCATCTTGATGCAACTGATAATTAGGGCTAGAAGCTGGCATATCGCCTCTTAATGCCACAATATGCCTCACTCCGATTTGCCAATAGTTATATAAAATTTCGGCGATTTCTTGTTTTGAAGCAGCAATGCAAGTGAGATGCGAAGCGGGTTTTAGGGCGGTTTGAGTGAGAATTTTTTGGATAGTTTGATGAGTTCTTTCACGTGTAGAGCCACCTGCTCCATAAGTTACAGAAACAAAACTAGGGTTTAAATGTTGTAAGCTATTGATGGATTGCCATAATTTTTGCTCCATCTCTTCATTTTTGGGCGGAAAAAATTCAAATGAAAATTTAACATTATTACGTTTCGCAATAAAATTTGCCAAACTATGATTAATCAAAGACATAAGAAAATGATAAAATATTATAAATAACGGCACTTTTGAATTTGAAATTTATTTTAATTTTTTGCGCAAAAAATTAAAATATAATTTGGGATACAACAGTTCCATAAAGTAAAACAAATCTAAAAACCAAAAGTGTCTTTAATTATTATTTATAAAATTTTAATAGCAAGATTATTACATCAAATTACATTTTAATAAGTTTATATAAAAAAAAAATTTCCACATGTTTCAGCATCAGGACAAGATGGAGCATCAGATGGCTGTTCTTTTGCTTTTGCCAACACCAAATCAGCATTAATTTTGTCTGAAGATGGCTGTTCTTTTGCTTCTGCCAATGCCAAATCAGCATTAATTTTGTTTAAACTACAAATAATGTCAACATCTAGTTTTATCTGATCTTGGTTTAATTTTTTGTCACAAATTTTTTTAGATATATTTTCTATAATTAAATGAATCCTAGCTATTCTATCACCAATATTTTTATCTTCTTGCAAATCTGTTTGCCAACTGGTAGATTCAAGTATTGTATTTAAAATATTATCATCAATAGATTCAAATATTTTTTCTAAAACATGACGAAGAAAAACACCTAATAACTTATTTTTAATTTTTTTTTCTGATGGATTATAACAATACGAAACATAATAAAGTTTCTGTAACTTAAGAAAATTTTGTTTTAATTTTAAATACTTATCAAAAATTTGTTTAGTTTTTTCATCATCTTCTACAGAATATTTATCAGTAATCATAACATCTAAAACTTTTTCAGCTATAACCTTATCTGATAGTTCTGTTGGTATTTTTTTTATTTCTTTAACACATTCAACTAAATAATGGCACTGTTGAATTCCAAATTTGTTTTAATTTTTTGCTAGTTTTGAGGAGAAATTTTAGCTATTTTTAGCCTCATATTAAACATATTAGGCTAAAAATAGCTGAAATTTATACCAAAAATGGCAAATAAATTAAAATATAATTTGGGATGCAACAGTGCCATAATATAAAGGAAAAACCGTTTCATCAATAACAGAAGAATGGCAACTATGTTCACTAGAAAGTAGCACTTTATGTTTCAAAGCAAATGGCAATAAATTTTTCTTTAAACCTAATTCTATCATATTAACAAAATCAGATTTTTTAATTCCACAGTAATCAAATGCAACTTTAGCTTGTATATTAGCACTAAAACCTAAAAAATTAAAGAAAGAAAGCAAAGGTATTCCTGGAGAATTATGATAACAAGCTTTTTCTAATACTTTATCTACAATATCTCTTAACAATTCTGGATTTTGATTATCTTTTTTAAATTTTAGAAAAGCTTCTTCAAATACTTTTTTAGATAATTCAGTATTGCTTGCAAATCTTTTCATGCCTTCAATACCAAAAGTAGAAGCTGAATAAAAATTAAAACTTTCTATTTCTTCTAATTTTTTGTATAATTGATTTAAATCAATTGCATTTAGAACAGAATCTGGATTAAGATCTTGATTTTTTAAATCAACAGGGTTAAAAGCTAACCAAATTAATTCAACAAAAGAAACAATATTATCTGATGTTACTTTTTCATCATCTAAAAAATTATTAAATAATGTATTTCCAAAAACATTACTTCCCAAACCAAATACATGAACAATTTTGCTTTCCTCAATAAAAAATATACCATTCGAATTTATTTTTTCTGTTAAGCGGTATAATTTATATTTTCTATTCAACAATTCTCCGCAATTTGTTAAAAAAGAACCAAAATAGTCATAACATGTTTCTGATGGCGATACATTTGACATATAAATATTCAAAAAATTAATAAATTACTGTTTAATTCTTAATAAAGAATTTATATTACAATAAAAAATTAAAAATGCAAAGAGTTTTTTGTTGCTTTACAAAATATTTTTGCTATAATTAAGGGCAAAGTTGCATTCTAGATTTGTTTTAATTTGAGATGCAACAGTGCCTTTAAGGCTTTATAAAGCGATTTACTATAAAAAACTATGAATCATAAACTACACGAATCCACAAAAATTGTGCATGCAGGCAGACACCCAAAAGAACAAGGCTGGATGGTTAATCCGCCAATTTATCAAAGTTCCACAATTGTTTTTCCTACTTTAAAAGATTTGCTTTATGCAGAAAGAGGTTATTCTAACAACGATCTTGTGCAACCTTACGAGTTAAAATATGGCAGATACGGCACTCAAACTAATTTTGCTTTAGAGCAAGCAATTGCCGAACTAGAAGGCGGTTACAACACTTTTGTTACTTCTTCTGGAGCGGCCGCCATCAACACAGCACTCATTGCCTTTCTCAAGCAAGGCGATCATATGCTAATGGTTGATAGCGTTTATTCTCCAACTCGAGGTTTTGCCGATAAATTTTTAAAAAAACTTGGCATTCAAACTACTTATTTTGATCCATACATAGGCTCCGATATTTCTAGCTTAATACAAGAAAATACCAAAGTTATTTTTTTAGAAAGTCCCGGTTCGCAAACCTTTGAAATATCTGATGTTTTGGCAATTTGTCAAGTAGCAAAAAAACACAACATAACCACTATTCTCGATAACTCTTGGGCTAGTGGCATTTATTTTAAACCTTTTGAGCATTTAGTAGATGTTTCGGTTATGGCTCTTACCAAATATATCAACGGTCATTCTGATATCATGATGGGCTCAATCACAGTGCAAGAAAAGCATTTTCGCATAATGTATGAAGCTTTTCGCTATATGGCTGCAACTGCGGCTCCTTATTGTTCTTATATGGTGCAAAGAGGCCTTAGAACCGCTAAACTGCGCATCGATCATTGTTTTAAATCTGCACTAGATATGGCAAATTGGTTTAGCAAAAGACCAGAAGTAGAAAAAATTCTCTACCCTGCCCTACCAAGCGATGCTAATCACACTCTCTGGAAACGAGATTTTACTGGGGCCGCTGGCTTGTTTTCAGTTGTGCTTGATAAAAAATATTCTAACGAAGCATTAGCTAGAATGGTTGATAAACTACAATTTTTTAGCATGGGTTATTCTTGGGGCGGTTACGAATCTTTAATTTTACCATTCGATGCCACCTCAATTCGCACTGCAACTAAATTTGCTTATTCTGACAAAACTTGCTTACGCATCAACATTGGTTTAGAAGCAACCGAAGATCTAAAAGAAGATCTCGATCTTGGTTTTAAAAGACTAAAAAAATAATCATGCTTAATTCTTTACCAAAAATAACAGGAACTTATCGCAAATCTGCTCCCATCATCAATTGGTTTGGCTTGCCAGCTATTGCCGATGTTTTATTTAAGCCCTCTAGTCTTGCAGATTTGCAATATTTTTTAAGTAAAGTCGATAACAATATTTCAATACAAATAATTGGTGCCGGCTCTAATGTTATCATAGTTAATGCCATAACATCTGGAGTGATAATTAAGCTAGGTAAAGAATTTAGCTATATCAATCATCATCAAAACATGTTAAAAGTTGGCGGAGCTAATTTATGTGCAAATGTTGCTATGTATTGTCAAAAACATAGTTTAGGGGGGTTAGAATTTTTAAGCACTATTCCTGGTTCTATTGGCGGTGCAATCGCTATGAATGCTGGTTGTTATGGCGGCGAAATTTCGCAATATTTACTAGAAGCAACCGCACTTGATTATCAAGGTAATTTGCATAAACTAACCAACCAAGATTTTGGTTTTGTTTATCGTGGCAACACTTTGGGTAAAAAATATATTTTTATCGAGGCAGTTTTTGCCTGCCAACCAAGTAACGAGCAAGAAATATCTCAAAAAATTAGCATTTTTCAGCAACAAAGGCAACAAACACAACCAATTATAGCCAAAACTGGTGGTAGCACTTTTAAAAATCCTCCAAATCATAAGGCTTGGCAACTAATAGATGCAGTAGGTTTAAGAGGTTATTTTATCGGCGATGCTTGTTTTTCTGATAAGCATTGTAATTTTTTAATTAACACTAAACAAGCAACAGCTCAAAACTTGCTTGATTTAGGCAAGTTAGCTCAAGAAAAAATACAACAACAATTCAATATTTCACTTCAATGGGAACTCAAATTAATCAAATAAATTCAAGCAATATCTCTCAATTAAAATTTAACTCACAAGGTTTAATTCCTGCAATTGTGCAAAATGCAACCGATAAAGAAGTGGTAATGTTTGCTTGGATGTCGCAAGAAAGCCTCAAACAAACAATTGCAACGGGCTTGGCAACTTATTTTTCTCGCTCACGACAAAACTTATGGGTAAAAGGCGATACTTCTGGTTGTTATCAAAATATTGTTTCTATTACTGCTGATTGCGATTTTGATTGCCTACTTTTAGTTGTTCAACAACAAGGCCCTGCATGCCACACCGGAAAAAAAAGTTGTTTTTTTAATAATCTATCTTAAAATATTATCAAAACTATCAAAAAAACATCAAAAAAATATGCCTACCAACAGCTTTTATCATAAATTTGCCAGTCAAGTTAAGCGAAATCAGGTTTCAAGCCTATTTAAAACGGTTCTACAAGACGAAAAAAGTTTTTTACTAACTATTTTAGTTTATGCAATTTTTATTGGTTTGTTAAGCTTGGCAGTGCCAATTTCTGTGCAACTTCTCATTAATTCTGTTGCTTTTACTGCTCTTTTACAACCAATTTTAGTTTTAGGTTTTATTTTATTTTTGGTAGTAACTTTTTCTTCAGTATTAAATGCTTTACAATTTTATATCACCGAAATTTTTCAAAGAAGGTTTTTTGCTCGCTTCTCTTTTGAAATTGTTACAAAATTAGTTAATGTTAATCACCAAGATTTTGAAAAATCTAATCAAACCGAGTTTATCAATCGATTTTTTGATGTTTTTAATGTGCAGAAAATTGTGCCAAAAATTTTTACTAAAACTTTTGCCAACATTTTACAATCTATCATCGGTTTAATTTTAGTTGCATTTTATCATTGGGTTTTATTGTTATTTGCTTTATTAGTTCTTTTTGCTACTTTTTTTATTTGGCAACTTTTTTCTAAAAATTGTTTTATTGCTAAATTTGCCACCAGCAAAAAAAAATATGATATGGCTTCTTGGTTTGAAGATATCGCCAGAAATCACTTATTGTTTAAATCAGATAATGCCAAAGAATATGCTTTACACAAAACCGAAAATATTACAAAACAATATTTGCAAGAAAGAAAAAAATATTTTTATTATTTATTTTTTCAGGTTATTCTCACTTTAATTCTCTATACTTTTGCCACTTCTGCTTTACTTATTGTGGGCGGTTATTTAGTGTTAAAAGGTCAGCTTTCTTTAGGGCAGTTGGTGGCTTCCGAATTAATTATTTCGGCAGTTCTTTATAATATTTCACAACTCGGTAGCGATCTAGAATCGATCTACGAATTAGCTTCTGCTTGCGAAAAACTTTCACAAATACACCATTTGCCAAAAGAAATTTTAGGCAATAAATGTCTTGAAAACAAACCAATCAACATTGATTTTAAAAATGTTGTCGATAATTATTTTCAAAGAAAATTTTTATTTAATGTTAATTTTGAAGCTGGCAAAAGCTATTTAATTTCTACTGAAAATCTTTCAATACATAAATTATTAATCGAACTAATTTTAGGTCTACGTAAACCACTTTATGGTTCGCTTGAATTTAATCAGCAAAACATCTCCGATCTTAATTTTAATAAACTACGCAATCAAATTGCTATAATCGATAATCAAAGCTTTATCGATGGCACAATTTACGAATACCTTACTTTTAATCAACCCATTATTGACAATAAAAAAGTTCATGAAGTGCTTGATATTACTCAATTAAAAAATGTATTAAACAGATTCGATAGCGATTTATCTTTATCAATTTTACCTTCTGGCTGGCCATTATCAGAATCTGAAAAAATCTTGCTAAAAGTTGCCAAAGTTTTAATTGATGAGCCAAAAATTATTATTATCACCGAAGTTTTAGATATGCTTAATCTAAAAATACGCAACACCATTTTAAACTTTCTTACAAAACATCATCAAGCAACAATTTTATATTTTTCTAATCGCCGAGATCATATGGTGGGCTTTGATAGCTATTTGTTTTTTTCTATGGAAAAAGTTTTCGTATTTGATAGCATAAACGATCTAAACAATTTTGAAGAACAATATGAATAAACCAGAACTTATTTTTCAACAAATTAAACTACCTAAACCAATTTTAGCTCTAAAAAAAATTTTAATAATATTTTTTTTATTTTTCTTTACCGTTCTCACTCTCTTGCCTTGGCAACAAAATGTTAAAGGTTTAGGATATGTTATTGCCGCCAATCCTAATAGTCGCACTCAAAATCTCGATGCTACAGTTAATGGTCGAATTAGTAAATGGTTTGTAAAAGATGGCGATATTGTTAAGCAAGGAGATAAACTTGTTGAAATCATTGATAACGATCCGCTCATTATTGACAAACTAAAAGCCGATAAAAACATCAAAGAACGAAAATACGAATTAGCCAAAATAGCTTCCGAAACTTCTAAACTAAATTACAACAGACAACAACAACTTTTTGCTCAAGGCTTGGCTTCGAAAAAAAATTATGAAGATGCGAAAATTGAATATAAAAAATTACTCACCGCCACCGAAAATGCTTCAGCAGAAGTGCTTGAAGCCTCAATTAGCCTAGCTAGGCAAGAGAGTCAGCTTATTGTTGCTCCAAGCGATGGCACCATCTTAAAAGTATTGGCAGGCAACAATTCTACCACAGTAAAAACAGGCGATAAAATTGCCACCTTTGCCCCAAAATTGCAAGAAATGGCAGTCGAACTTTATGTTGATGGCAATGATATTCCGCTAATTTCACAAGGTCGAAAAGTAAGATTACAATTCGAAGGCTGGCCTGCAATGCAATTTTCTGGCTGGCCGACTTTATCGGTTGGCACTTTTGCTGGCATTGTTTCGGCAGTTGATACTTCGGTTTCCGACAATGGTAAATTTCGAGTAATTGTGGTGGCAGAAAATGGTTATAAATGGCCTGATCCACATTTTTTAAAGCACGGAGCCAAAGTTTATGGTTGGATTTTGCTTAATAAAGTTACTATTGGTTACGAAATATGGAGACAAATTAACGGCTTTCCTGCTGATTTTGATTTAAACATTACCAACAAAATCAAAAACCCATAAAAAAATCTATGCTTAAAAATTCATTAAAAATCTTTTATTTACTAGCGATATTAGTTTTTTTTACAACTCACTCAACAATCGCCAGCCCAGCAATTTCGCCAGAAGTTGTGGTTAATTCTGCTTTAAAACATTACCCTAAAATACTTGCCTACTACGAAAAAGTTGCCGAAAGTGAGGGAGATATTTTACAAAGTAAAGGATTGTTCGATATCAGGCTAAAGCAACAATATCAAGATACCACTAAAGGTTTTTATGATGGCAAAACTTTTGATGTTTTACTCGAAAAACAAAATGCTTTTTTAGGTAGCAAGGTTTATGCTGGTTATCGCAAATCTTATGGCAATTTTCCTGTTTATGATGGCAAATTTTCTACCAATAGCAACGGTGAGTATCGCTTTGGGGCTTCTGTTTCTCTTTTACAAAATAATATGTTCGATAAAAATCGTCTAGCAGTTGCTAATGCTGTATTAAACAATCAAGAAAGCAAACTGCAACTAGCCAAAATGCAAGCCGAAATCAGTAAAGATGCCAAACAAGCCTACTGGAAGTGGTTTTTATATGGCAAAATTTATATTATTTATCAAGATTTATACCAACTAGCCCTAGAAAGAGATAAACAACTACATATTCGTTTACAAAAAGGCGATGTTGCCAATATTATTGTTATTGAAAACAAAAGAAACATTCTAAACCGCAAAAATGCAATGCTTGAAGCCAAGCAAGATTTTTTAAATTCTTGTTTTTATTTATCATTATTTTATCGGCAAGAAAATGGTAAGCCACAAGAAATTACCGAAAAAACTCTACCCGCCGACTCTCTACCTATCAAACTCGATCACATTACCGAAGAAAATTTACAACAAGATATCAAACAAGCAAGTAAATTTCGTCCAGAAATACAAATTTTAAAAACCAAACAAAATAAAGAACAAAATTATTTAAAACAGGCCAATAATTTACTACAACCAACCCTTGATCTTAACCTTGAAACCTCTAAAGATCTAGGCAAAGGCTCTGTCACCAGAAAAGAAACTGTCAACAATGTTAAGCTTAATTTTGATTTACCCCTACAATTAAGTGATGCTAGAGGGCAAATAACAAAAGCCGAGGCAAATATCAAATATTTAAATTATGAACAGCAACTTTTAGCTGAAAAAATTCAAGTAGAAATCAAACAAATAGGTAGTTATCTTAATATTTTAGCCGAAATTTATCATAATGCCGAAGAAGAGTTTAAGCTTTCTCAAAAATTAGCTTCTGCCGAAAAAGAACGATTTAAACAAGGCGGTAGTGATTTTTTCTTAATAAATTTAAGAGAGCAAGAACTAGCTCGAGCCAACATCAGCAAAATACAAGCCATCGAAAAATATTATCATACTATGGCAGAGTATAGCTTTGCTATTAATATTGCAATATAGAAAGCTAAAAATTTAATCATTTCTATTCATATCTACCTTGTTTGCGATGTTGCTTCTTGTGTTCTAGAAACATTATCAACATTGATTTATTATTAATCAATTATTCATAAATATGGCAACAATTCCAGAGTTAAATAAATCGCTCATAAATAAATCTAAACAAGCATTAAAGGAAATAC
>JAUMFK010000084.1:0-19277 GCA_032119875.1 Rickettsiales bacterium
CACAGGCCACCGCCAAATCGGCAGAGGTTTCGATTATTTTTAGCCCGCCTACCACATTTAAATAAACTTCTTTATCAAACAAATTTAGGCCATATCGACTGTTTAAAACGGCAATAATCATGGCTAGGCGGTTGAGATCCCACCCTACCACTGCTCTTCTGGGAGTTGGTAAAAAAGAAGGGGCAACTAAAGCCTGAATTTCGGCTAAAATTGGCCTAGTGCCTTCGATGCCTGCAAAAACAGTAGTGCCACTAGTTTGATGTTGGTAAGAATTTAAAAATAGCTCGCTTGGATTAGAAACTTCGGTTAAGCCAATTTCGTTCATGGCAAAAACCCCAATTTCGTTGGCAGGGCCAAAGCGATTTTTTACCGCCCTTAAAATGCGAAAATGTAAATCTTTTTCGCCCTCAAAATACAGCACGGTATCAACCATATGTTCTAAAACTTTTGGCCCAGCAATTTGCCCATCTTTGGTAACATGGCTTACAATCAATAAAGTAACTGCATTTTGCTTGGCAAAAATGGTTAATTCGCCGGCCGCCGCCCGAACTTGCGAAACGGTGCCAGGGGCAGAAGATAGCCCCTCTAAAAACATAGTTTGAATAGAATCGATAATTACCACGATTGGTTGTTTTTGTGTTTCAATTTGTTTTTTGATGCCCAAAGTTATTTCTGCCACATTAGTGTTAGAGGCAAGCTGAATGTTGTTAGCCTCAACTTCTAGCCTTTTGGCACGAAGCCGAACTTGATCGATAGATTCTTCGCCAGAAATATAGATGATGCAATTGTTATTTTTTGCCAAACTATTTGCAGTTTGCAATAGCAAGGTAGATTTGCCAATGCCCGGATCACCGCCAATTAGCACCACCGAGCCTTTTACTAAACCGCCACCTAGTGTGCGATCGAGCTCGAGTATGTTGGTAGGTAGCCTTGGAAAATCATAAGTTTCACCAAGTAAATTAACCAATTGCAGGGCAGGAGAATTTTGTTGTTCTTTGCTTGGAGCAATTTTTTGATGACTAAAATGCGAACTGTTGCCACCTTCGGCAAATTCTTCAACCAAGCTGTTCCACTCGTGGCATTCTGGGCATTTTCCTGACCATTTAAAAGAAATTGCCCCGCAAGATTGACAACAATATGCTGTTTTTTTGCTCATAATTTAGCCAATTTGATGCAGTTTAAAGCCGTAGTGTTGTAAAAATGGCAAATCGCTATCAAAAAGCCATCTTAAATCGGTGATGCCATATTTTAGCATTGCTAATCTTTCAATGCCAATACCAAAAGCAAAACCTTGCAAGTTGCTTGGATTATGGCCGCAGTTTTGCAAAACATTAGGATGAATCATACCGCAACCTAAAATCTCCATAAATTTATCGCCCAAGCCAGCCTTGATGCGGCCTTGTTGCAAAGAATAGTTAATATCAACTTCGGCAGAAGGTTCGGTGAACGGAAAAAAGCTAGGGCGAAAACGTAATTGCAAATTATTAGTATTAAAAAAACTTGCTAAAAAAGTTTGTAAAACCCACTTTAAATGCCCCATATTAATATTTTTATCAACCACAAACCCCTCTATTTGATGAAACATAGGAGTGTGAGTAGGATCAGAATCTCGGCGAAAAACTCTGCCCAAAGAACAAATTTTAAAAGGCGGTTGATTGTTTTGCATATAGCGAATTTGAGTGCTAGAAGTGTGAGTGCGTAGCAGTAAAGGTGAGTTTGTTAAGTAAAAAGTATCTTGCATTTGCCTTGCAGGATGATTTTCTGCCATATTTAGGGCGGTGAAATTGTGAAAATCATCTTCAATTTCGGGGCCTTCGGCAAATATAAAGCCAAGATTATGAAAGATTTGCTTGATTTCTAAAATAGTTTTGCTTATAGGGTGCATAAAACCAATATTTTTTGGCAGTGCTGGAGCGGTAAGATCGAGTTTTTCGGTGGCTAATTTTTGAGTGATTTGTTCTTGTAAAAACTCATTTTTAAGGCTTTCAAGAGAAGTGGTGATGTAATTTTTTACTTCGTTAATTTGTTGACCAACTGCTTTTTTTTGCTCATCGGTAAGGTTTTTTAGTTGAGTAAAAATATTGGTGATTAGCCCCTTTTTTCCTAAAAAATTAATACGTATTTGCTCGAGAGAAGACAAGTTTTGCTTGGTTTGCAAAGCTTCGTTAAATTGATTTTTAATGTTATTTATTTGTTGTATAAGCATAAAATTAATAGGTTAAGTGGTGCATCTGGCGGGAATCGAACCCACAACCCTTGCCTTCGGAAAGCAATACTCTATCCAGTTGAGCTACAGATGCTTTTGCTATATTTATAATTTTAGATAAAAATTATATTATAAATTTGTTAAAACAATATCGCTAGCAAAATTTTCTATTCGCTGTTGCTTTAGATTGAAATAGGTTTCTAAATTTTTAATAGTCCAAGCAAATAATTTAATATTTGGGCAGTGATTTTTTAAAGAATTCATAATAAAATGGTTTGTTAATAAGTGATGATTAATTGATAAATAATTTATTTGGTGTTTGATAATAAATTGTTGACATTTTAAAAATTGTTTTTCTTCTTCAAGAACCGCCATAAAAGAAAAATTGTGAAAAATATTTTGCCAAATTAAATAAATTTTCTGCACTAATTGATAATTTGTAATAAATGGTGCAAAATAACAATTATCAAGAGATATATTTAGTTTTTCTAAAATATGTTTAGTTTGCAAGGCTATTTCTGGGGCATTGCTAGAATTAACATTTTTAAAATCAAGCCAATAAAGTAAAGGTTGTTTGCTATGTAATAAAGAATATTCTAAAAAATTAAAAAGTGTAAGATGACCGTTTTTTGGCTCATCATGGCTAATAATTAATTGTTGATTAACAAACCAAATATCAAATTCGATAGCCACAAAACCTGCATCAAGAGCATTTTTTAAGCTGGCTAAACTATTTTCAGGAATGTTATTTTTTTTACTAACTAAACCACGATGAGCAAAAATAGCCATAATTTTTTTAAATATCAAGAACTATTCTTCTTGGATCTTCGAGTAATTCTTTGATTCTAACCAAGAAAGTTACTGCCTCTTTGCCATCAATAATGCGATGATCGTAAGAAAGGGCAAGATACATCATGGGGCGTATTTTGATTTCGCCGTTTATAACCATTGCTCTGTCTTGAATTTTATGCATGCCTAAAATACCAGATTGCGGAGGATTAATGATAGGAGTAGACATAAGCGAACCATAAACTCCGCCATTTGAAATGGTAAAAGTTGCACCAGCAAGATCTGGCAAGGTAAGTTTGCCATCTTTAGCTTTGGTGCCAAGTAGGGCAATGCCTTTTTCAATTTGAGCTAAATTTAGTTTATCAGCATCTCTTAACACAGGCACAACCAAGCCTTGTGGCGAACCAACCGCTACCCCAATATCGTAGAAGTTTTTGTAAATAATATCGGTGCCATCTATTTCGGCATTGATAGCAGGAATTTCTTTTAAGGCAACGATACAAGCTTTAACAAAAAAAGACATAAAACCCAATTTTGCTGAATGCTTTTTTTCAAAAATATCTTTGTATTCGCTACGTAAAGCCATTATAGCAGACATATCAACCTCGTTAAAAGTAGTAAGGATGGCTGCGGTATTTTGTGATTCTTTGAGTCTTTCGGCGATTTTTTGACGCAACTTTGACATTTTAACTCTTTCTGTTTGTTTGCCAGAAATTGCTTGAGTAGAGCTGGTGGTGTTTTGTGTGTTTTGGATTTGATTTTGCAAAACTTGTAAAACATCGCCTTTGGTTATGCGGCCATCTTTGCCATTGCCATCAATTTTTTGTGAATCAAGATTATTTTCGGCAATAAGTTTTTGCGGAGCAGGAGAAAGATGAGTGTGATTTGTAGAATTATTTGTAATATTATTTGTAATATCTGCACTGCTTGTTTTAGAATTAGGGCTTGTTGTTTGGCTTGCCAAACCTTCTTGTAATAAAGCCAAAATATCGCCAACTTTTACATTATCGCCTTCTTTAAATTTAATTTCACTAATTATGCCAGAGCTTGGTGAGTTAACTTCAAGAGTTACTTTATCGGTTTCAAGTTCAAATAAAATTTCATCGGCCGCAACAGTAGAGCCAACTTGCTTATGTATTTTAGCAATTGAGGCCTCTGCTACCGATTCGCCTAAAACTGGTGTTTTAATTTCTATGGTCATAAAGATTAATTAAAATTTAAAAAATGAACTAAATTTTATTGCAAAAAATTTTTATCGTCAATAGTTTTTTTAATTTGGGATGCAACATTGCCATTAAATATTTTCTATTATTTTTTGTATCTCTTCCAAGCCGAAAGGTTTAGAAAGCATTTCATTCATTCCAACTTGCAAACATTTGTTTTTTTCTTCTGTTCCATAATTAGCGGTTGTAGCAACAATAAAAACTGGTTGATAATTTTTATTTTCATTTTTAATTTTTTCAATTTCTCGAATTTTTTTAGTTGCCTCATAACCATCTAAAACTGGCATCATGCAGTCCATAAAAATTAAGGTATATTGTTTTAAGGTGAATTTGTTTATAGCCTCTTTGCCGTTTTTAGCGAAATCGGCAATGATATTAAACTTTTTTAAAATCGAGAGTGTTATTTTTAAATTAACTTCATTATCTTCGCAAACCAACACTTCTTTTTGAATTTTTTCGTTACTGTTTTTTAAAGAATAATCAGCATCTTTTTTTAAATAATTTGGATCAAAACTTAATATAATTGATAAAATAAGTTCTTCATTTTTTAGTGGTTTAAAGATAATTTTAGTAAAAGTATTTTGTAATAATTCTTTTTCTTTAATGTAATCTTCTTGGTAAATTAATAAAACAACCGATATTTTATAAAATTCGTTATTATTTTTAAAAGCAGTAATGAAATTTTTAATTCGATAAAAATTATCTCTATCATAATTTATGATTATTAAATCTGGATTATAATCATTGATATCTAAAAATAACTGTTGATTATTTTTGATTTTAATGTTATCTAGCCTTTCAAATAAAACTGGCAGAGCTTGTAGTTTTTTTTGTAAATATTTGAAAGAAATATCGCTTATATCGATAATCAGAATTTTTTTGTCTATAATTTTTTCAACAGAGATTTTTTCAAAACTACTTTCTAGTTTATCATCTTTAATTAGCGGTATATGAAAGAAAAATTCCGATCCGCAGTCTTGATTTTTTGTTACCGATATTTCGCCATTCATTAGCTCTATTAATTCTTTGCAAATAGATAAACCCAAGCCTGTGCCAGTATATTTTTTAGAACTCGACATATCAAGTTGAGTAAATGGTTGAAATAAATTATTTATTTTATCTGAAGGAATTCCTATGCCAGTATCTCTTACACTAAATTTTAGATGAGTAACTTCTTTTTTTTGATAACTAGATATTTCTAAAATAACATAGCCCCATTTAGTAAATTTGATAGCATTATTAACTAAATTAATCAGAATTTGCCTTAATCGATATACATCTGCCAATATATAATTAGGAATATCGTTGTTAACATGTGTAATTATTTCAATTTTTTTGTCTTCAATATTGCCAACCATGATGTTGCCTATTTCATCAATTAAGTTTCTTAAAAGAAGCGGTTTATTATTGATAATAATTTTTTCTGCTCCAATTTTAGAAAAATCAAGAATTTCATTAACTATAAGCATTAAAGATTGAGCAGAATGATTGATGGTATTGATATTATTAAAGTCTTCTTTTTTTAAATTTGTTGATTCTTTTAAAATATTTGTAATACCTATGATGCCATTAATTGGAGTTCTGATTTCGTGAGTCATGTTTGATAAAAACTTACTTTTTGCCGAACTTGCAGAATCGGCAAGCTCTTTAGAAATAACCAGTTCTTCAAAAAAAGGAATGATTTTATCTCGATAAAAAAGATAAATTAATAATATGCAAAGCAAAGAAGCAATTAAAGATTGAAAGCTGTTTTTTAAAATATTTACAGATAATTCTATAAAAGAAATTTTTTCATTATAGCCACTTAATACAATAAATTTATATTCTTTTGATTTTCGCAATAATTTAAAATAACAATTGTCAATTTTTAGATTATAGACATTTGCATTATAAATTATACCTCTGTTTTTTATTGTTGATTTTAATAAAATATTGTTGGATAGTAATGTTTTATAGTTTATTAAATCTTTTATGTCATTAGATTTTGCCACAATATCTAAATTATTATCAAGCACCAAATAGCATATTTTACTATCTTTAATAGCAAAATCTATTTGTTGTTGTATATTTTCTAATGGTATTTTTGCTGTAAGAATTCCTACTAAATCAAGATTAGGTTTTTCTATTCTTAATGCAATCGGCAATAAATTAAATTGACCAATTTTATCTTCGGCTATAAAAAGATCGCCAAATTTTAAAGACCAACCACCTAGTGATAAATCTTTTAAGGGAAAATTTTTATTAATAGGTTTGGGTTTTTTTAGAATACCAAAAGAATCTATTAAAACATTATTTTCATCGTTGAAATTTAGATCGATAAAATTTACAGTGTTATAAGAATTATACAAAGAAAAATATTGAAGATTCTCTGATTTTTTAATAATTTTATTAATAATGGGTAAGTCTTTACTGCTTAAATTTAGTTTTACTAACTGATCTCCTAAAATATTTAATTCATTTTCAATGCCATGAAAAATTGCAGTAGTTGTTCTTTCGATACTTTGAGAAGTAAATTTTATTTCTTTATTAAGATTAAAGCGATAAAAAGAATGAGTGGTAATTATTGTAAGGATTGTCCAGGTGGTGAGTAAAAAAATAATTTGCGAAGAAAATATCTTGTAAGATTGTTTTACATTTCTGTTATTTATGATATTATTGACCGATTCCATTGTGATATAGAAATTTTGTTGAATTTTATGAAAAATTACTTGGTAAATATTTATTTGTCATTACAATTGTGGTTTTTTATGAAAAAAATTTATGAAAATATATTTAGAACATCATATACTAAATCAAAATTTAGAAGATAACTTATTAAATTTGGGTTTGCAAATTATTTTCAGTAAAAACAATTATTTTATCAATCAGTTTTTAATGTTAAGAAATAATATTATGCAAAAAGAATTAAAAATTAATGAGTTAAATTTTCTTGATGATGAGGCAGATTTTTTATTGGTTATAAACGATAATCAAAAAGTTATTGCTGGTTGTAAATTTTTATATTCTCAAATAACAGAAGGTAAAAGTTCTAGTATTTTATCGCAAGAAATTTCTAATACCGATTTTTTATATGAAAAATTCTTGCCAACAATTGATCTGCGCAAAAACTTACAAATATCCGAATTATCTAACTTGGTTATCGATAATAATTATCGCTTATATAGCACAATAATTCTTCAAAATATGTTTGCTAAATTTATTAAAGAACTGCAAAATAAAGTTAATTATTGTTTTTGGGCTACCGAAATTGTTCGATCCAGATTCTATAAAAAAATTTTTTCTTCTTTAAATGTAAAAACTTATATTTCTATGCAATATCTTTGGTTTGAAAGTGATAAATATCCTTCTAGAAATAAAAATTCTTTATGTCAAAATTATATTGGTTATGTTAAATTTTTTTAAATTATCTGCCTTTTTATTACTTATTTTTTGCTCTACTATGGTTTATGCAAAAGATATTTTAGAAAAAAAAGATATCGATCCAACTTTTTTTTCGCTCAATAAAAAGCAAGAAAATTCTTTTGATTCTAGCTCGGCAATTTATCAATTATCTTCTGAAGAAATAAGAAGATCTGGAGCAACTTCTATTCCAGAAATATTAAGATTAATACCAGGGGTGCAAGTAGCCAGAATTAACGGTCATAGCTATGCTATTACTGTGCGAGGCTTTAATCGTCAGTTTTCTAATAAATTATTAGTCATGATTGATGGTCGAATTATTTATTCCACTTTATTTTCTGGTGTTTTTTGGGATAAACATGATTATGTTTTAGAAGATATCGAAAAAATAGAAGTAATCAGGGGTTCTGGTGGTGCTTTATGGGGTTCGAATTCGGTAAACGGAGTTGTTAATATTATTACAAAAAAATCTCAAGATACTAAAGGTTTGTATTTATCTCAAAATATTGGCAATTATAATAAATCAATTACCGAAATAAGATATGGCGATAAACTTAAAAAAGATCAGAGTTATCGTTTTTATTTTAAAAATTCTAACAGAAATGGTTTAGATAGAGTAAAAGATTCTTTTAATAACCAAGATTATATTAAACAAAATCAATTTGGTTTTCGTTACGATAATAATTCTTTTTTAGATAAAGCTAATAAATTATCAATTTTTGGAGATTTTAGCAAAACAAATACTGCTAATTACTTTACTATCAACAATTTAAATAATAATAAAAAAGATGATAGTGGTCATATTATAGCAAACATAACTCACAATATCAATGATAAATCTTATGTTTTGGTAAATAGCTATATCGATTATAATAATTATCATATGTTGCAAATACGTGATAAGGTAATAAATTTTGACTTACAACATTTTTATAATTTCAATAAAAACAACGAATTCATATGGGGTTTAGGCTATCGACAAATAATGAATAATGTTAATAATGTAGGTGTTAAATTGCAATATTTTCCAAGTTACCGTAATAATAAAATTCTTTCTGGCTTTATTCAAAATAAATTCATTTTTAACGATAAATCCAACATAACCGCAGGTATAAAAACCGAAAAAAATGCTTTTGTTAATAATTTTCAATACCAACCAAATATTAAATTTGCTTATTATCCTAGTCAAAATCAAACCATTTGGGCTTCTTGGTCAAAATCTGTTCGAACACCTACAAGAGGAGAATTCGATTTAAATGCTATTGATTTTAATCTGCAAGGTAGTAAAAATTTTAAGGTAGAAAAACTTTCTTCTTATGAGTTTGGTCAGAGAATAAAATTTGATAATAATTTTAGTTTTGATAATGCTGTATTTTTTAATCAGTATCAAAATTTACGCACTAATGAAATCAATGGTAATCATGTATTTTTTGAAAATAAAGGCAAGGGAAATGTTTTTGGCTTTGAAAGTGTTGTAAAGTATAAATATAACCACAAATTAAGAACTGAAATATCATACGATTATTTAAAGATGAAGCTAAAATACAATCAAGATTCTACCGAGTTAGATACTGCTTTTGGCAGAAGTGATTCTTTATTTGTTAATCAAGGTTCTTCGCCAAGGCAACAAATAAAACTAAAATCTTTTTATAATATTACCAACAATATTGAGTTTGATAACTTCTTATTTTTTGTTGATGAATTACCAAATATTAATGGAGCAAATAAAAAAGGCATACCTTCTTATTGGCGATACGATGCCAGAATTGGCTATTTACCTTCTGCTAATCTTGATTTAAGCTTTGGTTTGCAAAATATTTTCAATACTAAACATAAAGAATTTAAGAGTTCTTTATATAACAACAATACATATATAGGCAGATCTTATTTTATGAAAGTTTCTTGGCAATATTAAATAATAAATATTTAAAATGTACACTTTTCTTGGTAATAAAAAAACATCTCATATTATTAACTTCTTTTTTTATTCTTTTATTATAAGTATGGCACTGTTGCATCCCAAATTTGTTTTAATTTTTTACCATTTTTGGTATAAATTTTACTTATTTTTATCCTAATATGTTTAATATGGGCCTAAAAATAACTAAAATCTCCCCTCAAGAATGGCAAAAAATTAAAACAAATTTGGGATGCAACAGTGCCAGTATGTATTATTTTTGCTTTTATGTCTGATTTTTCAAAAATAAAAACAATATTTCTTGCGTTTATTTTATATTTCTTTACAATTAATAGTTGCTTTGCGATAAATAATCAGCAAGAACTAGATTATTTAAAATATAAACTTACTTCTTATATTTATAGCACTACTAAAACTTTAAAAACCTCTGATCGTTATTTAGATAATGATCTTTTCTGTTATTTAGGTAGTGATAACTTAATTGATTTTATGGAAAAAAACGATCTCAATCAAATCTTACTCGATGTCAAAAGTATACGTGATTTTGAAAGTGTAAAAAAAGATAATATGCTAAAAGTATGTTCTATTGTTTATGTTGCTTGCAATAAAATGAAAACTTTTAAATTTTTAAACAACAATTTTATCGACAATAACATTCTTACTCTTTCTAGTTGCGATTCTTTTGTTGATAACGGTGGTGATATACAAATTCAGGTTGGTAGAAAAAGCCTCGAATTAGAAATTAACGAATACAATTTTAAATTAAAACAAATAAAATTAAACCCATCCCTAATTGCAATTATTAACAATAAACAGGAGAATATTGTTTATGAGTGATAAAAAAATAGTTATTGACACAGAAGTTCTGAGAAAAATTATTGAATACGATCGCGAATTTGAAAAAGAATTATTTCAAATATTTATTGAAAATGCCGATTTTAATATTAAAAAATTAGAAACAGCTTCAAAAACTAATGATAATAATTTATGGTACATGGCTTCTCATGCTTTAAAAGGAGCTTGTGGATCTATTGGGGCTTTTGATTTAGCAAAAATCTTTGAATTAGCTCAAAAAAATTCCGAATCTAATCTTGAAAAAAAACAAGATATTTTAGTAAAAATAAAACAAGAATATCAATTAGTTATTGATTTTATTAATAATAATTATGGAGATAATTAATTAATCTACAAAAATGTTACCAAAGAAAAAATCAATATTATTATTAATTATCATTATTTTTATTGTTAATTTTTACTGCTTTATTTTTTCTACAAAAAACTTTTTTGATATCAAGTTAGCTGAATATAACCGTCTTGCAAACAATATTTTGCAAGAATTTATCAGCATCAATGACTATGCAAAATTTACTCTTACCAAAATAAATCAAGATATTCTCCAAAAGAAAATTTATAAACCAGAAGAAATATCTTTAATATTATCTGAAACTTCAAAACTAGGTCAAATAAAAAATAACGATTTGTCTTTATTTACTGTTTTATATTGGGTAGGAAACGATAATCATCTTTTAGCGAGCAGTTCTGGAAAAATTACCAAACCAATTGATTTATCTTCACGAAAATATTTAGAAAATCTTCATAAAAATAGCAATAAAATACTCTTCTCTTCGTCGGTAGTTGGGGCAATGAGTGGCGAAAATATTTTACCTGTTTCTCTTGCATTAATTAGCGAAAAAGGATACATAATCGGCACTTCTTTATTATCTGTGCAGGTCAAAGAATTACTAAAAAAATTATCAGAATCACAAATTATTGATAAAGAATTTGCGGTGTTGTTTCAAAATAATATTTTAATCTCTTCTGATGCTAATTTAGAAAATATTATTAATGAAAATATCGAAAATAAACTTGATTTTGCCACTACTCAATGGCAAATTATTTTTTCTTTTTTTAAAAATAAAGATTTTTTATTGTTCGAAAAAAAAATACAAGATTTTTCGGTTATAATGGTAATCAAAAAACATAGTTTGCATGATGATTTTAAAAATATTAGTCTACCTTATTTGGTGCAAACTATTAATATTATGTTATTGTTGTTTTTAGTCTGATTGATTCAGATTTTAATTGCCCGCAAGCCGCTAAAACTTCATCTCCTCTCGTTTTGCGAATTGTTGCAATTATGCCTTGTTTTTTTAAAGTTTGTTGAAATTCTTTGATAGTTGCAATTGAGCTTGGTTTATAAATTGTTCCTTGCCAAACATTAAAAGGAATTAAATTAACTTTTGCATTTAAATTGTATTTCTTAATCATTTTTACCAGTTCCGATGCTTGTTGTTGCTGATCGTTTACATCTTTTAATAAAGTATATTCAAAGGTGATTTTTTGTTTTGGATTAAGATTTTGATAGATTTGGCAAGCTTGCATTAAATTTTGTAAATTATATTTTTTATTGATAGCCATAATTTCATTTCTTAATAAATCATTGGTGGCATGCAATGAAATAGCAAGATTAGTTTTTAATTCGGTAGCTGATTTTATTATTTCAGGCGATAATCCAGAAGTAGAGATGGTTATTTTATTTAGTGAAAAATTTAAACCATTTTCATTATTAAGAATTTCTACTGCCTTTTTTACCTCTTCATAGTTAAAAAATGGCTCTCCCATGCCCATAAAAACAATGTGAGTTATTATATTTTTACCCCAATCTTGTAAATAATCTTTGGCAATTAAAATTTGTGTAATTATTTCATGAAAATGAAGATTTCGAACCAAAGTTTGAGTGCCAGTATAGCAAAATTTGCAAGATAAAGTGCAACCAACTTGTGAAGATATGCAAAGAGTTGCCCTGTTTTTTTCAGGAATAAAAACTGTTTCTACCTCTTTGCAATCGCTAAAGCTTACCAACCATTTGCAAGTGCCATCTTGTGATTGTGTGATATTTTTTATTTGTGGTCGGTAAATTATAAATTTTTCATCTAATATTTGTTGAGTTTTTAAATTTAGATTTGACATTTTAAAAAAAGAAGTTTCACCTTTTTGATAAAGCCATTGCCAAATTTGTTTTGCACGGAATTTTTCGATATTTAATTGTGAAACAAGTTGATTGAGATTGTTTTTAGATAAACTTAAAATGTTATTTTTCTTATCATGATACACTTTTATAAATTTTATTTTGTATTGAAAAAAAAATTACTTTTTTAAAAAAAGTAATTTAAAATTTTTTTATGTTATTGAATTTTGTATTGTTTTTACTTTGCCAAAGCTATGATAAATCTTTATGATTTGGCATAGCGAGATATTTTAAGTTATTTGAAATATCACAGAGTTTTTACAAGACTATTTACAATTTTTAAATATATAATGGCACTGTTGTATCTTAAATTATATTTTAGTGGCCATTTTTGGTATAAATTTCAGCTATTTTTAGTATGATATAAATTTCAGTTGTGCTAACGGCAAACAACACGATTGTTTAATATGAGGCTAAAAATAACTAAAATTAAAACAAATTTGGAATTTAACAGTGCCATTTACAGATTGAATTTAGTATAGTTTTCAATATAAAATAACACAATATAAAATAACACAATTAATAATATTAAATCAATATAAAATTATATGAAAGAAGATACTACTGCAAAATATGTTACTATTTCCGCTCAAATTCCACTTCGTTTGGCAGAGTTACTTGAAAAATTTTGTCAAATGCAAGAAAGACCTAAAAGTTATTTTGTTAGAAAAGCTCTAGAACATCTATTAGAATTTATGCAAGAAGAAGATAATGTTACTGTTTTACACAAGAAAAATGATAAAAAAAATAATTAAAATAGTGATTGCTGTTTTAATATTAATCATTTATTATTAATATTGATTAAAATAATTTTAATCTTTTTAAATAATAATATAACTTTTTAATAATGTTTTATGGAAAAAAAATTGGTTACAATCTCCGCTCAAATACCAAATGGTCTTCTAGATTCTTTACAAGCTTTATGTGAAAAATATGAAAGATCAAAAAGCTATTTCATTAGAAAAGCCATTGAATATTTTTTAGAAAATGATTTGAATAAACAAGAATATAACGAAGATAGTAATAAAAAAATAGTTAAAAAATAAATAATGTTCGGTAAAAATAAAGTTTATAAGCCACATAATAACCCAAACTTTTTAGATGTTCAAGAAATTTTTCCTACTATTCAAGGCGAAGGGTTGTTTGTTGGTTGGCCTGCGGTTTTTTTGCGATTAGGTGGTTGCAATTTGCAATGTTTATTTTGCGATACCGAATTCGATAATTATCAATCAATGAATATTGAAAAAATTATAGAAGAAATACAGCAATTTTCTTGCAATGAGCGTCAACAAAAAATTCGTAAATTAGTTGTGATTACAGGTGGCGAACCAATGTTGCAACCTATCGAATTATTATGTCAAAAATTAATTAGTAATGGTTTTTTGGTGCAAATAGAAACTAATGGCACTTTTTATCGCCAATTGCCTAATGAAGTGAAAATTATTTGCTCTCCTAAAAATAATCAAAATCAGCCACTTTCTATACAATCTTGGTGGAAAAATTCTATTTCTGCTTTTAAGTTTGTGGTGTCTGAAAATTTTTTAGGTTATCAAAAAATTTTTTACGATTTATTTAGTTTTGATATTCCTGTTTATGTGCAACCTATCGATGAAAACTGCACACAGAAAAATTCGAAGAATTTAAAATTAGCACTCAATATTTGCAATGAATATGGCTATATTTTATCTTTGCAAACTCATAAAATTATTGGTGTTCGTTAATTTTTGCAAATATTGTTTAGAACATTTTCTATCTTTAAATATATAAAGATAAATATATTTAAAGATAGAAATGGTATTATTCGCCAATAGTAAAGCCGTTGCGTCGGTAATCGGCAGATCCATAAATTTGATTTGTGTTATAATCAATATAAAAAGTTTGCAAACCGCTAGGTATTGTGGTTATTTCTGTGTGATGACCAAGTTTATTTAGTTGTTTAGATAAATTAACTATTTCGGTATCTTTTTCTAGCTCGAGTTTTGAATTAAGGGCAATAAAATTTGGTAAAGAAATAGCTTGCTCTATGTTTAATTGCCAATCAAGAACAGCAATTAAAACCTTTAGCACATGCTGAATAATTCTTGGGCCATTAGGAGAGCCAGTTGCCATGATTAATCTATTTTTATCATCAAAAACAAAAACAGGCGACATTGAGCTTCGTGGGCGATGGTTTGGCAATATTCTGTTTGCCACTAAATTGCCTTTTTTATCGACTGGCATCATTGAAAAATCAGTGAGTTGATTATTAAGAAAAAAGCCTTCTGCCATAATTCCTGAACCAAAAACATATTCAATAGAGCTAGTCATGGAAACGGCATTTTTATGTTTATCGAGTATAACTATGTGGGTGGTGGAAGGTTTATCAATGTTTATTCCTATTGTTTTAATGGGGGTTTTATCGAATACTCCATAGGCAAATTGTTGTTGAGATTTTTCTAGATTAATTAAAGAAGCTCTTTGGGTTAAGTATTTTTTATCGAGCATTTGAGTGGTTGGCACTGAAATAGAATCGTAGATATATTGATTTCTATCGGCATAGGCTAGTTTTGTTGCTTCAGCAATTAAATGAATTGCCGAAGCAGAATTTGGTTGATATTTTTTTAGATCAAAGTTTTCAAGAATTCCTAGGGTTTGTAAAACTGTAATACCACTAGAGCTTGGTGGCATTGTGCATATTTTGTAAGAGCGATAAGTTGAGCAAAGTAATTTACCAATTGTGGGTTTATAATTTGCCAGATCTGAAAGCTCTAATAAACCAGGGTTGATGACAGAATTTTGCACTTTATGAATAATTTTTTTGGCAATTTCACCTTGATAAAAAGGTTTTATGCCTTGATTTGCAATTATGGTTAGGGTTTTAGCTAAAGCTGGATTTTTAATAATTGTGCCAACCTGTTTAGGGTTGTTTTGATTATCGTAATAAATTGCCATATCGGCAAATTGTTTAAGGTGAGGATATTTTTCTAAATTAGCTACTGTTTTATCAGTGAGTGGATAACCATTTTTTGATAACTTAATTGCAGGTGCAAAAAGCTTTTTCCAAGGTAATTTGCCATATTTTTGATGAGCCAAATAAAGAGCAGATAAAGCGCCAGGAGTGCCAACAGATAAACCACCTAAAGCCGAATGAAGAGGCATTGCTTCACCTTTATTGTTTAGAAACATTTTATCAAAAGATTTATTTGGTGAAGTTTCTCTGCCGTTAAAATAAATATTTTCTTTGGTTTTGTGATGATGATAAAGTAAAAATAAACCGCCGCCAATTCCGGAGCTTTGGGGTTCGATAACATTTAGAACCATTTGTGAAGCAATTGCAGCATCAATGGCATTGCCACCATTTTTTAAAATTTCTGCCCCAACTTGCGAAGCTAATTCTTCGGAAGTTGCTATTATATATTTGTGAGCAGTAACTAATTGACTATTTTTTTTATTACCAATAAAGCCTTCTCCTCGCCAATTATCGGTAGAATAGTTATGGTTTTTGCAAGAAAACAATAAAAGCAATATCAATAAAAGTTTTTTCATAGAATTATAACTTTCTAAAGCCAATACTTAATTTAGCAACTGGAATGCCAAATTTAGTAATGGTTGAAACATTAACCAAAGAATTTTCATCGATTAAAAATAACCAATCTTTGATGGTAAAATTATAGGTTTTATTGCCAAATGGTATTGCCAAGACATAATCCATTTTTACGGCATTGCCATATTGTTTGCCTTGAGCTGTGTTTACTACATCAGAAGCGGTGGCGGTAAAGCTGTTATCGTTTTGCATGGTAAGTTGCCAAGTTCTTTCTTGTTTTTCGCCATCGTTAAATAAAAAATATTCTTGTAAAATGCCTTGATTTTCTTGCCAAGAAGCATGCATTTTTACACTAAAAGTTCGAATTACTTTACCTTGCCAATTTTGTAAAATACCATAAGCTTCAAGGTTGCCGTTAAAATATTTTCTAACATCAAATTTTGGAGAATTATTTTTATAAATCTCGATATTTTGTGAGGAACAGCCAAATAAAAAAAACATAGAAGTAATAGAAATTATTGATAAAATAAAAAGTAAAAAAGACGATTTTATTAATTTTGGCATAATTTTAAATGATTTGTGATTAGTATAATTATTTTAATATTTTATTAAATGTCAAAAGAAAATTTATTAACAGAATCGAGTAAAAAATTTTGTTCTGCTTCGTTTAAATGATTTGAGGTTTGTTGCCAAATGTTTTGATGATATTCTTTGAGCCATTTTTTTTCTGGATAACTAAGCATTTTGCTGTCAACCAAATTATAATCAAAAGGTGCTAAAGATAAGGTTTCAAAGCATAAAAAATTTTGATTATATTCTTTAACTAGTAGCAAGTTTTCAAGCCTGATACCGTATCTATCTGGCAAATAAACTCCGGGTTCGTTAGAAAGTATCATATTTGGTAGTAAAACATTTTGATTATTTTTGCCAATGCCACAACCATCTTCGTGAACACCTAAAAAACTACCAACACCATGCCCAGTAGAATGAGCATAATCAAGCCCAAATTGCCATAAATATTGCCTAGCTAGGCTATCTAGTTGATAACCTTTGGTGCCTTTTGGAAATTTTGCTCTAGCAATGGCTAAATGCCCTTTTAATACTAATGTGTAATGCAGAATCATTTCTGGGGTTGGTTTTCCAATGGCTATAGTTCTGGTGATGTCGGTTGTTCCATAAAAATCGTTTCCTAAATATTGAGCACCAGAATCGATTAAAAAGAGAGAATTAGAATTAATTACTAAATCGGAGTTAGGAGTGCATTGATAATGAATTATCGCCCCGTTGCTTGCCATGGCAGAAATTGTGTTAAAACTTTCGTAAAAAAAATCAGGAGATTGTCGACGTAAAAATTCGAGGTGTTGTTGAGCTTTTGACTCGGTATTAAAATTTTTGGCTTTATTTTGATATTGTAGCCAATAAAAAAACTTTATTAAAGCAATACTATCTAGCCTTGCCGATTGATAAGCTCCTGCTATTTCTCGGAGATTTTTTATTGATTTTTGTTTTGTGATAGGGCAGGTTTGTTTATGAATAGAAAAATTATTGCTTAATAAAATATTGTAAAGATAACAATTAGTGGTGCTAAAATCGGTATAGATTTGATTTTTGATAGGATGAAAATTAGAAAAAAAATTTTCTATTTCATCAAAAGAAAACAATTCGATAAAATTTTTAGCTAAATTAAGATGTTTAGTATTTTCAAGATTAGCAAAAAGAGTTATTTTATTGTTTGGATGTAAAATTGCTACAGAGAAAAAAATGGGGGTATGTAGGAGATCTTTTCCTCTTAAATTTAGTAGCCAGCAAATGTTTTCAGAATTAGTGAGTAGAAAAGTTTTATTTGGATTGCCAGAAGTTATTTGTTGTCTTTTTTCAAAAGAACTTAAACCGCAGATTTCGTCTGGGCAAATAAAAGATGTGGAAACTTCGTGATTAGACCAAAAATATTGTAGAGGATCAATATCAAGTGGATTAATTAAAATTATGTTATTAGTTATTTCGTTGTATTTTTGCCAATCAGAAACATTTATTAGGTTATCAATAAAGGCAATTTTTTGTGTTGATGTTATGTTGTTGTTAAGCCAAGAAAAAACTGATGTTTCGGCGGTGTTGATAATATGAGATATTGCAGGAATAAGTTGATATTTTGCTTGTAATAAATATCGACCGTCGGTAAAAAAATAATTTTTTTCTTTACCAAAAATTAATGTGGCATTTGAGCCAGTAAAACCAGTGAGGTATTTGATAAATTGTTGTTTTTCAGGTAGATATTCGCTAAAAAATTGGTTGGTGTTATTTATTATTAAAAAATCAATTTTTTTATCAAATAAAAATTGTTTGATATCAAGAATGTTTATCATTTATTTTTTAAACATATTAAGCATTTTATGAGTAACTAAAAAGCCACCAAAAATATTGATTGATGAAATAACAATGGCAAAAAAGCTGATAATTGCAATTGAATTTATTTCTTTACAATTACCAAGAGCAACCATAGCACCAATAATAATTACCCCAGAAATGGCATTAGTGACCGACATAAGAGCGGTATGTAAGGCAGGAGTTACTTTCCAGACAACGAAATAACCAATAAAGCAAGAAAGCACAAATAAAGAAAAAGAAAAAATGAAAGCATTTTGCCCATATTGAGCCGACATAGATTCAAGAGCAATAACTTTTGAAATAAGTAGATCGGAGTTTTTTTTGATAGAATCGGTAAGTGAGAGTATATCTTGAATTGTGGCTTGCGACATAAAATAAAAATATTTTGTTATGATTTTAATTAGTAGAAATGCTATTATTAATTAAATAAAAAACAAGTTATTTTATCAAATTTTTTTTGGCATGTTATTTATGGCACTGTTGGATTTTAAATTTAAAATTAATCAATCTAACAATGTATGTTAAGTTGAAATGGTATTATACCAAATATCATTATAGTATTTGGTATAATCGTAAATTATAAAGGACGAAATTTATAAATAAGAAACATTTGATTTTGTTCGAAGAAAACTAATATCTTCCCCTTCTGGTATCTGTGGAGATGGGGTTGGTTGTTGTTCTTTTTGTGGGGCAAGGTTTATTTCATTTGATTCTCCTACACTAGTTGCGGCACAACAAGTAAAAGGATTGAAAAAAGGGTTTCCTTTCAATACAGGTTGGCGAGCATATCTTATTGATGCACCAGA
>JAUMFK010000085.1:0-1509 GCA_032119875.1 Rickettsiales bacterium
TATAAAAATAACCCACCAAAACATCAAATGTTTGGGCATCTTGCATCAATTTTGCTAGCCTGCTTGATAAAGAATCATTGCTAGAGTTGGTGAAAAATTTTAAATCTGTTGCGTTTGTCATAAAATTTTATTTTTTACTTTTTGCATTTTAAAAAAAAGATGATTATAATTTAGATATTTGGCAAAATACAAGCAAAAATTTTATGAACAACAAAATATCGGCTACACAATAACAACTCTCTTTTGCTCAAAATGTTGGTATAAATTGTGGATTATCTCAACATTTAAGCAGGAATCTTGTGCAAAAATTTGGCATTCTTTTAAGTTATCAGAATATAAAATAATTTCTGCAAGAGTTTGGTTGTTCATTTGCTCTTCGCCCAAAATAATTAGGGCTTGGCGATTGTTGCCTTTAAGGTAGGTTATGCCTTTACCTAAATTATGCAAATCACGACATTGATAGTTCAGGCCATAGCCATAGCTACATGCAATTTCGGCAAAAATTTCTTCTTTTGTGGCATTAATTGTATTCATAAATTTGCGATTTATTATCGATTCGGTCAATTGCAAAACTTTAAAACCATTATCAACCGATTTATATTTTTCGCCAGCACGCCGAACTCGCTCGATTGTAATGTCGGAAATATATTTATAACCTGCCTTGAAAGCCTCTTTTTTGTGGTCAATTTTTTCGGGCAGTTGCACTAAAATAAACTTTCGCCCGCCAACAACCGCTTCCTTTTCTGCCAAAAGCCCATCTTTTGCTTGTTTATCAGTTTCTTCTTGGTTTAATTCCATAACTGCCTGCCCCGTGGTGCCACTGCCTGCGAAGAAATCAAGAATTATGTCGCCCGGCGCGGTGGAGATTTGGAGAATACGTTTTATTAGGGAGACTGGCTTGGGATATGAAAAAATTTCACGATTACCAAATATTTCTCTTATTTCTATCGAACCAGCTTTTGTTGTACCGTGTATTTGTTCTATAATATTAGAAGGTTTTTTTCCCTCTAATTCATCTTTTAAATATGATTTTACATAAGGTACTTTAGTTTTTCCAACAAAAATTTTTCCAATTTTAATCCATTTATCTATTGTTGATTGAGGAGCATATGATTGCCACTCAATTATCTCGCCATTTTTTAATTTTATTTTAACATGATAATCTTTCTGTTTACTTAAATTGACTAACTGAAATAATTCACCTTCATTTTCTTCATCAACAATACCATCAACTAAATTAGCTTCTGAAATTTTTGATATATGTCTTGATAAATCTTTATCATCCAAATTAATTCTAAAATTATCAATATTTTTAGCATACATTAAAATATAATCGTGATGAGGTCTCATTGAAGATGAATCATTCCCACCTTCCATACCCTATAACCATATAAAACTCGCCACAAACTCCTCCTCGCCAAAAATTTCATTCATTATTTGCCTTAAATGATGCACTTCGTTATCATCGATGCTTACAAAAATCACACCATCTTCGCACAATAGCTCTCT
>JAUMFK010000086.1:0-6497 GCA_032119875.1 Rickettsiales bacterium
CCTCAAGCTGTATGGATATACAGCTTTCGTTTTTTAAAGTTTTTATCTCAAAAATATTTTGTTAGATTGATTAATTTTAAAGTTGAAATGGTATTATTTTCCGCCTGCTTTAGCAATAAAAAAATTTTTGATGATTTTGCAGTGATTAATTGTAAATAAACCAACTTTTCTTGCTATGCCAAGCGATTGAGAATTGTTTTTAAATAAATTATCTAAAACATCGGTGGCAAATAGCATTGCAACACTTTGTTTTTTAGCTTGCAAAGCAAAATTTTGTAAAAATTGATTTTGGTTAAGTGGCAAGCCTGCTGTAATTTGTGTTTGTAATAATTTAAGTAACAGTTTTAAATTGCTAATTGCCAAATTAAAGCCCTGCCCAGCAATTGGATGCACTCCGCAAGCCGCATCTCCTAATAAAAGCATTTGTTGATAAACAAAATTTTCGGCCTGCACAGCAGAAAGTGGATAAGAAAATAATTCTGAAATAATTTCAGCAGTGCCAAGCTCTTTATGAATTTGCTTGTTTAGTTGTTGAGTAAAATTTGCATTATCAAGAGTGAGTAATAATTTTGCTTTTTCTTGTGGCAAAATTAATACAATAGAAGATTGATTATTATCTGCCAAAGGCAATATTGCCAAAGGGCCGCCACTAAAAAATTTTTCAAAAGCAATATTTTGATGGCTTAATTCATGCTTGATTTTAAAAACGATAGCGATTTGATGATAGTTTTTATAATAAGTATAGATGTTAAATTTCTGGCGCAAAGCCGAGAATCTGCCATCGCAAGCTAATAACAAAGGGGCGGTGATTTGCTGATTATTATCGAGTAAAATAACAGCTTTTTGTTGTAAAAAACTAATATCTTGATAATAATTTGGGCAAAATAAAGTGATATTTGCATGCAATTTGGCTTGAAAATTCTTTTTTAAAGCTTCAAAAAGCAGGTGATTTTCGGTGATAATGCCTAAATAATTCGCGGTTTGCTGTGTATTAAAATGCAACACATAAGGGCAAGCACCATCGGTGATATTAATTTGTTTGATAATGCCAGAATTGTTTAAAATACTAGGCAAGATGTTGATTTCTTGTAGTAAATCAAGAGAAGATTTTGATAAAGCATAGGCTCTGCCATCGGTTTTTTTGAGGCTGTTAAAGATGTTTTGTTTTTCAACTACTGCAATTTTTAAATGACCATGATTTTTATTTAATGCTAAAGCAGAAGTCATGCCAACAAAAGAGCATCCGATAATTATGATATCAAACTCTAATAAATTTGGATTTGTCATAGGTTTTTATTGATTGCCAAATGAAGCTCATTTAGGGCTTCTTTTTCACCTAAAGGATGTTGCCAAATAAAAGAAATTACTGCTAAAAAATCGGCTTTATTTGCCACTAAACTAGCACAATTGCTAGAATTGATGCCGCCAATTGCCACAATTGGTAAATTTAGTAATTCGGTTGCCCATTGCAACAACTCAACATCGGCATAATACTCTATTTTTTTGGTGGTAGTAGGAAAAAAAGCTCCAAAAGCCAAGTAATTTGCCCCATCTTCGCCTGCTTGCATTGCCCTGTGTTTAGAATTATAGCAACTTGCCCCAATGGTAAAGTAATCTGGCACTTGCTTACGCACTTCGGCTATTTTTGCATCATCTTTGCCAAGATGTATGCCATCAAGCTCTAAATCAAGAGCAATATTTGGATAGTCATTTAAAATTAGCTGACAGTTATAATCTTTGCAAACTTTTTGAATTTGTTTGGCAATTTTAGCAACATCGGTTTGCGAATATTCTTTTAGCCTGAGCTGAAAAACAGGCACAAAATTTGTGCTAAGTGCATTTTTTAAGGAAACCACAAACTCGGATAAAATAATTTTAGGTGGTGAAATTAAATATATTTGAGTCATTTTTTACGTCTAAAAAAAGCAGGAATGTTAATGATGTCGTCGTTTAATTCTTCTTCTTTGTTATCTTCTTCAAAAACTGTGCCAAAAAATTGTTGTTTCTTTTTTTCTAACTCATCTTCTTGATGTTTTGTGTGTTTTTTATTGTGATTTTCATTTGATTTTTCTTTGCCGTTCATAAAGCTAAATAAATTAAAACCAGATGTTTCTTTTTTGACATTTTTTGGCTCAACATTTTCAAGAAATTCTGTGTTATTTTGTGAAACTTGATTGTGTGAGGTTGTTGTTATTGATTTTTTATGGTTTGATAAACTGGTATCAATGATAAAATCTTCTTCTTGCTCTGTAAAAGATTCGTCATCTGATTGTGGTAGTGAATTTTGTTCAAAATGATTTGTTTTAATATTTTCTTGATTTGATTGGGTAATATTTTGTTTAGCAAAGTTTTCGGTGATTGATTTTTTTGTTTGAAAGTTTTTATCGGTGATTTCGGTTATTTCTTGTTGTTTTGGCTTGCTAGGAGTGCCTGGATCAAAAAAAGTTTTTTTGGTTGTTGGATTAGATAAACGAAAAGATTTAGATTCGGTTTTTAACCCTTCTTTTTTTGCCTCTTCTTGATCGATGCCAGTAGCAACCACAGAAATTCTAATTTTGCCTTTCATGTTTTCATTAAAAGCAGTGCCAAAAATAATGTTGGCATTAGAATCGACTTCTTTTCTGATAGTATTAACAGCAATATCGGCTTCAAATAGAGTCATATCAGGGCCGCCTGTCATGTTGACTAAAACCCCCTTGGCTCCTTTGATAGAGATGTCGTCAAGTAGTGGATTAGAAATGGCAATTTCACAAGCTTTAACTGCTCTATTTTCGCCAGAAGATTCGCCAGTTCCCATCATGGCTTTGCCCATTTTGGTCATGATGGTTCTGATATCGGCAAAATCTAGGTTAACTAGCCCTGGCATAGTGATAAGATCGGTAATACCTCTTACTCCTGCATGCAAAACATCGTCGGCCATTTTAAAAGCAGCCTCAAAAGTAGTGCTTTCATTGGCAATTCGAAATAGATTTTGATTTGGAATAACAATAAGAGTATCAACATGTTTTTTAAGCTCTTCTATGCCTTGTTCGGCAATTTGCATACGATATTTACCTTCAAAATGAAAGGGTTTGGTGATTACTCCAACTGTTAAAATGTCGCGTTCTTTTGCTAATTTGGCAATAACAGGAGCTGCCCCAGTGCCAGTGCCACCGCCCATGCCGGCTGCAATAAAAACCATATGACAACCATCAAGATATTTAGATATTTCTTCAAGGTTTTCTTCGGCCGCCGCCTTGCCTTTATCTGGAAAAGAACCTGCTCCCAAACCAGATGTGGTGCTAATTCCGAGTTGCATTCTGTTTTCAATGGCCGCTAAAGAATGAGTGAGTGCTTGCGAATCGGTATTGGCGGCAACAAATTCTACCCCTTCAAGTTTAGCAATAATCATGTTATTGAGAGCATTACCACCTGCTCCACCAACTCCAAATATGGCGATTTTTGGTTTTAACATTTCTGGTTTAGCAATATCAAGTTTGATAGACATATTTAGATGTTAGTTAAATTAAAACTGTTTTGATTATTTCGTCTTGCATATCAAGATAGAACTCTTTTTTATTTTTATCAACAATTAATTCGAAAAAATTATATAAATTTTTACTATACAGCCTGCTTGCATCATAAGAACATTTGTTAATTAAATTAGGGAAGCCAACAATTTTAACTCCGTTAAGCACTGTTATTTCGTTAATTTTGCTATACACACAATTACCGCCATTGGCAATAGCTAAATCAATAATTACCGAATTTGGTTTCATGGCTAAAATGAGTTGCTCATTTAATAAAATAGGAGCTTTTTTGCCTGGAATTAAAGCTGTGGTAATAACAACATCTTGGTTTTTAATGTGTTGCAACAATAATTGTTGTTGTTTTTCTTGATATTCTAGGCTGGTTTCAGTGGCATAAACACCATCGTAAGAATTATTGTTTTCAACTTCAATAAACTTTGCCCCTAAACTTTTTACCTGCTCTTTTACTTGGGTTCGAACATCAAAAGCACACACAACCGCCCCAAGCCTTTTAGCAGTGGCAATTGCTTGCAATCCTGCAACTCCTGCTCCGATAATCATGAATTTGGCAGCCACCACAGTGCCGGCGGCGGTTGTAAACATAGGTAGGCATTTATTTAAATGATGGGTTGCTTCTAACACTGCTTGATAACCAAGCAAATTGCTTTGCGAAGATAAAACATCGAGGCTTTGTGCCCTAGTGATTCGAGGCATTAAATCAAGAGCGATTGGCTTGATTTGATGTTGTTTTAATTTTGCTATCACATCACCGCGAAAAGCTGGGTTTAGAATTGAGATAAATAAAGTGTTAGCTTGACATAAAGCAAAATCAATATCAGTGGAAGAAACACTTATTATAGCCTGCACCTCTGGCAAAATAGTGTTTATATTTTCAATGATGGTTGCCCCTTGCTGTTGATAATGCTCATTAGAAAAGCCAGATAAAACTCCAGCATTTGCTTGGATATAAACATTTAAGCCAAGTTTTTGATATTTTGAAACTAATTCAGGAGTGATGGCAACTCTATTTTCGGTTGCTTGTTCTTTGATGGCTAAAATTTTCATATTTGGTGTGTTTTATTTGTTATAATGGCACTGTTATATTTCAAACTATATTTTACTTTATTTACTATTTTTGGTATAAATTTTAGCATAAATAAAACTCCAAAATATAATATATGGTGCGGTCGAGAAGACTTGAACTTCCACGAGTGTTACCTCATAACGACCTCAACGTTACGCGTATACCAATTCCGCCACGACCGCAAAAGCATTAAATTCCAAAGAAATTCCTCTAGGCAATTTTTTGTAAATAATCGATTGCTCGATTTTTAATTTCTTTGGCAACATCTTCATCAAAGCCTTCAATAGAAGATATTTCGGATATTTCGGCTTCAACAATAGATTCGATAGTTAAAAAGCCTTCGCTTGCCAATAAATTAGCAATCATATCTTCAACATCAAGAGCTTCGATGAATAATTTTGATGCCTGATTAAATTCGGTGGTTCTTCTGGCAGATTCTTGTTCTTCTGTCATGACATCTATTTTATAACCAACTAATTTTGATGCCAATTTAACATTTTGACCGCCTCTACCAATAGCTAAACTGAGTTGATCTTCTCTTACCACAGCTTCGATAAGATTGTTTTCTTGATCAACTACTACTTTAGAAACTTTAGCAGGAGTGAGGGCAGAAATAACTAATTCGGCAACATTACTTGACCATTTTATGATGTCAATTTTTTCGCCTTTTAGTTCAGAACTTACCGATTGAACTCTACTGCCACGAATGCCAATGAAAGAACCAACAATATCAATGTCGTCTCTACGTGAATAAATAGCAATTTTAGCTCTTGAGCCAGCATCACGCACAACAGATTTAACTTCGATATTACCTTCGTAAAGCTCTGGAACTTCTTGTTCAAAAAGTTTTACTAAAAATTGCGGGTGAGTTCGAGATAAAAATATTTGAGCACCAATAGCTTCTTGCCGAACATCTTCGATATAGCAACGCACACGATCGCCAACTTTAAAGTTTTCTCTAGGAATTAAGCCACTTTCATGCAATACAGCTTCGTAGCCATCGAGATCCATGACAATATTTTTGATGCCAGTTTTTTTAACCACAGCAGAAACAATATCGCCTATACGATCTTTAAATTCTTTGTATTCTTTGTTTCGTTCGGCTTCTTTTACTTTTTTAATGATCTCGTTTCTAGCAACTTGGGCAACTACTCGGCTTAAATCAATGGGGGGTAACTCTTGAATAACTACATCGCCAATTTCAACTTGGGAGTTTTCTTGTTTAGCATGAGAAACGGTGATATGATTGCGGTTATCGAAGTTTTCGATAAAATCTTCAACAACTTGTAATTTATTAAATAATTTTATTTGGCCAGATTTGCGATCGATTTTGCACTCGATATCAAGATGTACACCATATTTTTTTTTGGCTGCTGATTTTAAGCCTTCTTCCATGGCCTCGATTACTTCTTGCAATAAAATGCCTTTTTCATGTGCGATGTTTTCTGCTACTAATAAAATTTCTTTACTGCCCATTATGGTTAAATTGCCCGACATAGTTATTTTTTTAGATTTTAGATTGTTGAACTATATTAATTTATTTTAATGGCACTTTTGCTACAACAATGCCTTATGCTATTTCAACTTAAAATATATTGTTAGATTGATTAATTTTAAAGTTGAAATAGTATTAATCATTAAAACAAATTATATGATGCAATATTTTGAAATAAAATAATAAGCTAATATTAAAATTTTACATTAAAAATAGCAAGCATGTTTTTGCAAAAAGACAAAATATTATTATAAAAATGTTGCATCCTAAATTATGGCACTATTGAATTCCAAATTTGGGATGCAGCAGTGCCATTATGTTTCTTTTTTTATTAACATTTTGCCATCTTGCATTTGTAAAATGAGTTTTGCTTGTTGTTTGGCGGTAGCAATATTAGTGATTGGTTGTT
>JAUMFK010000087.1:0-8850 GCA_032119875.1 Rickettsiales bacterium
GTATGGATATACAGCTTTCGTTTTTTAAAGTTTTTATCTCAAAAATATTTTGTTAGATTGATTAATTTTAAAGTTGAAATGGTATAAAAGGTGAAAGACTTTATGCTAGATTGTTAATTAGAAACAAAAAACCGATTAAATGATTTTTATATGAAAATAGAACTAAAAGAAATTACAGTTGCCGAATTAACCGAAGGCTACAAAGATAGTCAAGAAAACGGAGTTGTTGCTTTTGGCGGTTTGCTTGATGTTCGCCCGCCATATCAAAGAGAGTTTGTTTATAAAAACGAGCAATGCAAGGCGGTGATTGAAACGATTTTACATAATTATCCGCTTAATGTGATGTATTGGGCATGTCGAGAAAATAACACATTCGAAATTATTGATGGACAGCAAAGAACCATCTCGATTTGTCAATATGTGAACGGTGATTTTTCTTATAACAACAGATATTTTCATAACTTGCAAGACGATGAAAAAGAGTTAATTTTAAATTATAAAATGATGATTTATTTTTGCCAAGGAACAGACAGCGAAAAATTAAAATGGTTTGAAACAATCAACATTGCAGGCGAAAAACTCACTAAACAAGAATTAAGAAATGCAGTTTATTCTGGATCTTTTGTAAGCGATGCAAAAAGATATTTTAGTAAAAACGGTTGTGTTGCCTCAAACATGGCTAGCGATTATTTAAGTGGCTCGGCAAACAGACAAGAATATCTTGAAACGGCAATCAGATGGATTTCACAAGATCGCATTGAAGAATATATGTCAAAAAATCAACATTTAGCTAATGCCGGTGCTTTGTGGATATATTTTCAGTCGGTGATTACTTGGGTAGAATCTATTTTTAGCAAAAAAAGAAAATTTATGAAAGGAGTTGAATGGGGATTTTTATTTAATCAATTCAAAGAAAATGTTTATGATGCCAAAAAAATTGAAGCAGAAGTAGCAAAATTAATAGCTGATGACGATATTGAAAATAAAAAAGGCATTTATTATTATCTGCTAACCAGAGACGAAAAATATTTGTCAATCAGGGCTTTTTCTGATTCGATGAAGCAAAAAATATTTGAAAAACAAGACGGAATTTGTATAAAATGTCAAGATAAATTTGCTCTTAATCAAATGGAAGCCGATCATATTATTCCGTGGAGCGAAGGCGGAAAAACAGATCAAGAAAATTGTCAAATGCTGTGCAAAACTTGCAACAGAAGAAAATCTAATAAATAATGGCACTAATTTTATGTTTTTAACACCAACAAAACAATTGAATTTATTAAACAAACAGCCTGCCAAAGAAGGTGCAACCGCTTTTGATTTATTATGCGAACTGCTTAATAATTTTGATGTTTCGCAAATAAAACAGGCACTAAATATTCATCAAGGCACCATCAAAAGATGGCTTGCCAACAAAGAAGTGCCAGATAATTATTTTAACGATCTTAATGATTTGCTAAAAAATAAATATCCCAGCAAAAATAACTATCGCAAGCAAGATCAATTCTATACCAAACCGCACATTGCTAAATATTGCTACCAAAAGACTCTAACAATTTTAGAAGAGGCAAAAATTACTGTTGCCGATTATATTTTTATCGAACCAAGTGCCGGCTGTTGCAGTTTTTACAATATTTTGCCTGCCGATAGCAGAATTGGCATCGATCTGCACCCTGCTTGCGAATTTTCTGCTCAATTAATTGCCAGCAATTATTTACATTATTCGCCACCGCTATCTAAAAAATATATTGTTATTGGCAACCCGCCTTTTGGTTTAAGAGGAAATTTGGCTTTACGTTTTATTTTGCACTCTCAACAATTTGCCGATGTGGTGGCTTTTATTTTGCCACCGCTATTTCACAGCACCGGCAAAGGGTCTCCTATGAAAAGAATAGATGGTTATCAATTGTTGCATAGCGAAAAGTTGCCACTTAATTCTTTTCAATATCCAAATGGCACAAATGTTGATATTGCTACTATTTTTCAGGTGTGGGTAAAGCCAAAATTAATTTCTTTGCCTCTTGTTAAGCATAAAACCTGCAAAACTATTGCTAATATTTATTCGCTATCCGATGGCGGAACTCCTGGTAGCACCAGAAACAAAAAAATGATAAATCACTGCCATATTTATTTGCCTTCCACTTGTTTTTTTGGCATGAAAGCCTATAAAAATTTTCACGATCTGCCAAATAAAAGAGGTTATGGTTTAGTTTTTTTGCAACATCAAGAAAAATTGGTTTCTTTGTTTCAACAAATCAATTGGCAAGAAGTGGCTTTTTTATCAACCAATAGTGCTTTGAATTTACGAACCGATTTGATTTTACAACAACTTATACAACACAATTTTTATGATAAATATTAAGGCACTGTTGCATTTTAAATTTATTTTACTTTAATTTCTATTTTTAAACTAACTTATGCAAAATATGAAAAAACCAGAGCTATTAATGCCAGCAGGCAACCTTGAAAGACTCAAAACCGCCGTTTTATATGGGGCAGATGCCGTTTATTGTGGCACTCCCGATATGTCATTAAGAGTAAAATCAGCATTTAGTTTAGAAGATTTGTTAGAAGGTATTAATTTCGCTCATCAACACAATAAAAAAGTTTATCTCACTTTAAATTTGTTTTCGCACAACAAAGATATTGAAAAACTGCCCGAATTTATTAACACTGTAAAGCAAGTAAAGCCCGATGGTTTAATTATTTCTGATCCGGGAGTTTTTGCTTTTGTAAGGCAACATGCCCCAGAGCTTGAGCTGCATATTTCTACACAGGCAAATGTTTGCTCGTGGCTTACCGTTGATTTTTGGCAACAGCAAGGGGCAAAATTAGTGGTTTTGGCTCGAGAAGTGAGTTTTGCCGAAATGGCAGAAATCAGGCAAAAATGCCCCAATATTAAGCTTGAAACCTTCATTCATGGCTCAATGTGCATGACCTATTCTGGCAGATGTTTGCTTTCTAATTTTATGGCAGAAAGAGGGGCAAATCAGGGCAGTTGCGCTCATTCTTGTCGGTGGGGCTATAAACTAAAAATCAAACTAAAAGACAACACCGAACACGAAATTGAAATCAACGAACACAACAAAGATTTATTTGATTTTTTCCTAGAAGAAGAAATTCGCCCCGGTGCCTTAATGCCTTTTGAAGAAGATGTTGCAGGTTCTTACATTTTAAATTCTAAAGATTTATGTTTATTGCCAAAACTCGATGAATACATCAAACTTGGGCTTGATTCTTTTAAAGTAGAAGGGCGAAACAAAACCGAGTTTTATGTTGGCTCGGTTGCTCGAGTTTATCGAGCGGCAATTGACGATTATTTTCTTAACCCCACAACCTGGAATGCCAACGATTATCTTGATGAAATCAATTCTATTGCCAATCGGGGCTATACTATGGCTTTTCACGATGGCAGACTCACCGAGTTAGCTCATGATTATGAAAGCACAGGTTCTACCAGCCATTTTGAATATTGTGCAAAAATTATCGACTGGCAAAAAAACTCACAAAACCAAGATATTATTGTGCTAGAAGGCAAAAACAAACTAGATGCAGGTGATGTGTTAGAATTTTTATCGCCAAGCATTCGTGAGCCGATTTTATTAAGAGTTTATCAATTTTTAGAATATCCAAGCAACAAAATTAGCACCACCCTGCACGGCGGGCAAAAACCAAAATTCGCCATTTTAGCTAGCGATTTTCATTTGCAAAATCAACAAGAATTGCCAAAAATTTTACCTGCTGGCACTTTGGTGCGTAAAGAAAAACTAAATAATCAAGAAGAAAAATTAAAAATCGATTCTCGACAACTCTCGCACCAACTTGAAGCAGAAAATATCAGCGAAAATAAATATCAAAACAAGAGAAAACAATATTTTCAAGCAAAAGAGCTAGATAGCAATCTTGCCACTAAAACTCCTAGAATTGGCACCGAAGGCTGTTGCGGTAAGGGTTGTAACGGTTGTTTAATTTTTTGGCATTCCAGTAAATATGAAAAAGCCAGAGAAATTTTAAAAAGCAAAAAAATTGGCGAAATGCTATAATGGCACATTGCATTTTTTGTTTTTAAAGGCAGAGATTTTTTAATATAATTTGTGCTAATTTTTTTATATCTTTTTTTTGATGATTAGCATTAAAACTTATTCTTAATCTTGCTTTGTTTTTTTCAACACTTGGAGGGCGAATGGCTGGTATTAAAAAATTTGCATCAGCAAGTTTTTTAGAAAGTTGTAAAGCATGCTTACTGCTACCTACCACAATTGGCACAATGCAAGAATTGGCAAAATCTTTTTTTATTAATTGACAAAAATATTGAGCATTTGCCAAGGCTTTTTTAGCTAAATTGCCTTTTTTTGCAATTTTGAAAGCTTGATTTACTCCTGCTAATATTGCAGGAGGAAGGGCAGTGGTATAAATGGCGGTTTTGCTATGATTTGCTAAATAAGTGATGATTTCTGCTTTGCCTACCGCATATCCGCCTAGGCCGCCCAAGCTTTTTGAGAAGGTGCCTAAATGCAAGCAATTATTTATCTGCGGTTTTTCATTATACAGGCTGTGGGCATTATCTATAATTAACAAGCAGTTAAAATGATTTGCCAGATGTTGTAGTTGTATTAAATTTGGGCTGTCGCCATCCATCGAAAAAATGCTTTCGGTAATAATTAAGCAATTGGCAAAATGATGGCAATGCTCTAAAAGCAATTGTTGGCAATGATCTAAATTATTATGAGCAAATCTTTTTAGAGTTGCTTGCGAGAGCTTTGCCCCTTCTAGCAATGAGTGATGGATCAATTTATCGGCAACAATTAAACTATTTTTATTGGCTAAAGCACTAATAACACCACAACAAGCCAAATAACCACTACTAAAAATGAGAGCATCTTCTTGATTATAATGTTTGCATAGTTGTTTTGTTAAGTTTTTATAAAGAGGATTTTTGCCAACCACGAAAGCCGAAGATTTGGCTCCCAAGCCATATTTTAAGAGTGCCTCTTGAGATTTTTTGACAACTTGTTGATGATTTGCTAAACCTAAATAATTATTGCAAGCAAAAGAAATCAAGGATTGTTTTTTGCTAATAATATTGTTTGTATCAATAAATTTGTAGATTTTAGGTTTGCGTAGTAGATTTTGTTTTTTAAGCAACAGATTTTTTTGTTGATAAAAAGCGGTATCGATCATTTAATTTCAAGAATTCCTTGAGCTGTTTTTTGATGAAAATCGCCGTAGAATTTATACTGCCCGGGTTTTTGTGCTGAAACAGGAATTTTAATAGTTTTGCCAGCTCCAACTAGTTTTTCTTTTTTAAGATCGTCGCTTTCAAATTCTTCGATGGTTTTATCGAGATTTGTGATTATCAGCACAAAAGGAGTATTGGCAGGAATGTTAATTATGCTTGGCTCAAATTGATGATTTTTAATGTTAAGATTGATTGGCAAATCAGAGGCATAAACATTTGTGCCAAAACTCAATAAAAAAAATAAACAAACAAAAATTTTCATAGATTTATTCAATAACTTTAGGAACGGTAAAATAATTATAAAGACCATGATTAGTGTTGCTAAATACATCTTGGCTAGTATTTTCTTGGTTGATTTTATCTGGATGAAGGGTTAAAATAGTGTTATTGGTATTAGAAAGTGGCTCAACATTGCTGGTATCGAGGTTATTTAGTTGCTCAACCCAAGATAAAACTTTATTTACCTGCAAAGTGAAATTTTCAACTTCAGATTCGGTTACGGCTATTTTAGCTAAATTACACACTTTAATAATTTGTTCTTTATTAACATTAGACATATGATAAAACTAGATGCAGTAAAATTTAAAAATCAACTACCAGCAAAAGCTAAAATTATGGCTCTTGATTTAGGTAGAAAAAGAATTGGTATTGCTACCACCGATGCTGATAGAATATTTGCAATACCTAAAACTATTATTGCTCGCAAAAGCAACACAATTGATTTTAATAAAATAATTTCAATTATGCAAGAAAATAATATTGTGGCGGTAATTTGTGGTTTGCCTCTCATGCCAAATGGCGATTATGGCGAAATGGCTCATTTTGCTGTGCGATTTGCTACTAATTTTGAGAATTATTATTTGCAACAAACTAAATTAAATATTGATATTTTAATGTTTGACGAAAGGCTTTCTAGTTTTTCTGCACGTAACATAGTAGGAAAAAAATCAAAAAGCTACGACGATGTTTCGGCGAGTTTGATTTTGCAACATTTTTTAATAGAATATTAATACCATTTCAACTTAACATACATTGTTAGATTGATTAATTTTAAAGTTGAAATGGTAGATTTATGATTGTTTTTGCCGTTTAGCACTATGATGCAAAGGTTTAGCATCATTTGTTATTACTGATGATGATGCAGGAGCATTTGCACTTGCTAAATCGGAAGCTTCTTGGCTGGAATATGATGAAAATTGAGAACAATTTTGTTTTGCTAATTCAATAAATTCGATGATTTTACTTTTAAAACCTTCATTATTAACTAATGCAGTAAGTTTTGCCGAATCTGAAACATCAAGTGGTGTTATCAGGCCTTGTGCCAAGGCTTCTGTGATGATGAGAAATCTATTGTTATCATGGTTTGCTAATTTAGTAAGTTCTTTTAACTCTTCGACATTAAGGTTTTTTATTGCCTTTGTTTCTAATGCTAATTCGATGATTTTTGTTCTATTAGCATCTGTATTATAATCATTGTTCTGAAATAATGTTTCAACAAGTTCTTTTACTTGTGAGAAATTAAGTTTTTCTACCAATTTTTGTCTAAATAATAATTTGCAGATCGAATTTTTATCACGATCCGATGTCGCTAATTCTATAAGTTTTTTTAATTCTGATTCATCAAGTGGTTTTAGGTCTTCTAATTTTTGTATAATTGGTTGATAATGGTCGATATATTCTTTAAAGTTATTACGTTTAATGGGATCTAATAATGGATCAGTAATTGTATAAAGCTGAGCCAAGAGAGGGTTAGAACGTGTCGGATAAAAATCTTTCATAAAATTGAAATTAATGGCAAAAATGGTAAAAAAGTAAAATATAATTTAGGATGCAACCAAAATGCATTAAGAGTGAATTGCTCTGTTTTCTACTGCCAAAGCGGCTTCTTTTACTGCTTCGTTGTAGGTGGGGTGAGCATGGCAAGTGCGTGCGATATCTTCGGCACTTCCGCCAAATTCGATAGCAACTACTATTTCGTGAATGGTATTGCCAGCTTCTCTGGCAATAATATGGGCACCTAAAATTTTATCGGTAGTGGCACAAGATAGAATTTTTACAAAACCTTGTTCGTCGGCAGTAGCTCTGGCTCGAGAATTAGCCATCATTGAAAACTTACCTACTTTATAAGCAATATTTTGAGATTTTAATTCTTCTTCTGTTTTGCCAACACAAGCAACTTCTGGGTAGGTATAAATAACATTTGGAATGCAATTATAATTTATATGTGGTTTTTGACCTGCAATAATTTCGGCAACCATAACACCTTCATCTTCGGCTTTATGGGCAAGCATAGGGCCTGTAGTAACATCGCCGATAGCAAAAATATTGTCGATATTAGTTTTGAGATGATTATTTTCAATAAAACCTTTGTTATTAAGTTTAACACCAATTTTTTCAAGCCCTAAACCTGCAGTATGAGGCTTTCTGCCAACTGCAACCAGCACAACATCGGCAAAAATTTCTTGATTTTGAGAGCCATCAACAGATTGAACTGTGATTTTAGCTTGATTGCCATTAACCACTTCAACTGCCTGAACTTTGGTTGAGAGGCGAAATTTCATGCCTTGTTTTTCGAGTGTGCGTTGAAATTGCTTGGATATTTCAGCATCAAGATTTGGTGTGGTAGAATTTAGATATTCTATCACCTCAACTTCGGCACCTAAACGAAGCCAAACCGAACCTAGCTCTAAACCAATAACTCCAGCACCAATTACAACTAGTTTTTTAGGGATCGCATTTAAAGATAAAGCACCAGTAGAAGAAACGATAATTTTTTCATCAATAACCACATTTGGTAAAGAAACCACTTCGGAGCCAGTAGCTATAACAAAATTTTGAGCGGTATAGGTGGTTTTTTCGTTGTTATTTGTAATTTCTATGGTGTGATTATTAACAAAACTAGCAAAACCATTAATATGTTGCACTTTATTTTTTTTAAATAAACCAGCAATGCCGTTAGTTAAGCCAGAAATAATTTTATTTTTATGAGCCATTAATTTAGATATTTCAATAGCCGGGCTAGTAGTATTAATGCCGATTTGCTGAAAATTATGGCAAGCATCATGAAATTTATGAGAAGCTTCAAGAAGTGCTTTAGAGGGTATGCAACCAACATTTAAACATGTGCCACCTAGTGTTTTTTCTTTTTCAATGCAGGCAACTTTAAAGCCAAGTTGAGCTAAACGAATAGCACAAACATAGCCACCAGGGCCGCCGCCAATAACAATTGTATCGAAGTTGTAGTTAGGCATAATTTTTAAATATTAGAATTAATATTGTTGCTAATTTTAATTGGAATAACTAGGGTTTTGATAGGCACATATTCGCTTGATAAAGCCAAAACAAAAATAGCACCTAATAGTGCAAAGAATATCAACCAAATGATAATATTTTTAACAGTTGCCATAATTTTAAATTAGATTCGGACTGGCATAATTACAAACACAGAGTTAGAATCTGGAGATTCTACAAGTGCTGGCGAAAAACCATCGTTAAATTTTATAACAACCTCTTCTTTTTCAACTTGAGCAATAATTTCGAGGAGATATTTAGAATTGAAACCAGATTCTATTTTGTTGTCGTTGTAAATAATATCGAGTTCTTCGTATGCT
>JAUMFK010000088.1:0-13314 GCA_032119875.1 Rickettsiales bacterium
AATAAATTGCCAATTGTAATTTCGGAATTATTACTATCTTGATTAATAATTTTATCATTTCTTGTTTTAAAAGAACTTACAGCAATTTTAATTATCGGCTCTAAAGTTATAGTGTTTTTTTGCAACTCTTTTCGTAAAGGCAAGCTCCAAGTAAAAGAGTTTTCTGTTTTGAAATTATTTTGTTTTTTATCGATTGTTTTTTCGTTGTTTAGCCAATAAAAATCGTTAGTAACTTTGGTGCTAAATTCAAATAAATTTCCAGCTAAATTAAAAGGTAATTTTACTTGCGGAGAAGTGCTTAATCTATTATATTTTAAGCCCTCGCTTCTGTTAATAGAGGTAGCATCAACTCCTAGAGATATTTGTTCTTTGGCAAAAAACGGTTTGTATTTAGTGAAAAACTCAATTTTTGGCAACACAAAAGGAGCAGATCTTTGCAGGTTAGCATTTTCTAGCTCTTGGAATTTAATAGTTTTAATGCCAAGATAAGTATCTTTGGTAATATAATTGGCAGTTAGGCTAGAAGATGTATAAGGAAGATAATTAAAATGATAATCACTTAAAAAGTTTCTATCTGAAATATAATTAGCATCAAAAACAACACCGGTATTGCGAGTAAAATCAAAATCACCTTTACCATAGATATTCCATCTAATATTTTTGCCAGTTCTATCAATATTCACTCGGTCGTTAAAAGATCTTACATTGTTATTAGCAAGCTCTAAATTTGCTTGATATCTGCCGTAATTAGTGATTTGCCGCAACTTTTGATCTAATAAAATTTGCTGTGAATCAAAAAAATAAGTTGGTAAAATAGTTAAATCGGCACTTGGCGAAATATCGAGGTAATAAGGAATTTTTATACCAAAACCAAAATTAGAATTACGACTATAACTTGGCGGTAAAAAGCCACTTTGTCTTTTTTGAGACGGAAGAGGAACTTTTAAATAAGGTATATGCAAAAATGGAATTTTATAAAAATAAAAATTTACTTGCTCAGCGGTAAAAGAATTTTTTAAACGATCAATACTAGCAGAATTGCTTTTGATGGTAATTAAATTAGCTATTTTACCAGCTAATTGATTATTTAAGGCAATATCAGGGTTTGGGCAAATAGAAAAAATTGGATTTTTTAGAGTGGTAATATCATTTTCTTGCCTATTAATTTGCGAAGAAAAAATGTAAGATCCGTCGTTAAACAAAATATTTGCCGAACTAAATATTCCGGTTTTAAAATTATCAGCCACCTCTGCTTGTTTGGCAAAAACTTTACCAACTTCTAAATTATTAATAACAACTTCGCCAAAAGCTGAAATAGTTTTGTTTTCATAGATGGCTTCTTTAGCCTTTAATGAATAAGGAGGCCTGATAGCTTCAACATTGCCAGTGGCGGTAAGCTTGGTATTAGTTTTATTGCCAGAAATATTATCGGCTTTTAAAATAGTGAGAATTGGTTTTGTTTTATTGGCGAAAGCAAGGTTGCAAAAAATAAAATTAAAAATTAACCAGCAAAAAATTCGCAAAAACATTAGTTAATAGCTAATTTATGTGGTTTATATTTTCTAAGCCATAAAGCAATCAGCATTCTAGTAAATAAAACCGCAGTAAACATTGAAGACATAATGCCAATAGAAAGAGTAATGGCGAATCCTTTGATTGATCCGTTGCCAAAATTATACAAGAAAAAAGTAATAATTAAAGTAGTAATGTTAGAATCAAGAATAGTGCGATATGCCTGACTAAAACCTTGCTCAACTGCAATAAAAACCGATTTTTTATGATTTAACTCTTCTTTTATTCTCTCAAAAATTAACACATTAGCATCAACCGACATGCCGATAGTAAGAATAATACCAGCAATACCTGGTAAGGTTAAAGTGCCATCAAGCATTGCTAAAACTGCAATAATAATAGCCAAATTAATAACAAGAGCAATATTAGCAAAAATACCAAAAATACCATAAAACAACAACATAAAAATTGCCACCAAAACCACACCTGCTACAGCAGAAATTTTGCCACTTTTAATAGAATCAAGCCCCAAAGAAGGGCCAATAACTCGTTCTTCGATAATATTAAGCGGAGTTGGCAATGCTCCAGCTCGAAGCAACAAGGCTACTTTACTTGCTTCTTCGGTAGAAAAAGAACCAGAAATAACTCCCGACCCTTGAGTGATAGGAGTATTGATAACAGGAGCGGTAACAATTTTGTTATCAAGCACTACTGCAAAAATTTTACCGAGATTTTTTTTAGTTATGTCGGCAAATTTTTGAGTGCCGATTTTGTTAAAACTAAATGCTACTGCGGGCTTGCCTTCATGATATGTGGCGGTAGCACTTTCTAGCATATCACCTGTAACTATGGCAGTGTTTTGTAAATTATAAATTCTGCCATCGCCATCGGATATTTGAAAAGAATCGTAATGATTATTTTCGGCCAATAAATGAAAGGTAAGTTTAGCAGTTTTACCTAAAATTTGTTTTATTTGCTGATTATCGGTAATGCCTGGCACTTGTAATAAAATACGATTTTGACCTTGCATGGCAATTACTGGCTCTTTTGTGCCATTTTCATCGATTCTTTTTCGAACTATTTCAATAGATTGTTCGCCAAGCTTTTTTTTGATTTTAGCTATTTCATTGCTAGAAAAAGATATTTTAAAAGCATCGTTTTCTTGTTTCAAATCGAGATTTGGAGCAACTTTATTAATTATTTTTTTAATTTTTTTGTTATCAAAATTATTAGAGTTATAAAAAACAATTTCGTTATTTGATAAAATTGGCAAAATAGCTATTTGCTCTTGATAAAATTCGGTTTTAAGATCGGCTAAAATATTTTCGAGCTGCTCTTGTAGATAGTTAGAATCGTTTATTTCAAGTAAAATTTGAGCCCCACCTTGTAAATCAAGCCCTAAATTTGCTTTTGGACCACTTACAAAAAATTGCCATATTTTTGAGGTATTGTTTGAATTTTGTTGTAAAAAAGTTGGTAAAGCTAAATAAATAGATAATAAAGCAAAAAAACAAATAACAGTGATTTTGAGTTTAGAAAAAATTAGCATAACTATTTTTTAGATTTTTTTGATTTTTTATGTTCGATTTTAGAATTATTTGTAGAAATGGGGTTTTTTGGTTGTAAAATATAATCTCTTAACACAATTATTTCGGTGTTTTCAGAGACTAGCAAAGTAATTTCTGATTCAAAAATTTTAGTGATTTTGCCAACAATACCGCCACTAGTAATTACTTTATCGCCAATTTTTAAAGCATCAAGCATTTGTTTGTGTTCTTGCATTTTTTTGCTTTGTGGGCGAATAATCAAAAAATAAAATACCACAAAAATTAAAGCAATCGGCACAAAATTAATTAGAGAAAAGCCATTTGAAGCATTGTTATTAACTTCTTGAGCGAGAGCAGGAGAAATAATGTTTATCATAAGTTTTTAAATTATTTTTCTGATGTTTCAGAAATTGGTAAATCAGAAAAGTTAGGCGGTAAAATTAAAGGGTTAATATTATGTTTAGCACAATTGTTTAAAATAAACAATATCGCCAAAAAAAATATTATACTGATAATTTTAAAATAGCAAGTTTTTATCATGATATTATTTTTTTTTAAGAAAAACTTCATGGCAAAGCAAAATTGCAACCCCAATAAAAATTACACTATCTGCCAAATTAAAAGCCGGCCAGTGATAACCAGCAATATGAAAATCGATAAAATCGGTTACTCCGCCATTGTGTAGGCGATCTATTACATTGCCAAAAGCTCCACCAATAATTAGGCTAAAGGCAATAGTAAGGTAAAAATGTTTTGCGGTAATCATAAAAAATAACAACACCAAGGCAATAGAGCCTTGCAAAACTGCAAAAATTATTTTAGCATTGCTAAAATTATCAAACAAGCCAAAACTAATGCCGTTATTTGAAACATACACAAAAGATAAGTATTTATTAATATTAATTTGTGGATTTTGATTATTTTCAATCATGGCATAATAATGCAAAAGTTCAAAAATATAGTTTTTACTGTATAAATCAAGATATACAATTAAAACAATAAAAAAAACACCAAAAAATGTAGATTTTAACACTTTAATAAAAATAAATTAAAAACGATAATGGCAATATTGCATCTCAAATTTGTTTTAATTTTGAGGAGAAATTTTAACTATTTAATTAAGTAAAATTTATGCCAAAAATAACAAATAAAATATAATTTTAAATGCAACATTGCTATAAAATAATTTGCATTGCTGATTATTTATTTACTTTAAAATATCAGTGTAATAATATTTTAAATGTTGTTTTATAAAATACAATCAATTTTCTTATGAAAAACATAAAAAATCTAGTCATCTTGCATTTATTATTAATTGTCTTGCCATCAATAAATAATGCATTAGCCAAAACTGTTTTTCAAAAGCCTTATTTTGATGCAAAAAACATTAAACCAAATGTTATCGATCTACCTGCCTTACTTGATAGCAAAGAATTACAAGAAGAATTCAAACAAATCATTAAAATACAACAAAATATCGAACCAAAAGATATCGATTTAGCTCTTGATGAAAAAGAAATGAGAATTGAAATTGTTGCCGAATATGTCAATAGCAATTTAACTCGAAACAAACTACCAAAGCTTTATAATTTGCTCGATAAAGTGGGGGCAACTTCTTATTTTGCCACCAATAAAATTAAAAATCATTACAAAATTATGCGCCCTTATTTAGCCAATAAATCGGTGCAAGCAATTATTTCGCCCAGCAAAGGTTATAGTTATCCAAGCGGCCATACCACTGGCAGTTATCTATGGGCTTTTGTTTTATCTTTACTTATGCCAAAACAAGCTGATGATTTTAAAAATAGAGCACAACAAATTGCTTGGCACCGAGTGCAAATGGGCATGCATTATCCACAAGATATCAAAGGAGGTAAGCAACTTGCCCTTGTTTTACTCAATGATTTAATAAATAACTCCAATTTTTTAACAGATTTTAACAATGCCTTGGCAGAGTTAAAACAAAACAACTTAATTTAAATAAACTATGACAAAAAATCACTGTAAAGTCGCCATTATTGGCTCTGGTCCTGCTGGCTATACTGCTGCTATTTATACTGCTCGAGCCAATTTATCGCCAGTTCTTTTTGCTGGCTATCAACCAGGCGGTCAGCTAACCATTACTACCGATGTTGAAAATTTTCCAGGTTTTGCAGAAACAATTCAAGGTCCATGGCTTATGGAACAAATGCACAAACAAGCCCTACATGTTGGCACAAATATTATCGAAGAACATATTAATAAAGTCGATTTTTCTTCTAAACCTTTTATGCTTAATACCGAAAGCGGTTCTTCTTATACTGCCGATTCAATAATAATCTGCACAGGAGCTCAAGCAAAATGGCTTGGCTTATCTTCAGAAAAGCACTTTCAAGGATTTGGAGTTTCTGGTTGCGCTACTTGCGACGGCTTTTTCTTTCGCAACAAAACAGTAATGGTTGTTGGCGGAGGCAATACCGCACTTGAAGAAGCTTTATATCTTACTAATCATGCTAATAAAGTTTATTTAGTACATCGCCGAGATTCATTTCGTGGTGAAAAAATTTTGCAAGAAAGAGTTTTTAAACACAATAAAATAGAAGTAATTTTTAATCATACTCTACATGAAATTCTTGGCACCGAAAACCCAAAATCAGTTACTTCAGCAGTTTTAATTAATACTCAAAACAACAAAACCACACAGGTTGCAGTTGACGGTATTTTTATTGCGATTGGTCATAAACCAAACTCCGATTTATTTAAAGAAACACAATTAATTCTCGATGAAGAAGGCTATATTATTACCAAACCTAATTCAACCGCCACTAATTTAGCAGGTATTTATGCAGCAGGAGATATTCAAGATAAAATCTACCGCCAAGCAGTAACGGCAGCTGGCACTGGCTGTATGGCCGCTCTTGAAGTAGAAAAATTTTTAGCTCATTAAATATGTTTAATTTATACCGTTTTTTATTTTTAAATTTATCAAAAATCATCTTGCATCTTAAAAAAGTAAATGTTCTAATTTAACAATAGATGATAGATTAAAAAAATTAAACAAAATTATAATATAATTATCATTTTCAATTATACTAAAATAACTTTACAGAATATATTATTATGAGATCAGAACAACAACTAGAACAACAACTAGAACAACAACTAGAACAACAACTAGAACAACAACCAGCACAACAACGAACTAATTGCTGTAGGCAACGGATAGAATGGTTAAATGCTTGCCTGGATCCAAACAAGTATAAGATTGCGATTGCGTGCTTGCTAATTAGTGCAGGTTGTATGAGTCAGGGTGACCTAGAGGAATTTACTAAACTTTCAGTTTTACTTGCTTCTGCCATATCATCTATTGCTGTGTCGCAACCTTCTGTGCAAAGTTTTTTGAGTCGTATTACAGGAATTCAAAACTCTATAAGAAGATACTATTTATCATTATCTTGCACAGGTGTTGTTGCATTTCCTACTGTTGGAAGTATTATTGATAATAGTCAAAACCTACAAAAGTCATTAATAGAAATGCTAGCAGGAGCGACAGTCTTTCCAGGTGTGATAGGTTTATTTTATCGTTTATGTCCTCCTAATCAAAATCCTAATAGTCCAAATGGATCGCAATTAGCACCCGAAGGGCAGCTGGCAGAACAAGAAATGGAAGCTGCCACAATGTCAAGGTAAACAAACCTAACAGTAACTATAATGGCACTGTTGCATCCCAAATTATATTTTAGTGGCCATTTTTGGTATAAATTTCAGCTATTTTTAGCCTAATATCATTTCAACTTAAAATATATTGTTAGATTGATTAATTTTAAAGTTGAAATGATATAAAACAAATTCGAGATGCAACAGTGCTATAATAGTATGATCGTTATTATTTTATTAACATCATTCTTAAAAAAAATTTTTTTGGTGTAAAATACTACACAATGAAACCTCAATAAAATCAAATCGCCTATTTAAATTTGCTAAATGTAAATTTTTGCTAATAAAATAATCGGCTGTAGCTTTAATACGATATATTTGTTTAGCATGTAATATTTGTTCGATGTTTTGTTTTTTAGATCTAGCTTTCACCTCAATAAAAACTAATTGTTTTTTTTTAATAGCAATAATATCTATCTCGCCTGCAAAACATTTATAACGGTTAGCCAAAATTTTATAGCCACAAAAAAACAACCAAAACAGACAAATTTTTTCGGCAAAAATACCAAATTTATAACTATTTTTTTTTATTAACATATTTTAATCAAAAAGATGAAATTAAATTTAGAATTATGGCACTGCTGAATTCCAAATTTGTTTTAATTTTAGTTTTGAGAAGAAATTTTAGCTATTTTTAGCCACATATTCAACATATCGTGTTGCTTACGTTAGCACAACGAAAAAGTTATATCATACTAAAAATAGCAGAAATTTATACCAAAAATGGCCACTAAAATATAATTTAAGATGCAACAGTGCCATTATAAATGAGATTTATTTGCTTGATATTGTAAAATTAGTTGATAGATAATTTTTTTGTTAGTATTAAATTTTGAAGCAAGCTGAATTGCTAAATCTTTGCTAGATTTTGCCAAAGGTAAATATTGAGCAATATCTTGTAAAATAGCAGTTTCTTGATATTGATTTTGAGTAGATTTTTCAAGCAACAATACAATTTCGCCCTTGATTTTATTTGGGTTTTGTTGAAAATATATTAAAACTTCACTTACCTTGCCTATTTTTATTTGCTCATGTATTTTGGTAAGTTCTTTGGCAACAACTATCATGCGATCGCCTAAAATTTGTAAAATAATTTGCAAACTATCAAGCAATCTATGAGCAGTTTCAAAAAATATTACACTAAAATTATTAGGCATTTCTTGTAAAAAAGTAATTTTTGCTTGTGTTTTTTCTGGTAAAAAACCAGCAAAAATAAACTGTGAGCAAGAAATACCAGCAATAGAAATTGCCGAAATTGCCGAACAACATCCCGGAATTGTGTAAATTGGGTAATTTAATTTTTGTAAAAATCTGATTAATTTATAACCAGGATCAGAAATAAGAGGTGTGCCAGCATCACAAACCAAAGCAACTATTTGCTGATTTTGTAATAATGTAGCAATATTTTGACGATTTTTTTCGGTGCTATGATCGTTATAAGTAATGGTTTTTTTATTTTTAATACCAAAAAAATTTAGTAATTTTAAAGTAGCACTAGTATCTTCGCAAACAATAGTATGACAATTCTGCAACACATATAAAGCTCGAAAAGTGATATCGGCCAAATTACCAATTGGGGTTGCTACCACAAACAAACCAGTGGTTAATTGTTGTTGTTTAGAAAATAAATTTTGATAAAAATCGTTAAATGTTGCCACCAGAAATCACTACTAAAAATTGTTGTTGTTTATATTGTTGGTTTTGTTCTAAAAATTTTACACAACCAGCCATAGCTAATGCCGAAGTATATTCAATATTTTGTTGCAAATAAAAAGTGAGTTGTTGTTGCCAAAAAATAATCTGCTCTTCTGATATTTCAAGAATCTGCGATAATTGTTTTAAATAAAAAAAGCAACGATCCGAAACCGCTAAAGTTCTGGCTCCATCGGCTATGGTATTTGGCGAAGTAGTAAAACTAAAAATTTTATTTTGGCGAACCGATAAACTAGCATCATTAGCGATAGCAGGTTCGCAACCAATAACTTTAGCATTAGGATAAATTTTTTGACTAGCCAAGAAACAGCCAGAAAGCAAACCGCCTCCGCCACAACTAGCAAAAATAGCCGAGATATTTCTGGAATTTATTAAATAATCTTCTAAAATGCAAGTACCCTGCCCTGCAATTATCTGATTGTTATCGGATGGATGAAAATAAACATAGCCTTCTTGTTCTTTTTTCAAACAAGCCGAGATAACTTCTGATCTGGTTTTTAACAATACTAACTCGGCATTTTGCGACTGCACTGCTTTTATTTTATTTAAAGAACAGTTTTGAGTCATGAAAATTAAGGTTGGTATATTAAAAGTTTTACCCACCAAAGATAATGCATAACCATGATTACCAGAGCTATAAGCAACCATTTTTTTAGGAAAAAAACCAAACTGTTCTTTATAAGCTAACACAGCATTAAAAGCCCCTCTTACTTTAAAAGAATTAGCTTTTTGCTGGTTTTCCATTTTAAATAAAATAGTATTTTGCAATGATTCGTTTAACTTTTGACTGCTAAAAATTGGAGTATGATTTATGTAACCAGAAATTCGCACAAGAGCCTGATTAATGCTATCAAAATTTAATTCACTCATAAGTTGAGTAAAAATAAGAAGTAGTAGTAGAAAATTCGGCAGAGCAAGAGTCAACCCTTTTATAAACAGGATGAATATTTAATTGATATCTTAATTCTCTAATTTCGCACTCTGAAGCATTGCAGAGTTTGGCGATTCTTTTATCGGAAAAACCTTGTTTTTTTAAGCTAGATAAATAATAGTAATCATCTGGAATGCCGTTTCTACTGATTTGTTTTTCGGTTTGAACCAAGTTAAACACCTGCTCTAAAAACCAAGGATCATAGCTAGAAATTTGATTTATCTCTTCTATGGTTAAACCTTCACGAAAAGCTTGAGCAATAACTAATAGACGGTTAGAAGTTGGTATTTTTAGCTGTTGCTTAATTATGTGTTGTCTTTGTTGAGGATTATCTGAATTAATAAAAACTTCTTCTAGACCACTTAAATTGTTTTCAAGTGATCGCAAGGCTTTTTGCAGACTCTCGGCAAAACATCTGCCAATTGCCATTACTTCGCCTACCGATTTCATTGAACTTGATAATATATTAGTGCTACTTTTAAATTTTTCGAAGGTAAATTTTGGAATTTTCGTAATTACATAATCGATAGTAGGCTCAAAAGATGCTGGAGTTTTAGTAATTTCGTTGGTTATTTCGTCGAGAGTAAAACCTACCGCCAGTTTAGCTGCAACTTTAGCAATAGGAAAGCCAGTTGCTTTAGAGGCAAGAGCCGAAGAACGTGAAACCCTAGGATTCATTTCGATGATAGTCATGTTGCCGTTTTGCGGATTAACCGCAAACTGCACATTAGCTCCGCCAGTTTCTACCCCAATTTCGCTTAATACTGCCAAAGAAGCATTACGCATATGCTGATATTCTTTGTCGGTTAAGGTAAGAGCTGGAGCAACAGTAATAGAATCGCCAGTATGCACCCCCATAGGATCAACATTTTCGATAGAGCAAATAATGATGCCGTTGTTGTTTTTATCGCGAACTACTTCCATTTCGTATTCTTTGTAGCCAATAATTGATTTATCAATTAACACCTCTTTCACTGGAGAAATAGATAAACCATACTGCACAATATCAAGATATTCTTCAGTTGTATAAGCAACACCACCTCCTGCCCCTCCCATAGTAAAAGATGGACGAATAATAGCAGGTAAGCCAATTTCAAGTAATGCCTCTTTTGCTTGCTCTAAACTGTTAACTAGTTTGTTTTTTGGAGTAGATAAACCAATTTTATTCATTGCCTCTTGAAATAAAGCCCGATCTTCGGCTTTTTTAATTGCCTCAACAGAAGCACCAATTAGTTCAACATTATATTTTGCTAAAACTCCATTTTTAGCCAATGCTAAAGCGCAATTTAAAGCAGTTTGCCCACCTACTGTTGGCAATATTGCACAAGGTTTTTCAACTTTGATAATAGTTTCGACAATTTTTGGAGTTATAGGCTCAATGTAAGTGCGATCGGCAATGTTTGGATCGGTCATGATGGTGGCAGGGTTAGAGTTAACCAAAATAACTTTATAACCCTCACTGCGTAAGGCTTTACAAGCCTGAGTGCCAGAATAATCAAACTCGCAAGCCTGCCCAATTACAATTGGGCCTGCACCAATAATTAGTATAGATTTAATATCGGTTCTTTTTGGCATAAATTTGCTGAAAAAATAAAATTTGCATTATAAAATGTTTAGCAAAAAATTTACTACTTATTTTGAAGGTAAAGAAAACAAGAAGTAAATGGAGCGGGTGAAGGGATTTGAACCCTCGACATCAACCTTGGCAAGGTTGCACTCTACCACTGAGCTACACCCGCAAAATAATAATTAAGACATTAAAAATGGCGGGAGTGACGGGACTTGAACCCGCGGCCTCTTGCGTGACAGGCAAGCGCTCTAACCAACTGAGCTACACCCCCAAAATAAAATTTTTATGAATTTAGCAAAAAAGTTTTACCTAAACACTTTTTAATTGTAATTATGGTGGGTGATGACAGGCTCGAACTGCCGACCCTCTCCTTGTAAGGGAGATGCTCTACCAACTGAGCTAATCACCCATAAATACAATACTTATTAATTAAAAAAGTAGAAAAATTATAAAACATCTTTTTTTATTTTAAAAGTGTTTTTTTTGATTTTTTTCACTTTTCTTGAATTTGCCAAATAATTTCATTTTTTCTGTTCCACGGAAAAGTAAAAGGATCGTCGTAGTAGGCAAAAATTGGCTCGGCTACAGTTAGTAAGTTATTTGCGGTTATATATTTTTGCAATTCTTGTAAATTAATAGCAAATTTTTCGTCGGACCAAACACCAGAAAAACTAATTACTGCGGTTTTTTGAACTGGCACAACTCTTAATACAATATTAGGATTTTTTGGCTTTGGTAAAGAATCAAGCATAAAATTATGGGGCATACCAAACTGAATAAGCCACTGATTTGATGCTTGTTTTATCTGATTTACTGGGCTAGTCATTTCTATGCTGGTTTTAGTTGTGTTGTTGCCAAAAATATAGCTTGCTAATGTTCTAAAACCACTTTTTACTGCTTCTTTACGAGTGCCAAAAACCAAAACTTCGGCAACCAGTTTTGATTGATAATTACGTATTTCTATTTTTTCACTCAACACTTTTTGAACTTGATATTGGGGCAACTCATAATTTTTATAAAACGATAAACAATTATTTTGATTAGACATATTATTTGGCAGACATTTTTTACTATACAAACTAGCTTTTTTTTGACAACAGCAAGATGTTAAAAAAAGCAAAAAAATTATTTTTAAAAAAGAATGTTTCATATTTTATTTATCAATTTATAACGAAATATTTTTTGTGATGATTTTTTAACAAAATTTTAGATAAATCTTGTTTTTTAAATTTAAACTCATTTTATTTTAAATACAAGATGGCACTGTTATATTTGAAATTTATTTTACTTTATTTGCCAAATTTGAAATACAACAACTCGCTTATGGCAAAATTTTTAACCAAAAAAATTTGCACAATATTTATAAATATTATCAATAACAATAAAATTATACCATTTCAACTTTAAAATTAATCAATCTAACAATGTATGTTAAGTTGAATGGTATTAGTTAATTTAGATTTTTATAATTTATTTATTGACTTATATAAAATATACGATTATTATTTATATTAATATGTTTTATAGCATATTTTTTACTAATTAATTTATTTTTTTATGCGAAAATCAACAGCAATTCTAGCAGCAGCGGTAGCAACATCTGGACAATTTTTACCAAAAAATACTACTAATCCTTCCCCAAGTGCCCCAAGTGATTGTGAAATATCTTGTACTTCAATTCCAAAAGTTAAACATAATGGAATAATTCCTGGAGTAGATATAGCAAAGAGGTTTATAATGGCAGATTTAAAAGGAACTATCATTAAGATTCCTTTTCCAAAAGATTACGATCCTTCAAAAAGCTATGTATTTGAATTTAATCATCCAACTGAAGGAAAGATACTTGCTTCTTTACCTTCTAAATCTTTACATAGTTCTGAAGCAATGGGAACAGCAAAATCAGCAAATTGGGTGGCATTACAACCTGGATATCCAGAAGAAGGTATTGTAGTTGTTTTAGGAGGATATAATGAAGAAACAAGCACTTTCATTTATGAAACTAAAATTATTACAGAAAAAAAATCTATATCAGTTTCGGCTGTTAATAAAGATGGAACAACTGGTCCTTTTAAATATTATAGTCAATGTGACGGAGGAAGATCATCAATATTACAAGATCCTAGAGACGGTCTTTGTGCTATTGTTCCAAATTCTTTTAATATGATTGATTTTATTAATTCTATTGGAAGGATAGTAACTAGCACTACCACCTACACGACCACCTCTCGCACAACCAAAACTAGCACACTTAAAGATGAACCACCAACCCAAGAACAATCTTCAGAAAATGGACCATCTACTGGTCTTATTGCTGGCATCGCTGTCGGTGGTGTTACTTGCCTATG
>JAUMFK010000089.1:0-4020 GCA_032119875.1 Rickettsiales bacterium
CTGATGATTTATAGGGTTTGCCGTTTTGATCCGGGAAATCAAACTGCACAAACCAATAATCATAAAGAGTTTTTGCCATTTTTTCTAACTCGAAGTTGATACGGTTGTTGAGTTCGATTTTGGAGTCGAGGGCGGAAAGAACGGAGGCGATTTTTTGTTGCTGAATTAAAGATTCTGGTATTGTTATTTCGAAATTTTCAATACTACTTTTTGAAAGTTCTTTAAATGTAGTTCCAATTCCTAATTTTTCTATGGCGGAGATTTTTGTTTTTAAATAATAAAAGAGATATTCATTATCTATTTTATTTGAATTTGCAATAATATTTTTAAATCCTTGGTTTGTGCAAAGATTTTTTTTTGCAATTGATATTAATCCTATTGGAGCCCTGCTAGATAATAAAATTGTTCCTTTTGGAAGCATTGAAGCTGAACAACTATCTAAACCTTTTTGAGTTATTTTTCTTTCTCCGCACTCAATATATTTTCTTTTTTGCATAGAAATATCCTTCGGGGTTATCCAATCTATATCGCCATCATAGAATTCTTGATTAGCAGTTGATGGTGTTGAACCATTTTTAACAACTGCCACATCTTTTATTCTAAAACTTCTACTCATACCTCAACCCCTTCAACCCTTTCTTTATCTCATCTTCTAAAACTTTAGACTCACCAAACATCTGTTCTAAATTATCGCTAAAACTTTTCATCTTTTCTTCAAATTCTTCTTTTGTAATATCAACATATTCGATTTTCACATCAAAATACTGCCCTGCACTTAAAGAATAATTTTTAGCCTTGATTTCGTCATAAGAAACAGCAACCGAAAAATCTGCAATAGCCTCTTTTTTGTTAAAAGTGTTGATGATTTTATTTTCTTCATCTGCACTTAATATGGTTTTTTGATTTTTGCCTTCTTTTACGGTTTTGCCAAGCTTGGCAGCATCAATTAATACAACATTTTCTTGATTAGTTTTATCAATAAAAAGAATTGAAACATTAGTGCCGGTAGTTGCAAAAATATTGCTTGGCATACAAACAACTCCTGCTAACATTTTTTCATCGATTAATTTTTCTCTTATTTTTCTTTCAATGCCGCTTTGAGCAGTAATAAAGCCCGTTGGCACCACAATTGCACCCTTGCCTTTGGCAGTTAACGAAAACATAATATGCTGAATAAACAGCAAATAAATTGACATTTTGTCTTTATCTTTGTTTGGAGTGTTAGGAATTCCGGCAAAAAAACGCTTATTAAACGAAGAATTTTCTAGTTGACTTCTCTCGTTGCTAAAATCGAGTTTAAAGGGCGGATTTGAAACGATGTAATCAAAACATTTTAAATTATTGTTTTGGTCTTTATGATAAGGATGCAAAATTGTATTGCCAGAAATTATATTAGGAATCGAATGCACAAGATTGTTTAAAATCAGGTTTAGGCGAAGCAAGCTTGATGATTTTTGCGAAATATCTTGCGAATAAATAGTGCATTTATCTTCGCCAATAGCATGAGATATATTCATAAGTAAAGTGCCAGAGCCTGCAGAAGGGTCGTAACAAGTAACATTTTGAATTTTTCCTTGATCTTGGGTTGGCACTAAAATTTCTGCCATAATTTTGGCAACGGCATGGGGAGTGTAATATTCGGCATATTTGCCCCCGCTGTCTTTGTTGTAATCTTTGATGAGGTATTCAAAAATAGTGGCAAAAAAATCATATTTTTGATTAAAAATATTTTCGAAGCTAAAATCTATTAGCTTATTGATGATTGCTTTGGCAAAATCATCTCGCTTGGTAGTGTCGGTAATAAATTCACACAAGCGATCAAACAAAATAATCTTGGCTCCGCCATCGGTTTTTACCGAGAAAATATCGCTGTTTGTTGTTGCAATATCTATTAAAGTGTCGTCAAAAAGTTTAGCAAATTCTGGCTGATTTTGTTGCGAAAAAAGCACAGCAATAAGATGATTTTTGTTGAGAATTGCGGTATCTGCATCGATTTTTCTTTGTAGAAGGGTAAATTCATTGTCGGTGAGTTGTAAAATATAGTCTTTAAAACTGGCATATTTTGTGTAGTCTGGAGATTTTTTTTTGATCTCAAAAGCAAATTTATCATTGAGAAATTTATATAAAAAAACTTGGGTGATAATTTTAAATTCGTTGCCATCGTTGCCAAGGCCATAAGAAGCACAAACTGCTTTGAGATTGTCTATCATGTCTTTGGTTTTTTTGGCAAAATCTTGTGTAATCATAAGTTAAGTTGTTTTAAATTGATCAATATATTCTTTAACAATTAAAGATATAATACAATCTATATTCTTAATAGATTTGGTATCGTGGCCTAAATAACTAAACTGCTCATCGACAGTATTTTTTATTAATTTTTCAAAATAAGGTTCGTTTTGTAAAAGATTGTTATTTTGTAAAATTTTCTGATCGGTTTTTTGCTTGATTGTATAGAGAGAATCAAATATTTGCTGATCTTTGTTAATAATTTTTTGTTCGACGATTCTTTTATGAATTCTAGCATATTTTGGATCGTTGCTATATTTTGCTTTAAGAAGGTTATTTTCGCAATTGAGTTTTTTGATGCGATCGTGAATTTTATCTAAAATTTCGATGTTTTGATTAATATCTTCCTCCGCAATTTCATTAAGATTTTGCTTGTTAAACAATCTTTTTAGTTCTTCGTTAAGGCTTATAAATTCTGGATCTAGCTGATCAAAATTATTAAGCATTGCTTCACGTGTAATGCGAATAATATTTTTTAGTTTATCTGCTACCAAAATCAACTCTTCTTCTTTAACTTTGGTAAAACTAAAAATTATATCTTCGAGAGCAAGATTTAAAATTGGGGTATTGTCATTTTGGTTGTTGATGCTTTCTATGAGGTTTAGATTATCTAGGCAATTACTTGTTTCGGTATAAAGCTTGGCGAGTTTTTTAAAATCTAATTTATTCAATAAATCAGAATACCCATATAAAACCATTAAATTATAAAGCATTTTAGAATTTCCAAGGGCTTTTTTGATTAACATAATTTCTTTACGATCTTTTATTTCGTTAATTTGCCTAGAAAAAATTTCGGCATTTTCTAGATTAAAACGAAACAAAATATCTTTGATTTCTTCAATTTCTTGCTCTATTTCTTCTTTTGATTTAAATAACAAATTATAATTCTCAAATTCATTGCCAAGCTCGTTTTGTAGCTCTGCCAAGTAGGCTTGGTTAGTTTTATCGAATTCTTTTTTAATATCGGCAAAATCAACCACATAGCCATAGCGAAATTTTTTGTAAGTTCTGTTGACTCTAGTTAAAGCTTGCAATAAATTGTGATCTTTAATAACCCTGCCAAGATAAAGTTTTTTTAAACGAGGTGCATCAAAGCCAGTTAGAAGCATCATATCAACAAAAAGTAAGTCAATTTCTCCAACTTTAAAAGCCTCAATCTGTTCTTTGCGAAATTTTTTTGTGTTGACATCGTGCAGAATTAGAGCTGCGGTTTTTGTTTGATGTTTTTTTTGAAAAATTTCAAACATCTTTTTTGCCTGCTTTGAACTGTCGCAAATAACCATTCCGCCAATAGTGTTGTCGTTAAAAGCGATTCTGCTATTTTCAAAATCTTTCACAATATAAGCTAGCATCGACTTAACAAATTTTGGATGAGCATAAACATCCTCTTTTTTTATTTCATTTTTTTTAACTTTTATCGAATCAAGAATTTGCAATAAATGCATTTTGTAAGAAATTTCAATCTCTTCGCGAATCAATCGCAGAGTATAGCCATCGGCAATTGAAGAATTATAATAATATTTATGAATATAATTGCCAAATATAGATTTTGAATTATACTCATCACCTAAAAGCGGAGTGCCTGTGAGCCCAATTTTTATGGCATTAGCATCGGATAAATTAAGATTAGCTAAAAAACTGCCTTTTGGATTATAACTTCGATGCACTTCGTCAAGAAAATAAATTCGCTGAATATTTATATCGTAATCATTTGAGCTTACCACATAGGGATCG
>JAUMFK010000090.1:0-1766 GCA_032119875.1 Rickettsiales bacterium
CAAGTTGGCTGGTATCAAATATCATGAAATTCTGTTGCAAAAACTGGAACTGTTGATTCGTGTGCTAAACCTTATGCAACTGCAACTGCTGGCACTTTAGATGATGCTGTTGTTTCTGGTGATGCTATCGACAATGCTCGATTTATTACCGCAAACGGCACCCCATCTGCTGGATTTGCTTTAATGCAAATTAACCGCCCTTCTATGAATGGCAATGGTTAGTTAATTTAGGGGCGGTAATAATCGCCCCTAAAAAATTTTTAATTTCAATATATAATTTATGAATATCGTAGAACCAATTAATCAATATAGAGTAGAAGAAAAGGATAAGCTTATAGTCCAATTTTTTGACAAAAAAAGACAAATCACTAACGATTTCCTTGAAACAATTGATGTTTTAGATGAAAACAAAAAGCCAATATATGATTTATATGTTGAAATTTTTAATAAAGACGATCCATTTTCTGTTGTTTGCAAAAATGTAGAAAAAAACGATGTAATTATTTTTGCAAATGGAATTAGAAACAGATTTAAATATACTGAAATCTACGAAAGAGCATATAAAGTTTATAAAAAAAGAAAAGAAGATCAAGATATTAACATGAACAAAGACGACGAAATAAATCTTTTAAAGCAAGAATTAGCAAAATTACAAAAATCTATTAAAAAAGATGAGAAAAATAAAAATGCTAGTAAAAAAGAAATAACAATAACTGAAAATAATTTAGAATAATGAGTTTATTAACAATTTGCACAGATATAGTTAAAGAAACAAAATCATCATCAGTTCCTAATGTTATAATTGGGAACAATGATGATGTTGCACAGCAAATTCTACAGGTGGTTAAAACTAGCATAACCGACCTTGCTAGAAATTATCAGTGGCAGGAACTTCAAAAAGAACATAGTTTTTCTAGTGTAATAGACCAAGCAACATACAATTTACCATCTGATTTTGACAGAATGATTGATAATACATTTTGGAATGCTAGTCAAAATTGGGCAATGTTAGGGGGCTTAACTCCTGAAAGATGGAGAGTTTTAAAAAATTCATTATTAACACAAGCTGAAACGGTAGAATATTACAGAATTAAAAATAATCAAATTGTTATTCATCGCACCCCATCTGTTGTAGAAAATTATGTTTTTGAATACATTTCAAAAAATATAGTTAAAAGTTCAGCAGATGTAGAACAAACTGAATTTTTAGCTGATACTGATGTTCCAGTTATTGATGAATATATTTTAAGATTAGATATTACTTGGAGATGGTTAAAAAATAATGGTCGTGCCTATGCCGACGAAAAGAATATTGCAGAAAAAGCGATTGCTGAAAGAATAAAAGCTAATGGCTCAAGGGGGACAATTAATTCAAGTCCAGTATTAAAAATTTATAATGCACAAATAAGTGCTTTTAAACCTATTTTAATTTCATAATGCAACAAATTGTTCAGCAAAGAAACGGCATAGCTCAAAGAACTAACATACCAGCTCCTTATGGCGGTTTGAATACTAGAGACTCTGAAAGCAACATGCAACCAACAGATGCAATTGTCCTAGAAAATTTTATACCAGAGCAAGGAGGAGTAAAAAGTAGAAAAGGTTTTACCGAATACTGCACGGGTTTAGTTGGGTATGTCGAAACTTTAATAGAACATTACTCGCAGGCTAATAGAAAATTTTTAGCTTGCCACAACGGAAAAATTAGCAACATAACTAATCCAAGTTCTATTGTAGAATTAGGCACGGGTTATTCAGGTAATAAA
>JAUMFK010000091.1:0-14913 GCA_032119875.1 Rickettsiales bacterium
TATTTAAATCAAGAGCATTAGGCATGATAAAGCTATTGTTTTCGGTGCGTTTGGCATCTATTGTTTTAAAAAATATTTCTTTATTTACTGAAAAAATAAAATCAGCAACTAATGATCGTTTAATGTTATAGCTATGATTAACCGCAATTAAGTAGATTTTTTTATTTTTAATGCTAGCAATGGCTTTATTGGCAATGGCAATGGCTTTGCTATTGTGGGCAATTACAATTTTAACATTTTGTTGTAGTAAAAAATTTTTTAATTTATGAATGAGAAAAAAATCATAATAGCCAAAACGATGTTTTGCTTGCCCTAGCGGTATGCAGAGAGTTGTGAGTTGAGAAATATAAGGAGCATTATCTCGCACAAAAGCACAAACACGATAGTTAAGTTTTTGCAATATTTTGATATAATCTAAAAAAACTTGTTCGGCACCGCCATTTTGTGAAGTGAGAATGATGTTAGCTATGGTCATTTATTTTCTCAAAAAGACATTCTTGATAAAACTGCCAAGTTTTATCACACATTAATTGATTAGAAAAATTTTGTTGCACATGAGATCGACCAGCATTGCCGATTTTATCAATTTCTTCTTTTGGCATTTCAAGTAATTTATCAATAATGGTTGCTAGTTGTGAAGCATTGTTTGGCTCAACTAAAAAACCAGTTTGATTATCAATGATAGTTTCAAGCGAACCGCCAATATTAGTGGCAATAATGGGCTTTGCCGAAGCTTGTGCCTCGATTGCAACTCTGCCAAAAGCTTCGGAACGAATGCTAGGAGCAACCACAAAATGAGCTAATTGATAGGCAACAGATATATCTTTGCAAACACCAACTAAACAAACTTTGCCAGCAAGATTTTTTTCAATAATTTTATATTCGAGTTTATCGCGAAATTTTTCATGACCGTGGGCAGAGCCAACCATTACACAAAAAAAATCGTTTTTAACCTGCAATAAGGCATCAAGTAAAAAGTCGTGACCCTTCCAAGAAGTGATGCGAGCTGGCATTAAAATAATTTTTTTATCTTCGGGCAGATTCCAGTTTTTAATTAGATCGATAATGCGGTTTTTAGAAATTTTGGCAGGATTAAAATAATCGAGATCGGCCCCTCTTTGAATAACAGTGATTTTTTCGGATAAATCAGGATTATAATTTTGTAAAATATAATTTTTGATACAATTTGAAACAGCTATAATTTTATAAGCTTGCAACATAATGGCATTGTATTTCTTTTTTAGAGAAAAAACTGGCCAAAACATAAATTTTAAAGAATAAAAACCATGCACGGTAGAAACTAATTTAGTTTTTGTTTTTTTGCAAGCATAATAAGCACTCCACATTGGAGCTCTAGAACGAACATGAACAATATCTACTTTATATTCTTTGATGATGCTGATGATTTTTTGGTAATTTTTAAATAAATGAAAAGGGTTTTTACTGCTTAAATTTAATTTGATGTGCAGAATTTTTTCTTCTTGCAATTCGTAACATAAAATACCGCCAGCAGAAGCAACAATTGGTGTTGCTCCATTTTTTTTAAGATGCTTGGCTATATCAATAACCCCTCTTTCAACTCCGCCATTTTCAAGGGCAGGCAATATTTGTAAAATAACAGGTGAATTTTGAGACATATTGTTTAGCAAATAATGGTTTCGTTGCGATTTGGGCCAGTAGAAATTAAACTTACCTTAATATTGCATAATTTTTCGAGGGAAGAAATATAATTTTTAGCTTTAGGAGGTAAGTTAGAAAATGTAGTGATGCCTTTTGTTGATTGTTGCCAACCTTCAAATTCTTGATAAATTGGCTCTATTTTTGACCACAAATTAGGATTTTGTGGCAAGTAATCGTAGTGTTCGCCAGCAATTTTATAGCCAACCGCCACTTTAATGGTGGCAAGTTTATCTAAAACATCGAGTTTAGTAAGGGCAACTTCGCTTACCGCCGAAAGCTGTATGGCTTGTTTAATTAAGGCAACATCAAACCAACCGCATCGACGATTTCTGCCAGTGACTGTGCCAAATTCAAAACCTTCTTGTCTTAAAAATTCGCCTATTTCGTTGTTTAATTCGCTAGGAAAAGGACCAGAGCCAACTCGAGTAGTGTAGGCCTTGATAACTCCCAAGGTTTTGTTAACACTATTAAGCCCCAAGCAAGAGCCTAAAGTTATTTGCCCTGCCATAGTGTTGCTTGAAGTTACAAAAGGATAAGTGCCATAAGAAACATCAAGCAAAGCACCTTGAGCACCTTCGAACAGAACTTTTTTATTGACTAAAATTTGAGCAATTTCAAAAGAAGGTTTTGCAAATTGTAAGAGTTTTTCTTTTATTGGTTGTAACTCTTGTAAAATTTCTTCTGTAGTGATGAGTTTTGCTTTTAAACTAGCTCGAAGCAAATTATGATAGAAAACTAAATTTTTTACTCTTTCTAAAGTGGTTTGAGGGCAGAATAAATCAGAAATCAAAACCGCTCTTCTGCCAGCCCTATCTTCGTAGGCAGGCCCTATGCCACGATGAGTGGTGCCGATTTTATTTTGCCCTTTTTGTTCTTCAAGTAATTGATCTAAAGTGCGATGAACAGATAAAATTAAGGTGCAGTTGCTAGCAATTAAAAGATTTTTATTGGAAATTTCAATGCCAACTTTTGTTAGATTGTAGATTTCGTTAAAAAGAGCAACAGGATCAAGCACAACTCCGCTACCTATTACACAAAGTTTATTGCTTATGATGCCCGAAGGAAGTAGGCTTAATTTATAAGTGTTGCCCGCTACTTTTATGGTGTGGCCTGCATTATTGCCACCCTGAAAACGGACCACTGCATCAAAATTATGTGCTAAAAAATCTACTATTTTACCCTTGCCTTCATCACCCCATTGCAAGCCTATTATTGCTGTGTTTGTCATATTATTTTTGTTGAAGAATAAAATGTTTGCCACAATAAGGGCAAACAACCGAATTTTTTTCGCCTAAATTTAAATAAATTAAGGGATGATGCGAATTTAGAGCATCGCCATTGCAAGCAACTTTTTTGGTAGTAACCATTTGTGTTTGGTTAATTAGTTTTTCTTGATTTTGTTTTGTGTTTTGCATAATCAGATTAAGATTGAATAAAAAACCACATTATTTTAGATAAAATAATTATATTTGCAAGATTTTAAAAATAGAAAAAAGCAGGATTTTTACTTTTATGGCATTGTTAAATTATTAATTTTAAAGTTGAAATGGTATTATTTAAATATTGAGTTTTTGCCAAACGAATTCGCAAGTAAAAGGTAAAAGTGGGGCAGAATTTTTTGCCATAGTAAGTAATGCGGTATAAAGAACATCGTAGGCATTTTGTTTATCGATGGCAATTTCTGGGCTATTGTTATTTTGCCAAAATCTTTGGCGATTTCTGCGTATATACCAATTATTTAGCACTTCAAAAAAATGCAAAAACTCTTCACAGGCCGAAATAGTATTAAATTCAAGCAGGGCTTTTTCGATATTTTGATTGGCAATTTTTAATTTTGATAGAATATATTGATCTAAAACATTAGTAAATTTTTTTGGGGTAACGATAAGATTTGCCTTGATTTTATCGGCATTAGCATAAAGGCAAAAAAAGTTAAAAGCATTTAAAAAAGGTTTAATGGCAAGGCGGTAGGTTTCTTTGATTGCTTTGCCTTCTTTGTCTATTTTTAACTCTTGCCCTTTCATTACTGGCTGTGAGATCATGTAAAATCGCATAGCATCAGAGCCGTAGGTTTTAAATATTTCGAGGGGATCGGCATAGTTTTTCAGCCTTTTAGAGAGTTTTTGAGCATTTTCATCGAGAATTGTGCCATGACAAATAACATTTTTAAATGGAATTTTATCAAAAAGAGCGGTAGACAAAACCATTAAAGTATAAAACCAACCTCGAGTTTGTGCAACATATTCGGTGATAAAATCGGCAGGAAAATTATTTTCGAACCACTCTTTGTTTTCAAATGGATAATGCACTTGGGCAAAAGGCATAGAACCGCTTTCAAACCAGCAATCAAGAACATCTGGCACTCTATTAAAAAGTTCGCCATCTTCAATAAAGCTAATGTTGTCAATAAAAGGACGATGTAAATTAGTGATTTTTTGACCAGAGATTTTTTCAAGTTCAGCAACAGAGCCAAAAACTCTAATTTTACCACTTTTGCTTTTCCAAACAGGCACAGGACAGCCCCAAAAACGATTACGTGTAATAGACCAATCTCGAGCAGAAGCTAGCCAATTGCCAAACTGCCCATCTTTTAAATGAGAAGGAATCCAATTGATTTGTTGATTTAACTCAACCATTTTGTCTTTACAATCAGAAACTCTAACATACCAAGAACTCACCGCTTTGTAAATTAAAGGGGTATCGGTTCGCCAGCAATGCGGATAGTTGTGTAGATGTTGCTCGGTTTTAAGCCATAAATTTTGTGTTTTTAAATATTTTATGATGTCGTCGTTGGTATCAAAAACATGGCGATTTTTTAATGATAAATGCGGTAAATCAAAAACTTGTTCGTTAAATTTTGCCCCTTCGTCGATCGGGCAAACTGTGGCAATTGAATGTTGCTTACATAAGAGTTGATCGTCTTCGCCAAAACCAGGGGCAATATGAACCACTCCTGTGCCATCTTCGGTAGAAACAAAATTGCCAGAAAGTATTGAAAAAGCATTATCATGATTGTTAAAATAAGGAAAAAGTGGTTGATATTTTAAGCCGACCAAATTTTTGCCAAGAACAGTGTTAATTATTTGATAATCTGCAAGTTCTTTAGAAAATTTTGCCACACAAGCGGAGGCTAAAATAAGTATTTCTTGCTGATTGTTAAGCACAGAATATTCGATATTTTCGCCAATTGCCAAAGCTAAATTGCTAGGAAGAGTCCAGGGGGTGGTTGTCCAGGCGACTATATAGTGTTTTAAATTAGTGCAGTAAGGTTGGTTGTGTAGTAAAAATTTAATAGTTGCCGACTTGCTAGCTTTTTGCCGATAGGCATTATCCATTTTAGTTTCAAAATTAGAGAGCGGAGTTTGGCAGGCCCAAGAATATGGCACTACTTTAAAATCTTCGTAAAGCAAGCCTTTATTGTAGAGTTGTTGAAAAGCCCAAATTACAGATTCCATATAGTTTAGATCCATAGTTTTGTAGCTATTATCAAAATCAACAAATCGACCTTGTCTTGTAACATATTGCTTCCATTCGTTAGCATATTTCATTACCGATGTTTGACAAGCAAAATTAAATTTTTCGATACCAAATTCTTGAATTGCTAACTGCCCAGAAATTGGCTTATTGTATTGTTTGCTTAACTCTTTTTCGGTTTCCATTTCTACTGGCAAGCCATGGGTATCCCAGCCAAATTTTCTTTCAACTTTTTTGCCTTGCATAGTTTGAAACCTAGCAAATAAATCTTTGATAAAGCCTGTGAGTAAATGCCCGTAATGCGGTAAGCCATTGGCAAAAGGCGGGCCATCGTAAAAAACAAACTCATTTTTTGAGTGATGGCAATTGTTATGAGCATGTAAAACACAGCTATTTGGCAACGGCGAAACAGAATCATCGTTTTCTGTGTTTAAATCGTTAATGAGAATAGATTTTTCAAATATTTGCTCTTGTTGCCAAAATTGTAATATATCGTTTTCAAGGCTAGACTGATTGATGTTTTGATTAATTTCTGGATAGGGTTGCTTGGTAGACATTGTTTAAAGAAAAAAGTTATAATCTAAACTGTTGGGAATAATCATGATAGGAACATTTATTTTATTGCCTAAATAACGAATAATTTTTGGCAAAACACTATTATCGGAGCCAAAACTTTGCGATTTGCCAAAAACTACTAATTTGCAATCGGCAATGGTTTTAATGGCTTTAAAAATTTCAAGCACCACATCGCCTTCGCTAATAGAAATTGCAGGAGTTATTTTAAATTCTTGGCAGATTTTTTCAAGCAAACTGCAAATATTTTTTTCGACCTGTTTTCTTTTTTGACTACCAATTGCTCTGCCACCAAATAAAAAGTTTTGATGAGAGCCATCGATGGCAATAGCTATATGAAGCTTATGATTTTGCTGACAAGCAAAAAGGCAGGCAAATCGCACAGCGGTTTCAGAAATATTATTGATATCAATACAAACAACAATGCTACCCATAAAAATTATTTAGAAAAACGATTAAAAATGTAATTAATAGAAAAACCTACCAAAATAGCAATAATAATGGAGGAAAGACCATATAAAACTCGTTGATTTTTAGCAAATTCAGCTATTGAAGAGTTAAAACCAACTTTATTTACATAAACAGGAATAGATTGAAAAGAAATTACGGTATCGTTTTCAACTAAATAAATTTCGATATTGTAAATGCCTTCTAAAATATTAGCTGGAAAATTAATGGCAATACTAAATAGAGTATCGTCTAAAAAAACAATGCTATCGGTGCTGGTGGAATATAAATTTTGTTTTTCCATTAAGTCAAAAAATTTGTTATAGGTGATGTTGTTTTTGGTTGTTTCGCTAGTTTTAAAATTTAAATTATGCTTTCCTATTTCAAAATCTAGTAAGTTTTGTTGGTTTAGTTCTTTGCCCGAAAAAGCTGCAAATAAATTATAAAAACTATAAGCATTATGAAATGTTATTTGCTTACTATTGTGCCAAATGCCAAAAGATTTTTCTTTTTTATTAAGTAAAAAATTATGTTTCGGCCCTCTTACCACGGCAATAATATTGCCAGGTTCATTTTTTGCTCCAAATAATAAAATTTTTTCACCAGTAAATTTGCTATCTATTTTTATTTCGTTTTTTGAAATACCTGAAATTATTGGGGCAGAATAAACTTTTGCCAAAGGTAAGAATAAAAATAGTAAAATAGCCAAGATTTGTTTCATTTTAGCGATATGAGAGAATAAATATTTGTTGGTTCAATAAATAATTGAGCAAACATTTTAACACAAATTAGCAAAATAAGAACTGCTAAACAAAGTTTACTAGTGGTAGGATTAACTTTATAGCTTGCTTTACTGCCAAATTGAGCTCCAATTGCCGAGCTAATAATCATGATGAGTGATAAAGTTAAATCGAGGTTGTTACTGCTTATGGCTTGTAAAAAAGTAGTGTTGCTTGCAATAAAAATTATTTGAAATAATGAAGTGCCAACCACAAGATGTGGTGGCATTTTTAAAATATAAAGCATAGCGGGAATCATTAAAAAGCCACCCCCGATACCCATAAAAGCAACTAAAATACCCACACCTGCACTTAATAAAATAGGCACTAACCAACTGCAATAAATATTAGATTTTTCAAAATAAACTTGATAGGGCAGTTTTTTTAAAAAATTCTGCACAGGCGATGCGGTATTTAGGTTTTCAGAATCTTCGTTTTGCCAAGTAAAAGTGATGTTTTTATTTAAAATAGTTTTAATGCCATCAGAGATCATGGCAAGAGCAACCGAACCAAGAAACAGAACATAACAAAAACTAATTAGTAAATCTACATGGCCAATTTGTTGCATAAGCCGAAAAATAACCATACCTAGGCTTGAACCAAAAACACCGCCTATTACTAAACACAGCCCCATTTTAATATCGACATTGCCTTTTTTAAAGTGAGAAAGCAAGCCAGAAATAGAGGCAGAAATGATTTGGTTAACCGAAGTTGCTACTGCTACTGCCGAAGGAACTCCAATAAAAATTAGGCAGGGAGTGGCTAAAAAACCTCCGCCAATGCCAAACATACCAGCTAAAAAGCCAGTACCCAAGCCTAGGAAAATGATTAGGAAAATATTAACAGGAATTTCGGCGATAGGCAAATATACTTGCATTTTTTAAAAGAAACTTAATTGATTATCAAGCAAATAGTAATTATTTTGAGGGTTATTTTTTATTAAAGCAAGACCAAATAAACTATTATTTGTAGCAATTGTTGATAAAAAAACAATATTTTCAAAGTTAAATTTTTGCAAATCGGCTTGAGTAAGTAAAATTTTTGAGCCATTGTGAAGTTTAGATTGTAAAAAATTTTGCAGATCTTGATTAATATTTTCAAGAAAAAAACCTTTTACTGTTTTGCGTATTTCGCCTAAATGAAAGGCTCTAGCAATTACTTCTTGGCCAACATAACAACCTTTGGTAAAATCAATCATTTCAAAATTTTGTAAGCCATATTCGATAATGATAGATTTTTCAAAGGCTAAATCGTAAAAACCTTCTGGAATTTTATGTTCTATTCTGTGTTGATGATAGCCAATTTCTAGCAAGGCATTATTTGGCGATAATGTATTTGGCAAATAAAAGCGATAGCCAAAATTATCTTTTCTAGGATCGGGCAAACCAATGTTTTGATGATTTTGTTGACTAAAAAAAACTTGTAAATTAGTGAGGTGATTAATTTCAATTTTAGCTCGAAGTTTATACATGTTTAGTTTGTTTAACAATATTTCAGCAACATCTTGATGGCAATCTAAAAAAATATGATGATAATCTAGCCAAATGAAAAAATCTGCTAAAAATTTGCCTTGCGAATTTAGTAGACCAGCATAAACCAACTGTTGATTATCGAGTTTTTGTAAGTTATTGGTGATTAATTTTTGCAAAAAAGAAAATTTATCTTCACCAGTGATGGCAATAACTTTTCGAGTATTAAGTAAAATAAGATTTTGAAAATTATGCTCTAAAACCATAAATTTATAATGCAAAAATGCTTTTTGAGTTATACCATTTCAACTTAAAATACATTATGGCACTGTTGCATCCTAAATTATATTTTAGTGGCCATTTTTGGTATAAATTTCAGCTATGTTTAGTATGATATAACTTTCAGTTGTGCTAATGCAACAACACGATATGTTTAATATGAGGCTAAAAATAGCTAAAATTTTTTCTCAAAACTAAAATTAAAACAAATTTAAAATTAATCAATCTAACAAAATATTTTTGAGATAAAAACTTTAAAAAACGAAAGCTGTATATCCATACAGCTTGAGGCTTTTTGAAGCTTTTTAGCCAAAAAGATGAAGTTAGATTTATTAAATATCTAACAATGTATTTTAAGTTGAAATGGTATTAAAGGCACTGTTGCATCCAAAATTTATTTTACTGGCTATTTTTAACCAAATTTCAGTTTTGCTAATGCAAACAACACAATATGTTTAATATTAGACTAAAAATAGCTAAAATTTTTTCTCAAAACTACCAAAAAATTAAAACAAATTTAGAATATAACAGTGCCTTAAAAAATAATTGCTAATTATAAAATAACTGCTAAATTTAAGCAAGTTTTTTATTGTATTATTTTTATGAAAGACAAAACAATTACAAAAAAAACAATTTTTAAAAAATCGTAAACAAATGTTAAAAAGTTTAGCTTCTTATTTTTATTTAGTTATCTCGATATTTTGTTGCTCTTGTGTTCCTTTTTCTAGCATGCCAAAAGATTGGAACTGGGGAATGAGGCCTCGTCTTATTAGTGGCACTCAATATTTTCCTTCTACTAGCACTCCTTATGGCAAAGGTTTTCGTGATGGATGCTCTAATGCCATGAAAGCCGTAAACAAAGGGGCTCCTGCTTTTTTTGGTGCCCAAGTAGATTTTGCGATGTCAAAAAAATATTCAGACTACAATCAAGGAATGTCGGATGGTTCAGATCATTGCATTAATATGATTAATTGGGAGGTGCCATAAATTGCAAAAACATTTATTATTATTGTTTTTATTTTTATGTAGCTGTCATAACGAGGGTAATTGGGGGTTTTTTCAACCGCCTGGCTTAAATATTTATGTGCCAGAAGGGCCGCCAGAATTTAAAGCTGGTTGGTATGCTGGCTGTCGCTCTTCTTTATCGCAAAACTCTTATTATAATTCTTCTTTTTTTTACAAAGAAAAAGGCACTCCAAATTTTGGTTCAGGCATTTATCAAAATAATCCAACTTATCAGAGTGCTTGGAGTACTGGCTATGCAAATTGCCAAATATATATTGCCACTTTTCAAATTGGCAAATACTTTAACAACCGATATTCAATTCGTTAAAATATGCTTAAAATTAATTGCTTTATTTTATTGTTTTTGCTATTATCTAGTTGTTATGATGCAAAATTTTTAGCAATAAAATCTGCAGACAAAACAATGCCAAAAAGTTTTGCTAATGCCACAAAAGATCAGCAAGAAGGTTGGAAATATGGTTGTGAAAGTGGCATTGCGGCAGGCGGAACTCAATTTCATAAATCTCTTTATCGCCCAAACCAAATTGACGGCTATAAATTTTCTAATTCCGAAGAATACAGAAATGCTTGGAATACAGCTTTTAACTATTGTATGTATTATCAATACCATCGCGCACAAATATCTTCGTTTAATCCTTTTACTAAAGGCTTAATTTTTTAAAATCTATGCTAAAATTACTTTTCTTAAACTTTCTGTTAATATTTATTATAAGCGGATGCTCTTCTACCTTTTATGCTGGCACCAATATTAAAATTCCAGAAGGAACTCCGAGCTTTAAAAAAGGCTTTGTCGACGGTTGCTCAACTCTTACTTATGCTAGAGGTAATTTATTTTACCGAATGAGATACAAAAATAAAGCAACTTATAATCCTAAAATGATCGATAATGCCGAATATAATTTTGGCTATACCAAGGGCAGAAGTTGGTGTTTTCACCATGTTACAGGTGGTAAATCTTCGCCAAAAGGCTCTTTTATAAAATATATTCAGCCAGATGAAAATGAAATGATTTTGCCAAATTTACTTTCTCAACCATCGCCATCTTATGATAGCAATCTGCAATTTGGCAATGCTTCTGAACTTACAGTTGAGGCAATGAGAGGAAATGCCAACGAAGATATTTTTCAAGATTTTTTTGGTAAAAAAAGCGAAGGAATTAGTGGTGGCTGGTTTCCGGCGGTAATTTATTAATATTTTTTTTATGTTTTTATCGCAATTAAACTCATTACCAACACTTATAAATATTATATTGTTAAGTGTTATTGCTTTAATTTTTGGTAGTTTAGCAACACTACTTACTTTTCGCACCATCAGTAGACAGCCTATTATATTTGATAGATCTCGATGCACTAAATGTTTAAAAGTTTTGCAAATTAAAAGCTTGATTCCTTTGTTTTCATGGCTAATTCAAAAAGGTAAATGTGTTTTTTGCCAAAGCTCTATCCCGATTCGTTATCCTTTAATTGAGTTGTTTTATTTAACTGGTTTTTTAGCTACTTTTTATCAGCAAAATTTTGTATTTAGTGTAAAGCTATTTTTTTTACTAACAGTGTTTTTTTTACTAGCTTTAATGGTAATTTTTGATTTAGAACATTATTTTATTCCTAATTCATTGCCAATTTTACTATTAATTTTAGCAATTTTTTGGCATAAATATCTTGATTTTTCGCTAGCAAAAGCCAGTTTGTCGGCTTTTTATTATCTGGTTTTTGGCTTAACAGTTTGGGCTTTTTTTTATTATACAGCAGGGCAGAATGGGCTTGGTGTTGACGATTTAAAATTTTTTGCTGTTTGTGGTTTTTTATTAGGAAGTAAATTAATTTTTCTATTTTTTTTAATCAGTGGTTTATGCGGAGTGATTTTTGGAATTTTATGGCAAAAATTAAAAGAAGATGAAACATTTCCGTTTGCTCCTGCAATGTGCCTAGCTTGTTATTTATGTTTGTTAAAAATATTATAGGCATTGTTGGTATTATGGCACTGTTGCATCCCAAATTATATTTACTTTTTTGCAAGAGCGGCATTAGTAATAATTTCGAGATTATCTAGTGTATGATTTGCCACTCTTTGCCACAAATTAAAAACAAAAAGAGCGATAATTGCTATCACCAATCCAAAAGCTGTTGCAATTAGGCTTTCTGCCACACCAGAGGTTATTCCTGCTGGGTTTAATTCGGTTGAGCCTAAAATTTTGAAACTTGTTGACATTCCAATAATAGTTCCAAGCAAACCTAATAAAGGGGCAACACTTACAATGGTTTCTAGTATCCATACACTAGAAAACATTTGTTTTTCTATTTTTTTTAGCAAGCTATTTGCTTGATTTTCTAGAAGTGTATTATTTTGATAGATATTTGTATTTTGCCGAATTAAGTGCCATAAGGCATAGTAAAAATGATTTGTTGAAAATTTTTGTAAAGAATTTTGCCAAGTGTCTAAACAAAATTGTGGTTGATAAACCAGATTTTCAATGTTTTTGGTAATTTTTAAATATTTATAATAAAAAAAAATCTTATCAATAATAATGGTTAGTAAAGTGATTGCTAAAAAAGACAGCGGAAACATTATAATTCCGCCAGTTTTTAAAAAAACTAAAATATTATTCATAGTTTGCCATTTAAAATATTGATATGCCCCATTTTTCGACCTTCGGCAATAGTTTGTTTGCCATAAATATGAATTTTTGCTTGATCGTTTTGTAAAAATTCTTCGAGATTATTAATTTGGCTGCCGAGTAGGTTTTGCATATAGCCTTTGCTATGAAAATTAGTTGAGCCAAAATTAATATTCAAAACTGCTCTAATTAATTGTTCAAATTGGCAAGTAATGCAGGCATCCATAGAAAAATGCCCAGAGTTATGTGGTCTGGGAGCTAGTTCGTTGACTAATAATTTATTTTCCACCAAAAAAAACTCCACCGCTAAAACACCGATTAAATCGAGATTTTGAGAAATATTGATAGCAATTTCTTTAGCTTGTAAAATAATATTATTTGGCAACATAGCAGGGTAATGACTTTGCCATAAAATACCTTGGCGATGAATATTGTTTAGTGGATCATAAGCTACTATTTGCTTTTTTGACCGAGCAACTATAACCGATAATTCGCAAGAAAAACTGCAAAACTGCTCTAAAATTAGTTGATTATCTGATTTATTTTGTTTAAAAATTGGCAACAACTCTTGCCAAGCTTGCTGGCAATTTGTTATAGAATCTAGCATAAATTGCCCTTTGCCATCGTAGCCCATAGTGGTAGTTTTTAAAATACTTTTGCCAAACTCTAAATAACCTTTTTCTAAATCTTCATAGCTATTGATGGTGCAGTATTTTGTTGTTGCTATACCGATATTTTTTAAAAAATTTTTTTCTAGTAGGCGATTTTGTGTGATGGCTAAAACTTCTGGTTTAGGAAATAAAGGCTTATGTTTTGCCACATATTGAGCAGAAACCAGAGGAATATTTTCGAATTCAAAAGTGGCAAAATCGATTTGTGAGCAAAATTTTTGCAGAGTTTTTTGGTTGTTATAATTTCCAACTATAATATTATTGCTAACAAAAGAAGCTGGAGAGTTTTTTTGATCGGTTAAAATAACAGTTCTTAAGCCAAGCTGATGAGCTTTATGAGCAATCATTTTGCCTAACTGCCCACCGCCAATAATACCTAATGTTTGACTAATCATTAGTGTTTGTGTTTATGATTAATATATAGTTGTTGCAAAATAGAGAGAGTATTGCTCCAAGTCCAGTAGATTACTAATCCAGAAGGAAAAGATGCTAACAAAACGGTAAGTATAAAAGGCATTAATTTTAAAACTTTTGCTTGAATAGGATCGGTTGTTGTAGGGCTTACTTTTTGTTGTAAAAACATTGTAATGCCCATAAGAATAGGCCAAACTCCGATGGTAAAAAACCCAGAAACTGTAAAAGGCAACAAGCCAAATAGATTAAAAATAGAAGTAGGATCTGGTGCCGATAAATCGTGTATCCAACCATAAAAAGTGGCATGTCGCATATCGAGAGTTACAAAAAAAACTTTGTAAAGAGCAAAAAATATTGGTATTTGAATAAAAATAGGCAAACAACCAGATGCAGGATTAATTTTTTCTTTTTTATAAAGCTCCATAATTTCACGGTTTAAGGCAATTTTATCGGTTGTTTTTTTTCTGAGTGCTTCAATTTTTGGTTGTAGTTTGCGAATTCTTGCCATTGCTAAATAAGATTTATTGGCAAGCGGAAATAATGCTAACTTAACTAAAACAGTCATGGCAAGAATTGCTAAACCAAAATTGCCTAATAATTTATATAGAAAATCGATGATAAAAAAGAATGGCTTGGTTAAAAAATAAAACCAGCCAAAATCGATGGCTCTATCGAATAATTTTAAATTGAATTTATTTTTATAGCTATCTAGCAATTTAACAGTTTTAGCTCCTGCAAATAAATGATGATTAACATCAATTTTACTATTTGGCATAATTTCAAGAGTATCAGAAGTGAAAGTGGTTAAATATTGATTTTGTTGATTGTTTATTTGATGAATAAAACTTGCCTGATAAGAAATATTTGAGCTTGGAATAATAGTGCTAAGCCAGTATTTATCGGCAATACCAAACCAAGAGCCAGTGGCAGAATTAGAAAAATTTTTTTGCTGATCTTTGGCAATTTTTTGATATGAAAATTCTTCTAAAATGCCATTAAAAACCCCGATAGGGCCTTCGTGTAAAATAAAATTTGCCTGTTTTTGTGGAGTAAAGAATCTTGAAATTCTGCCATAACTGGCTAGTTTTAAAGTATTGGAGGTGTTATTGATAACTTCTTGTTTTATATCAAACATATATTGATCATCAATGTTGATTGTGATAATAAAATCAAGCCCTTGCCCGTTTTGCCAAGTGAGTATTAATGGTTCGCTTGGGGTAAGGGTAGAGCTGTTTGCTTGCCATAAAGTGTTTGGGCTTGGTAAAATAATTGGGCTATTGTCTTTGTTTATCCAACCAAAATCGGCAAAATATCTTTCGGTGGTAGAAGCTGGCGAAAACAAGACAACTTCTTTTTTTGAATTTAATTGAGTAAAATAATTTGCCAAAGTGAGATCGTCAAAAATTGCTCCTTGTAATAAAATAGAGCCATGCAGGTTGTTATTATTTACGATTACTCGATTATTTTTGGCTTCACTGGTGCTAAAA
>JAUMFK010000092.1:0-597 GCA_032119875.1 Rickettsiales bacterium
TATCATCTCCACCTTAAACTTTGGGCTAGAAAAATATTTTGTCTCACCTGCCATTAAGCCAAATAGCCAAGCTTTCGGCCCCATCTTTGGCAATGCCTTTGACAAACAATATGAGTTAGAATCTATCTTGTAGGCACTGAACCTTGACCTGGAACTTGACCAGTTCCTAAATTTGGACTGGGACTGGGATTTAAAATATGTTCTGTGAATTTAATATGAAGAACATCTGTTAATTGTCTACGAACCTCTTCTGATTTTCCGAACATAATTGGATTTTGTTGGTTTATAGCATCATTTTTCCAAATATTTCCTGATGAGGTTGGAATTCTTAAACCAAATTTTTCGGAAAGAAAATTAGCGATCTTACGATCGACTCGATCTGATCCATCATCATGTGATCCATCATCGTTTAATGCATCTTCTACAGATTTGCCATGAGTAACATGCGATCCTTTTTCAAAGTATTTGTCAATATTACTCCAATATGTAGCATGCCATGTATCTGGTTCTCCTTTTATGATACCTGCAGGATTATTTGGATTTGATGAATAACAAGCAATAGCTTTATTATCTGCATCAACTACAACAAATTGATTC
>JAUMFK010000092.1:607-6731 GCA_032119875.1 Rickettsiales bacterium
CACCATTTTTATCATCATTTTTATTTACTTGTGCTTCATGATATACATGGACTTCATAAAGTTTTTGCCCATTATTAAGATCAATCTTGTCTTTTACCTCAGATGGATATAATATTATAGGTGGAGTATTTTGTTGATCTGTCGGTACTGACGAACCATCAGTATGTATTGAATCTTCGCTATGATTATCATGATTTTTTTGTGGTCCTATTGGAGTTGTACCATTGTTATCATGGGAATCCACTGTAATGATCGGTGGTATCGGATGCACCACCTTCGATGCATCGTCAATTTGTTTCGCTGCTGCATCAATTACATCATTATGATGCACTACCTCGTTTACACCCGCTGTTAATAGACCTAATAATAAAGATATAAAAAATGAATTTTTTTTATCATTTTCATTACCGAAAAAATGATTGTAAAGATAAGTTAACCCAGTATTTAATGTAACATTTGCAAAAGGATCTAACCAATCTAGATACCGACTATCAAGACCAAAATCTAGCCCAATATCAAGTCCGCTTAAAAAACTACCAAAAACAAACGTCCCAAAAATTTTACAACAATCAGCCCGCTCATTAGATCCATTAAGCCAATTATTTATAGCAAGGGCGGCCATTCTAGATGAGCCACCAGCAAGACCACTTTCAACCGCTCTCTCAGCACCACTCTCCCAAGGTACAAATTGAGGATTATGCACTATAGAAGAAAATGGAATAGGAATAGGAATATGAGAGATAAGAGGATTTACTAAACCCGAGATAAAAGGATTTACTAAACCCGTTATAGCAGAACTTGCAAAACTATTCAATGAGGATTGTTTAAATACTTCCCAAAGAACTCCGCAAAAATCATCTTTTTTACTATGCCAACCATAATACAAACCTCCAGCAATACCAACAATAGCACAAGCCGCTACCGTAGCAGCAATGGCATGAGGTGAAAAAGCACATGCGACAACACCAAGAGCAACAAAAGAATGTGAAATACTAAGACTAAAGAAAAGATTTGAAATACCAAGAGCAAGACCTTGGCCCAAAAGATTACCCACAGCACCACCCACAGCACCACCCACAGCACTACCCAAGCCACCTACCAGCATTTTTTGCCAATTCTTTATAAATTTACATTCTTTAAGTTTTAGCTCAATATAATCTAATTCTTTTTCATCAGATTGAATATTAGATTTAATATCATTTCCTTTACATTTCACATTCAAAGTATGCCCTTCTGTTTCCATACATTCCTTCATATCTTCCCATAATCCTCCTGGTTCTTTTTCTGGTTCTTTTTTTATTATTCTATCAACAGAGCATGTCATTTTATAAGAACCATCACTTTTTTCAAAAGTAGCCGTGTAAAGATCGCCTGTTTTTTTATCAACTATTCTAACCTCGTGTTTTCCAGTTATTTCAATTTCATATTTATAGCCACCTTTTTCATTTTTTTCAAACTTGTGTTCTTTGATATTTGCTTCAGCAAAAATATTATGAGCTTTAACTGCAAAGTCTTTTTCTGTTAAAGATTTTTCTTTAACTGGTTGTTCTTTAACTGGTTGTGCTTCAACTGGTTGTGCTTCAACTGGTTGTGCTTCAACTGGTTGTTCTTTAACTGGTTGTGCTTCAACTGGTTGTTCTTTAACTGGTTGTGCTTCAACTGGTTGTGCTTCAACTGGTTGTGCTTCAACTGGTAAATCAATATTTCTGACAGTTTTATTATTTGAACTTGAACCATATTCTGTATAATATTTGATTCTTTGATTAACAAATTTTGCTTTATTTACTTCATTTCCTTCTGGAGTTTCTGGTCCTGTTTGTTTTGGTATTTGTTCAGATAATGTTTTAAATAATTGTTTCAATTCAATTAGTTCTTCTTTGAGTTTTTTATCTGATTTTTCTGACTGCTCTAATTGATTTAATATTAGTTGCAAATTATTTTGTGATTCTTCTAATTCTTCTAATATTAGTTCCAACCCCGATTGTTCTTTAGCACCCCAACACCACAAAGAACCTTGCAGAGAACCATAAGATATATTATGAATATTTCCAGGATGCCTCATTTTAAATTACCGCCTTTTATAAAAAAAATAATTATTTTATTTGTATATAAATACAAATATTACATACTTATAAAATAAAAAACTAAATTTAAATGTCAAGTGTTTTTTTAAATTTTTTATCTTAATAATATTTTGCTATATTTAAAATATAGCACTGTTGAATTGCAAATTTGTTTTAATTTTAGTTTTGAAGAAAAATTTCAGATATGTTTAGCCACACTACATATTCAAAATATTTGGCTAAACATAGGTAAAATTTACACCAAAAATGGCCAGTAAAATAAATTTTGAATGCAACAGTGCATTTAAAATTGATTAATTTTAAAGTTGAAATGGTATAATTCTCTTTATGCCATTTATTAAATTTACGAGATGCTTTTTCAAGTGTATAACAATCTTTCTGACAAAGCGATACTTTTGTTCTTAGAGTTTTTTTACTTGTTATTTTAAAATATACTTATCTTTACGCCATTTCTCAAATTTAAGACATGCTTCTTCAAATGAATCACGATCTTTCTTAGAAAGCGATACTGTTGTTCCTGGTTTTTTTTTACTTACCATTTGCAAATTAAGAGGTCCAAAATTCTCGAGATACATCGGTTTACCAATAAATGTGTGTCTCCTTGGAATATAAGCTGGTTTTCCTGGGTCATATCCAGAAATATCTTTTTCTAATTCCCGAGCTATACGAACATAAGCTGGAGATTCTGGGTCTTGTTTTTCAAGTTGCGCTCCTGTTTTTAATTTTGTTTTAACAGTAACTGGTAGGGTATAATATTTTCTCATATTAATATTAAGTAAATTTTGTTATTTTTTTCTCAAAATGAAACATTTTGAAAAAACATAAGTTATTTTAATAGAAATAAATTTTAATTTCAAATGATATATTGTTTCATTTTGAAAAAAAATTTTATTTAAAATATGTCTCAAAGTAAACTTACCGATTTATTAGCTGGTATTCAATCTGCAGTTTCTACTGCTATGCAACAAGTAGAAATGCAACATACCAATATGTTAAAAAAATATTTTGATATCGACCAATCTGGCAGTCATATCACTGCTAAAACTGTTGCCATTGAAATTCCTGCAAGAAACACAACAAATGCAACCACAGAAATTATTAATGTTCCTCTTGTTACTTTGGTGCCAATTCGTTCATTAAAAATAGATGAAATATCTCTTGATTTTGAAGCCAGAATTAGTGCGGTAGAATTGCAAGAATTACAAAAAACTTCAGAAAATAAAACAGATAAAAAAAAGCAACACGAGTCAGAAAGTAACATTGGCAGCGGTTATCAGCTTACCAAAAATCAACTCTCGCCTGAAATTTTTATTGAAATGAAAAAATCAACCTTCGCCACATCAACTACCCCAGTAAAAATTTCTATTAAATTTAAAGATAACGATCCTCCTGAAGGAATTGTTAGAGTTTCTGAACATATTTTAAACCAAATCAAATAATTTTTTATGGAATTTGAAGAAAATTTTAAAGGTATCCCGATTGCCGATCTTATTTCGGCTCCATTATTAGCTTCTTGCGAGGCTCAAGCTAGAATTTGCAAAGATATTGTAAGTTTTGTAAAGTCTTTAATAAAAGAAGATGGCACACCACAAACTCTTGATTTTATTTTAAACAGATTAGTTGCCAACAATCAAGGCGAATTGCAAAAAGTATCTTCAAAAGTAAAGGCTCCTATTTTAGGTTTGGTGCCAATTCCGGGCTTATTAATTGATGATGTCGAAATAGAATTTAGCATGGAAGTTCATTCTACCTCATCAAACCAAACTCAAAAAGAAGAAAAGCAAGATCATTCTAGCAAAAAAAATAAAAAAGATACTCTCGATCCCCAATTGCAAGAATGGCTCAATGAAGAAACTTTGCAAATTAATGGCAACTTATCTTCAATCAATAAAACTAATCGCTCAACCGATAATTCTGCCAAATATCATATCAAAATTTCTGCTAAACAACATCAAGTGCCAGAAGGCATGGCCAGAATTCTTGATATGATGGCTCATTCTATCGGTTCTTTAACAGACAATATCGACAATAAAAAATAATTTATGTTTTTAAAAAAGTTTTTTTATAAAATAGTTGCTAAATTTTGGCAATGCTTTGCTAAAAAAAACAACAACAAAAGCTTCGATGCTGTTTCTTATGTTGGAAACCATTTATTGCAAAATTGTAGCAATAAAATAAAAATCAAAATAAACGGCATAAATATTTCTCAAAATTCACTGTCAAGTTCTAAACCTGGCTTTGTTTCTTCTTATCAAAAAAATAAGAAGCATTCCTTAACTAAACAATAAACTACTATATGGCCGACATTGTTGATAATTTTAGAAATCTCCCAATGAGAGATTTAATAGCTAATCCACTAATTGCCGCCGCCGAAGGTCAACAGGCTTTGGTTGGCACTTTTTTACAATTCTTAAATGCTATGTTTGACAAAGACAAAGAAGGAATGAGTGTGCCAAAAACCATGGAAATGCAAATCGATCGTCCAGTTTTTGATGCTAAAACTAATCAAACTTCAATGATTAGTTCAAAAATTAGAGCTCCTTTGCTTGGTTTGGTGCCAATCCCTGCTCTTTTGGTAAAAACTGTCGATATTGAATTTAATATGGAAGTAAAATCTGTTTTATCCGAAACAGAAGTTTCTGATTCGAAAGCTGCAATTGAAGGAGAGGCAAGTTTTGGTATTGGCATGTTTAAAATTAGCGCTCATTTTAGCGGTAGTGTTTCAAATCATCGTGAAACAACCAGAAGTAGCGACACTTCTGCCAAATACAATGTTAAAGTTCATGCTGCGCAAATGGAACCACCAGAAACTTTAAGTAGATTGCTTGATTTATTAAATCAAACAGTTGAGCCAATTGTTCTTGGTGAAGAAAGTTCTAACAAGAAAAAATAACAAAAATTAAAGGCATAGTGCCTTAAAGGGTTGTTATACCATTTCAACTTTAAAATTAACCAATCTAAAAATGTATTTTAAAGTTGAAATGGTATTATAATATAAAAATATGATAAGTTATGGAAAAAACTCAAGATCTATCGCCACCATCAACAGAAAATCAATCAACAACAAATAATCCAACTACTTCTCAAACAAAAAGAAAATATCCAGATCAAAAATGCAACCCAAAAGAAAGCTCTCTTGCAGGTAGAAGAGGATTTGCTATTGAAAATATTAATTGCCAATTAGTAGATAATCCTAAAAAACAAAGATAATAATATGAGCGATAATTTTCCCATTATAATAAGTGTTAAAAAATATTCTGCCTATAATTATCTTAGAAACTCGGCTATAAAACATAACTTACCTGCTCAAAATTATTACGAATTTAATTGCATTGATAATGGTTTAAATATTATTTTAAATAATAAATTTGGCTCTTCTGTAAGCAGTGTAAAGCAAATTCCCAAATATAATGGCGATTTATGGTTAATAGCAAGAGGTTTTAGCGATCAAACAAAGCAATTTCCTGCCGATTATCAATTTGGCTTATTCTTTGATTTTAATGAAAAAAAAGGCGAAGGTTTTTTATTTAATAATTTTATACTTCACAATATTATTTCTACTTTTTTTCAGCCAAAAAGATTGTTTTTATTTGCTTGTTATCAGGGTAATTATTTATCGAATTATTTACAAAGTATCAGTTGCTTGCAAGAAGCTTATGGCATTAAAGATGAGATAAATTTTGCCAATTTAAATAAAGAATTGTTGCTTTATTTTAAAACTCCAAATTCTTATCAATTTTAATTTCATTTAAGATTCAAGGCACTGTTGCATTCCAAATTTGTTTTAATTTTAGTTTTGAGAAGAAATTTTAGCTATTTTTAGCCTCATATTATACCATTTCAACTTAAAATACATTGTTAGATATTTAATAAATCTAACTTCATCTTTTTGGCTAAAAAGCTTCAAAAAGCCTCAAGCTGTATGGATATACAGCTTTCGTTTTTTAAAGTTTTTATCTCAAAAATATTTTGTTAGATTGATTAATTTTAAAGTTGAAATGGTATAAAATATAATTTGGGATGCAACCTTTAAGTATGTC
>JAUMFK010000093.1:0-1858 GCA_032119875.1 Rickettsiales bacterium
AAACCGCCTTGGGGCATAGAAAAAGGATTGTGAGAAAAATCAATTTTGCCAGTTTCGTAGTTAAGTTCATACATAGGAAAATCGGTAATCCAGCAGAATTTATAAACTGATTCATCAATTAATTTTAGCTCATTGCCAAGCTTGATACGCACTAAACCAGCAAGTTTAGTGGCAAAATCTGGAGTGCCGCAGGCAAAAAACACCGCATCGCCTGCTTGTAAATTGGCGATATTTTGTAAGTTTTTCAGTTGTTCTTGGTTTAAAAACTTGGCGATAGGGCCTTTTGCCTCGTTATTTTCATCAAAAACAATATAGGCCAAGCCTTTTGCACCTTGTTGTTGGGCGAATTCTATAGTTTTATCAAAAAAAGAACGCGGTTGATTACTGCATTTTGGAGCAGGAATAGCTTTAATAACTTCATGATTAGCAATAGCTTTGGTAAAAATACTAAAACCAGAATCTATAAAAATACTAGTGGCATCAGATAAAATAAGCGGATTTCGCAAATCTGGTTTATCAATTCCATATTTTTGCATAGCCTCTTGATAAGGAATTTGCACAAAAGTTTTTTCAGTGAGTTTTTTGGTGCCAAATTGAGTAAAAATATTATACATTACAGGCTCAATAACTGCAAAAACATCGGCTTGAGTAGCAAAAGCCATTTCAACATCGAGCTGATAAAATTCAGGAGAGCGATCAGATCGTAGATCTTCGTCACGAAAGCAAGGGGCAATTTGAAAATATTTATCAAACCCCGAAACCATCAGCAATTGCTTAAATTGCTGCGGAGCTTGTGGCAAAGCATAAAATTTACCCGGATGCAACCGAGCAGGCACCAAGTAATCTCTAGCACCTTCAGGAGAAGAGGCGGTAAGAATTGGAGTTTGGATTTCTAAAAAACCTTGCTTGATCATTTCAAGCCTTAAAGCCTGAATAACTTGTGAACGAAGCACAATATTTTGATGAGTTTTTTGTTTTCTTAAATCAAGAAAACGATATTTTAAACGTAGCTCTTCTGGGTAATTTTGGCTTTCGTCGTTTATTTGGAAAGGAATTTGTTCGGATAGCGATTCGATAAATAAAGTTTCAACTTTAATTTCAATTTCGCCAGTGCTGATTTTGTTATTAACAAGCTCAAGTTGCCTTGCCACCACAAAACCAGTGATGGTAATTACCGATTCTAGCTTGATGCTAGCAATATTTTGCAAATCAAGATTTTGATTTTGCTGATCTAAAACTAATTGAGTAATGCCGTAATGATCGCGCAAATCGATAAAAATTAAGCTACCGTGATCGCGCTTGGAATGAACCCAGCCCGATAATTTTACTTGAGCATTGAGATTTTTAATGGTAAGTTGCGAGCAGTTGTGAGAACGATATTGGTGCATTTTTTAAATTAAATTGCATTTATAGAACTATAAAAAATATTATTGTAAAACCAGCTATTAAATTTGCAATAAAAATTGTGTGAAAAAATATTTTAAACTTCATTTGGTCTCTAGCTTGACTAATAAATTCCTTTATGTTAAAATAAACTTTAATTAGTATGATGGTTGCCGTTGGTTTTTATTACTTTGGTAAAATGTTGAGTTGCTTTGGGATGGCTAATTTTTAGAAAAGTTTTCTTGTTTTTGCTCTTTTTATCAAAAAGACTTACTTTTTTAATGCCTGTTATTTTGCTAAATACTGGCAGAATTTTTTCTTGAGATAATATATTTTTTAATGTTTCTCATCTCAGATATAATAAGAATCGTCTTTTTTTGATGGCGGTTTTAGTTGTGCTGGCTGTTTTTTTGCTATATAAACAAACAACTTGGAAAAAAAACAACATCACAAGTCTTGACAACATTACAAGTAA
>JAUMFK010000094.1:0-531 GCA_032119875.1 Rickettsiales bacterium
TGCAATGGCTCTTATCAACTAGGCAAACGAACTTTTCACTGCTGGAAAGAAGGTGGGCACGGATCTCTTAATTTGGTTGATGCAATTATGCACTCTTGCAACACTTATTTTTTTACCATTGCTAATCAAATTGGTTACGAAAAAATTGTGGCGATGGCAAAAAAATTTGGTTACGGTGAAAAGTTTGATATTAGTTTAAGCGGTGTTAAAGCGGGCTTGGTGCCAAACGAAGATTGGAAGAAAAAAGTTTTTAAACAACCTTGGGTAAAAGGCGATACTTTAAACACTGCCATAGGGCAAGGAAATGTTTTGGCAAGTCCGCTACAAATGGCAATAATTACCGCCAGAATAGCTAATGGTGGCATTCCGATTAAACCATATTTAATTCGCAACAACAACATTTTTAAACAATTCGATGCTTTACAAAATCATCCCTTGGTAAATAAACAGCATCTCAAAATTGTGCAAGAAGGTATGAAAAAAGTAGTAAATCAACCAGGTGGCACGGCATATGGCAAAAGAATCGATCTT
>JAUMFK010000094.1:541-7196 GCA_032119875.1 Rickettsiales bacterium
CTTGTTGGTTTTGAAATGGCTGGCAAAACTGGCACTTCGCAAGTAATTTCCAAAAGAGAAAAAGAAATGACCAAAGAAGAAACTTTTACTTATGCTAATCATGCTATTTTTGTGGGTTATGCTCCAATTCATGATCCGCAATATGCGGTTGCGGTGGTAGTTGAGCATGGTAAAAGTGGTTCAATGGCGGCTGCTCCTATTGCCAAAGATATTTTAATGCAAGCCCAAGGAATTAGCGATCAACAAAACTCATGACATTATCAAAGCTATCTTGTAGGTATTGATTAAAATTTTCAAGTAGACAATTTGGTTGAAGCTGTTTTATTGAAGTAACTCCATATTTTTGCCAAGATAAACCGCATGGCACAATATTTTGAAAATAATTCAGATCTGGATTTAAATTAATAGCAATACCATGATAACTTACCCATTTTTTTAATTTGATACCTATTGCCGAAATTTTTTGTTCTTGGTTTTGATTCTGCACCCAAATTCCGACTCTTTCTTTTTTTATTTCAGCGGAAATATGAAATTTTTGTAAAGTGTGAATAATCCATTGTTGTAAAAAATTTACAAAACTAGCGATATCAGGTGCTTGTGAAAAAAATTGTTTTAAATCAAATAAAACATAAACAATTTTAATGCCAGGACCGTGATAAGTGTATTTGCCTCCGCGATTAGTTTGGTAAACTGGTATTTCTGCCGAATTATTAAGTAAATCAGAAGGTTGAGAGCTTATTCCTGCTGTATAAAGATGTGGATGTTCTAAAACCCAAATTTGATTTTTTGCTTGTTTATTAATGATTAAATCAACTTGCTCTTCCATTTTTTTGATGGTATTTAGGTAGGGCAGGGGTTGGTGAAAAAATAACCATTCTAAATTATTTTTCATATTTTTACTAAAAAATAACCAATAAATACAGCAACTAACGAAAAAAATAGAGAAGAGAAGGCATAAATTATGGCTTGCCAATATTGAGTTGCTAGAAATAATCTTAAGAAATCAAGTGAAAAAGCCGAAAAAGTGGTAAAACCGCCTAAAAAACCAATTAAAATAAAAGTTTTAAGATTGTAGTTGTTTAAATGATAATTAAAAAAAGCAAAAGCAATACCTGCTAAAAAACAGCCAAGAGTATTAATTAATAAAGTATTCAATGGAAAAGAAGAATAGCCGATTGAATTAGTTTTGATGTTATAGGTAAAATACCAACCTAATAAAAACCGCAAACAAGAGCCAAAAGCTCCACCAATTGCCACAAAAAAAAGGGTTAAAATCATAGAAAAATTAAATAATTTTTGCTCCTTCAAAACTTTGTAAAATTTCATCAATAAGCTTGCTATCAAGATTGTTGCTTTCTTGATTTGGATGATTTAGTTGATTAAAATCAAGTAAGGCTTGTTTGAGATTAGGCAATGATAAAATATGTACAATTTTAATTAACATAATTTCAAAAGCAAGAGCAGGAAGTAGGTTATTGTTGATTTCGACAATAGATTTATTAATGAGTTGCCAGCAACGAAGTAAATGATTAAGTGTAGTTTGATGGGCAATTTGTTTTATGGTGGTAAGTTGACTTTGGCTATAATTAAAATTATTATTAATATTTAATTTAACAAGACAAACACTATGAATTATTTCGAGTAAATCTTTGGCGATAATTATAAAATCAGAATTGCTTTGCTGAATTTGTTGAAAAATTTTTAGAGATTCGTTAATATTGCCTTGCAATAAAGCAGAAATTAAGGTAAGATTTTGATCTTGGTTATTAGAGCCAAGCATATCGGCAACAATTTTAGTAGGTAAAAATTGTTTGTAAGAATTAATAGCTAAAGCTTGATCAAGAAAAGATAAAGCATCTCTTACAGAACCTTCAGATATTTTGGCAATTAGTTGCAAAGCAGATTCTTCGGCAGTGAAATTTTCGTGTTGTAATATTTTTTGCAAATGATTTACCATATCAAAAGAACTTAATGCAGAAAGATTAAATTTTTGACATCTGGATAAAATTGTTTGTGGCACATCGCGAATTGCGGTGGTAGCTAAAATAAATTTTACATGTGCAGGAGGCTCTTCGAGAAGTTTAAGTAAGCAATTAAAAGCTGGTTCGGTAAGCATATGAACTTCATCGATAATATATACTTTATATTTGGCAAAAATAGGAGTATAAATTGCAGTTGCTATTAATTCGCGTATGTCTTCGATGCCACGATGATCGGCGGCATTAATTTCGATAATATCGGGGTGTTGAGATTTATTGATATCGAGGCAGTTTTTACATTTGCCACAAGCAATGGCAGTGTTTTGCACATTGATATCAAGACAATTGATAGTTTTGGCAATAATTCGGGCAGTAGTAGTTTTGCCAATGCCTCGAATACCACATAAAATATAGGATTGATGAAGTTTATCATGAACAATTGCATTAGTTAAGGTGGTTGTTAAAACCTCTTGCCCAACTAACTCAGAAAAATTTTGCGGACGATATTTTCTGGCTAAAACTATATAAGACATAGATTTTTTGGTGTGTTTTGTTAAGTGAGAATGACCTAACTTTACAATTTTTGGGATGCTTTCTTTCAAATCTGACCCAGTAAAAAAGAAAATTACCCATTCTCACCAAAAAAAATTTTATTATGGTTTTTTTTATAAGCAAGATGTTTTTATAATTTATGTAAATAAATCGTTGATTTTGATTTTACAAGCAACTAGTATTTTATGTTAAGAATATCATTTTAATTCAAATTTTTTTCATATGCAAATATCTTTTTCTAAAGCCATAAAAAATAATGCCAAAGCAACTATTAATGTGCATATCATTCATAACGAAACAAATAACGAAATTAGTGATTTGGTAAAAAATAATCCGCAGTTTAGTAATAAATTTTTGCAAGTATGCCACATAAGTGTTAACAACTCTTTGCATCTGGTTATTAATGCTGGCGATGAATCAAAACTAAATAATCTTTCTTGGCAAAAAATTGGTGGTAAAATTGTTGCAACTCTCAATGCTGGCAAATATCAAAAAGCTAGCATAGAATCGCATTTTAAAACATCAGAAAATAATTTAGCTAATTTAGCTTTTGGAGCAAAATTACAATCTTATGTGTTTAATAAATATTTTTTTGAAAAACAAACCGAAAAAAATTTATCGCTACACGAATTATCAATAATTACAAACCATGCTTCTGAAGTAAAAAAACAATTTGTTAATCTCGAAATTTTGGCTAATAATGTTTGTTTAACACGTGATTTGGTTTCAGAGCCAAGCAATAAGCTCGATCCCGAAATATATGCTAAATTCTGCACCGAAATTAATGTGCCAGGTTTAGAGATAGAAATTCTCGACGAAAAACAAATGCAAAAATTAGGCATGAATGCTTTACTTGGTGTTGGCAAAGGTAGTGAAAAAAAATCTCAACTTGTGATTTTAAAATGGTTTGGTGGCAAAAAAAATGAGGCTCCGTTGGCTTTTGTAGGTAAAGGAGTTACTTTTGATACTGGCGGAATTTCTATTAAACCATCTAACAATATGGAAGATATGAAAACCGATATGGCGGGTTCTGCTACGGTGGTTGGTTTGCTAAAAAATCTAGCCGAAAGAAAAGCAAAAGTAAATGCGGTTGGGGTTATTGGTTTGGTTGAAAATATGCCTTCAGGAACCGCTCAAAAACCTGGTGATGTGGTTGTTTCAATGTCAAAGCAAACCATAGAGGTTATTAACACTGATGCCGAAGGTAGATTAGTTTTAGCAGATGCTTTACATTATACTAATACCAAGTTTAAACCAAAATTTATTATAGATTTAGCAACTCTTACTGGTGCTATCATTGTTTCTTTAGCCGATTGTTATGCTGGTTTATTTAGTAACAACGATGATTTAGCAAAAACATTGCAAGAATGCGGAGTTGATACAGGTGAAAAAGTTTGGAGGCTTCCTTTGGGCGAAGAATACGATGAAATGATAAACTCCGATATTGCCGATATGAAAAATGTAGGTAGCGGTAGAGGGGCAGGCAGTATTACCGCCGCTCAATTTCTAAAAAGATTCGTTGGCGATACTCCTTGGGTTCATCTTGATATTGCTGGTGTTGCCTGGAAAGGTAAGGGCGATATTTTAGCAAAAAAAGGTGCTACTGGTTTTGGTGTGCAGTTGCTGAATGCTTTGGTGGCGAAATACGAAGAATAAACTATGAAAAAATTAATAATTACTGGTGGCTCAACTTTACAAGGCGATGTTTATATTGCAGGGGCAAAAAATGCTTCCCTACCTTTAATGGTGGCATCTATTTTAACTGGCGAAAAGCTTATTCTTAGTAATTTACCTCATGTTTCTGATATTGCTACAATGGTTAATTTGTTAGCAAATTTGGGGGTTGAAATTAATTTTGATGGCAACAATGCTAATCAGGGCAGTAAAGCTAGAGTAATAGAATTACAAGCAAATAATATTTTCAATCATTCTGCTGATTATAACTTGGTGCGAAAAATGCGAGCTTCTATTTTGATTTTAGGCCCGCTTTTAGCTAGGTTTGGCTATGCTAAAGTTTCGTTACCGGGTGGTTGTGCCATTGGCACTAGGCCAGTTGATTTGCATTTAAAAGCTCTTGAGAAAATGGGGGCAAATTTTCAGCTTACCGAAGGTTATATTGAGGGTAGGGTGCAGGGCAAATTAAAAGGGGCAGAAATTCATTTTGAAAAAGTTTCAGTTGGAGCAACCGAAAATATTTTAATGTCTGCTTGTTTAGCCGAAGGTGAAACCACAATTTTTAATTCTGCACGTGAGCCAGAGATTGTTGATTTGGCTAATTGCTTAATTGCTATGGGGGCAAAAATAACAGGGGCTGGTAGCTCACAAATTACAGTGCAAGGAGTTTCTTCTTTACATCAGGCAACACACAACATTATGCCAGATCGTATTGAAGCAGGAACCTATGCTATTGCTGCTGGTATTACTGGTGGAAAAATTAATCTACATAATCTTGATATTTGTGTTTTAAACTCTTTCAAACAAGAATTAGAGCAGGCAGGTTTGCAATTTAAACAATTACCAAATCATATTGTTGAAGTAAAAGGTAGCTCTGTTATTAATGCTGTAAATATTTCTACTAATCCTTATCCGGGCTTTCCTACCGATATGCAGGCTCAATTTATGGCTCTCATGACAATCTCAAACGGGGTGAGTTCTATTGAAGAAAATATTTTTGAAAATCGCTTTATGCATGTATTAGAGCTAAACAGAATGGGTGCCAATATTGAATACCACAATAAACTTGCCCTAGTTAAAGGAATTAGTCATTTGCAAGCGGCCGAAGTGATGGCAACCGATCTTAGAGCTTCTGTTTCTTTAGTTTTGGCTGGTTTAGTGGCAAAAGGGCAAACCGTTATCAATAGGCTTTACCATCTCGAAAGAGGCTACGAAGATTTGGCAGAAAAATTAATTAATTGCCAAGCAGATATTAAAATTATTTATTAATCCATGATCAACTCTTTATTTAAAAAATTTTTTGGTTCAGTAAACGATAGAACTATTAAAAACATAGCTCCACTTGTTTCTCAAATAAATAACCTAGAATCTACTTTAACAAATCTTTCTGATTCAGATTTACAAGAAAAAACTATTTATTTACAAAATCAATTATCTGCAGGTCAAACTTTAGATCAAATACTTCCGCTAGCTTTTGCAGTGGTAAGAGAAGCCAGCAAAAGAGTGCTTAATATGAGGCATTTTGATGTGCAGTTAATTGGCGGTATTGTTCTTCATCAAGGTAAAATAGCCGAAATGGGCACAGGCGAAGGTAAAACCTTGGTAGCTACTTTACCAACCTACTTAAATGCTTTATCTAATCAAGGTGTGCATATTGTAACTGTTAACGATTATTTGGCTAAACGTGATTCTGAATGGATGGGTAAAATTCACCGTTTTTTAGGTTTAAGTGTGGGTTGCCTTACTAACGATTTACCTGATGCCGAGAGAAAAAATGCTTATCAATGTCATATTACTTATGCCACTAATAACGAGCTAGGGTTTGATTATTTACGCGATAACATGAAATACAGTTTGCAAGATATGGTGCAAAGAAGAAATTTTGCCATTGTCGATGAAGTAGATTCAATTCTGATAGACGAAGCCAGAACTCCGCTAATTATTTCTGGTCAAACTAATAATAATTCTCAACTTTATCAGCAAGTAAATAGTCTTGTTGGTTTTTTAAAGATAGAAGACTTTCAAATTGAAGAAAAAGAAAAATCAGTATTTTTTACCGAAAAAGGCATTGAAAACATCGAATCTTTATTAAAAAAACAAAAAATCATCCCTTCTGATTCTTCATTATATGAGCCAAATAATATTGCCTTGGTTCATCATCTTAATCAAGCACTTAAAGCTCATCATTTATTCAAAAACGAAACCGATTATATTGTTAAAGATAATGCAGTAATTATCATCGATGAATTTACAGGCAGAATGCAAGAAGGCAGAAGGTTTTCTGATGGCTTACATCAGGCACTTGAAGCTAAAGAAGGTTTAAAAATTCGCAACGAAAATCAAACTTTAGCTTCGATTTCTTTTCAAAATTATTTTCGACTCTACAATAAATTAGCCGGCATGACAGGCACTGCAAGCAACGAAGCAGTAGAATTTGAAGAAACCTATAA
>JAUMFK010000095.1:0-32143 GCA_032119875.1 Rickettsiales bacterium
TGCTAATTTTTATAAAATAAAACCAGAAAATGTGCTGGTTTTTCATGATGATCTCGATTTGCTTTTAGGAAAAATAAAATATAAAAATGGCGGTGGCAGTGCAGGGCATAATGGTTTAAAATCTATCGATCAACTATTTGCTAATAATTATTTTCGTTTGCGGTTAGGCATAGGAAAACCGCAACAGCAAGATGTTGCTAGCTTTGTATTAAGTAATTTTAACTCACAAGAGCTAATTTTGGTAAACGATCTGGCTCAAAAAATTGCCGTTAATATTGATTATTTACTTAACAATCAGCAAGATAAATTTTTCAATAATATACACATTTTATAAATTTTTATAGTTATCGTTTTATTATTTTTACAAAATATTTTGTAAAAAGGCTTGTAAAATAAAAAATTAATTGTCATAATATTTTTATTTAACTTTAATTTTAATCTTATTATGATAAACTATACATCAACAGGTCCTGAAACAGAAAGATCATTTCTAGATGATATCACTACTGCAGGTGTATTGGCTGCTCTCACAACTTGTCTAACATGGGCCTCATTTTATTTTGTGAACAAAGTAGCGTTACCACCTTGTATGAAGCTTGCAGAAGAAGTAGGTCGTTATTTCGGTTCTTATTATAGAAGATATAATTCATAAACTCAACCACCACGAGTGCCAGGTCAATCTCCTGCAGGATTGGATGCATCTAATGTTGTTGGTGATGCTCAATCCCGTTCTCATATCTAGATTTAATTTTTTTGAAATTTTTGTTAAATTACTAAAAAATCTAAACATAATAGCACTGTTAAATAGCAAATTATATTTTACTTTAAATTAAAAATACATTGTTAGATATTTAATCAATCTAACAATGTATGTTAAGTTGAAATGCTATAATATGGTTTTAATTATCAGAAATAGTATCGGTCACAATAAAATTTACTTCAACATTTTGAGAAGTTATTTTGGTGTGTGTAGTAAATATCCATTCTTGTAGTTTTTCTCTTAATAAAGAATTTAATTTGAGATTTTTAGATGGAGAGAGGAGTTTAATTTCTAATACTTTACCATTTTCGTCTATTAAAAAATTGGCAATGATTGTTTCGTTTAATAAATCATAGCGAAGGTCTTGTGGAATATGCGGTAGAGGTTGATGTAAAATTTCTCGTTCTATATTAGAGTTATTATTTATATTTTTATCAATATTTGATGGTTGTTGTGGTGAGTTATTTTTTGGAGTAACAAAATTATTAGCAATAGTTTTGTTTGCTAGATTATTTAATGAGTGAGTATTTTGATTAATTTTAATAACCACAAGATTATCTAATGGTTTTGATAAAAAACTAGATTGATATTTTTTTTTATAAAAGTAATTATTAGTTATTATCCACAGTAAAAAAGTATAACTAAAAATTGCCAAAAATAAACTAATTTTGGGGTGTAGCATAATTTATAGCCATTGAAACTTGTTTAAATGGCATTTTATTTATTGCCAAAATGGTTTTTAAAACTTCTCCTTGATAAGCTTTTTCATCGGCAAAAATAACCACAGAAGTATTTTGTTGATCGTTGATTGAATTTAACTCTTGTGATAAATTATTAATATTTGTGGCTTTTTGATTAATAAAAATTTTGTTTTCAGCATTAATTGTAATATTTAATAGTTTGTTGTGTGTATTAATATTATTTGCAGATCCTTGCACTAAATTTACAGGTAAAGCTTGATGTTTTTCTAAAGAAATAGTGGCAATAAGTAAAGTGGCGAGCAAGAAAAACATAATATCAACCATTGGAATAATTTCTATTCTTGGTTTATTATTGATTCTTGCTCTATTTATTTTCATTAGTTGGTTAAAACTAGCAAATGTTGACCATTTTCGATTTGAGCAAATCCAGATTGGATTAAAATTGTTTTTATAATATTATTTTGTGAATCGTAGATAACAATTTCACCTGGTTGCAGAATAGAAACAAAAGAAGAGTGATTTTGCATTATTCCGCTATAACCAGAAATTAAAGGCAATACAACCATATAGCAAGAATTGTTATATAGAGTTTCGTTTGGAGAAACAATTTCAAGATGCAATTTAGACATAAAGCTATAAAAATTAAGAAGCTAATAATTTTTCGCCTTTAGCAATTACTTCTTCGATATTGCCAACCATATAAAATGCCGATTCAGGAAGATGATCATAAGTGCCTTCGCAAATAGCTTTAAACCCAGATATAGTATCTTGTAAAGAAACTAGTTTACCTGGTGAGCCAGTAAATACTTCGGCAACATGAAAAGGTTGAGATAAAAATCGCTGAATTTTTCTTGCTCTTGCTACCGTTAGTTTGTCTTCTTCAGAAAGTTCATCCATACCTAATATAGCAATTATATCTTGTAAAGATTTATAGGCTTGTAAGATTTTCTGCACTTCTCTAGCTACTTGATAATGATCGTTGCCAACAATTCGAGGATCAAGAATTCGAGAGGTAGAATCAAGAGGATCGACAGCAGGATAAATACCCATTTCGGCTATTTGCCTTGATAAAACCGTGGTTGCATCGAGATGCGAAAACGATGTAGCGGGAGCGGGATCGGTTAAATCATCTGCTGGAACATAAATTGCTTGCACAGAAGTGATGGATCCGTTTTTGGTTGAGGTTATTCTCTCTTGCATTGCTCCCATTTCGGTAGAAAGTGTTGGTTGATAACCTACTGCCGAAGGAATTCGACCTAAAAGAGCAGAAACTTCGGAACCAGCTTGAGTGAATCTGAAAATATTATCGACAAAAAATAATACATCACGATTTTCTTGATCGCGGAAATATTCGGCTTGAGTAAGACCTGTGAGTGCAACTCTAGCTCTTGCTCCTGGTGGCTCATTCATTTGTCCATAAACTAAAGCAACTTTAGAATTAGCTAAATTTTTAATATCAATAACACCAGAATCTATCATTTCATGATAAAGATCGTTGCCTTCGCGAGTTCGCTCACCAACACCAGCAAATACAGAATAACCGCTATGTGCCTTTGCCACATTGTTAATGAGTTCCATAATAAGCACAGTTTTGCCAACACCAGCTCCGCCAAATAGACCAATTGTACCGCCTTTAGAATAAGGAGCTAAAAGATCAATAACTTTGATGCCAGTTACTAAAATTTCGGTTTCGGTAGCTTGATTGCTAAAATCGGGTGCTTGACGATGAATAGAAAAATATTGTTGAGCATCGATTGAGCCTTTTTCATCGATAGGCTCGCCGATAACATTCATGATTCGCCCTAATGTTGCAACACCAACTGGCACAGAAATTGGTTTGCCAGTGCTTATTACTTCATTGCCTCTTGCCAAGCCATCGGTAGAATCCATGGCGATAGCTCTTACTGTGTTATTGCCAAGATGCACTGCAACTTCTAAAACTAGCTCTTTGCCGTTATTGTTGCATGTTAAGGCTTCGTTTATTGCGGGTAGTTGATTTTCAAAATAAACATCGACTACAGCAGAAACTATTTGAGTTATTTTACCAACATTAGACATTTTGAAAGTTTAAAAAAATTTAGTTATAAAAAAACCATTATCTTGCAAAAGCTTCATAAAGGCACTGTTGCATCGCAAATTATATTTTACTGACCATTTTTGGTATAAATTTTAGTTATTTTTAACTTTATTTCAGTTGTTGCTAACGAAAGCAACACGATATTTTTAATATAAGGCTAAAATAGCTAAAATTTTTCTTCAAAACTAAAATTAAAACAAATTTGGCATGCAAAAGTGCCATAAAGATTATCAAAAAATATTTGCCATAATTTTAACTTGTAAAAAAATAAAAACAACAAAAAATTTAGGTAATTTTCAAAAAATATTGCATGACACTGTTGAATTCCAAATTTGTTTTAATTTTTTGCTAGTTTGGGATGCAACAATACCTTTTATTAATTAAATAAATTTAAAATGTGCTGGTTTTTTAAATTTGTAAACTAATTTTGCAAAAATCGGCGATAGATAAATTTTCTGCCCTTAAACAAGGGTTTATATTGAGATCTATTAATATTTTTTCTGCCATATTTGGTGGTAAAATATTTTTTAACGATTGTCGGAGCATTTTACGTGGTTGATTAAAAGCAGTATTAACCACTAATTGATATTTTTCTTGTGAAAAATTTTCTCTAAAATAATGATTATCGCTAATCAAATTAAGCTGTTGTTGATTTCTTGGAATAATTTCAATGATAGCAGAAGTGATTTTTGGTGGCGGAGTGAAGATGTTTTTATGCACTAAATATAATATTTTTGTTTGGCAAAGCAGATTGATATTGGCAGAAAGTCGGCAATAATGCTGGGTATTTGCTTGAGCAACAATTCTTTCGGCAACTTCTTTTTGCAACATTAAGTGCATTGAAATAATATTTTTTAAGTTTTTTAACCACTTAAAAACTAATACCGTGCCAATATTGTAAGGCAAATTGGCAATAATTTTAAATTTCTGCCCATTAAATAACTGATTTTCATCAAGCAATAAAGCATCTTCACAAACAATAGTTAATTTTGGAAAATACTCTTGTATTTGTGTAAGTATCGGCAGGCATCTAGCATCTTTTTCAACACAAACTAAACCTTTAATTGGTTGTTCTAAAATAGATCTAGTTAAACAACCAGGACCGGGGCCTATTTCTAACACAAATTGCTGTTCTAAATCGCCAGTTGAGCTTACAATTTTTCTAGTAAAATTGTGATCAAAAATAAAATTTTGACCCAAGTTTTTTTTTGTAATTAATTTATGTTGTTGCACAAGTTGTGAGGTTGAGGGAAGATTCATTTAATTTTTTTGATAATGTTAAATATTTTTCTCTTTGTAAGAAAAAAAGAAAAATGGTTAAATAAAATAAAATCGGCTTTTACACAGCGGGTAAAGTTATTGGTTTGTTTGTTGTTGATTTTTTCAAATTTATGTTGCAAGGTAGTAGTATTGTTATTTTGTGTGTTTCTATGTAAAAATCGAGTAAATCTAGTTGATTTATTGGCAATGATACTTAATACAACATGGCAAGGATAGTGTTTTGATTTTTCTAAAAGCAACGGCACATTTAACACTACTAATTTTTGTTTTTTTCGTTTGGCTTGCAATAAAAATTTTTGCTTGGCTTTTCTTACTAACGGATGCAGTATTTTTTCTAGTTTTTCTAAATTTTTTTTGTTATAAAAAACTAATTGTCCTAAAATTTTTCTATCTATTTTTTGCTCAATAACACAACTCGGAAAAAATTGTTGTATTTGCTTAATTACAAACTTTTGTTGCAATAGCTGATGCACTGTTAAATCGGCATCAAATACCATAATATGAAATTTGCTAAAAATATTGGCAATAAAGTTTTTGCCAGAAGCAATGCTACCACTTAAACCAATAATTTTTGGTTGCATATTTAATTGGCTCGAATATATTTTTCTAACTCTTCAATAGCAAAATCTTGCAAGTTGCCTTGCCATCTTAACACCACCACACCTTTAGGGTTGACTAACCAAGTTTCTGGCACAGCTTGTAAATTAGTGATTTTAGAAAATTCGCCAGAACCATCGGCAATAACATTTAAATAAGGATTACCTTTTTCTTGTAAAAATTTTAAAGTATTTTCGTTTAAATCTTGCCAAGCAACACCGTATAGATCAACAAAACCTTGTTGTTTTAGGGTAAATAAAGTGCTGTGTTCTGCTACACAAGTAGAACACCAAGAAGCAAAAAAGTTTAGCACTACATATTTACCAAGTAAATCTTTTTTACTAATATTAAAGCCTTCTTCGTAAAGATTTGGCAACGAAAAATCAGGTAACGAAAAATGAGTTTTATCAAAACTTAATTGATTTGCAGAAGATTCGATGAGTTGTTTTTTAGAATCTGATTCTTTTGTTATTTGAGTGGGTTCTAATTTTTTGCCTAAAATTTTGTCGTCGTTGGTATTAATTATTTTTTCAGCCTCTGCTAATTGAGGGTTGACAGTAATGTTTTTGCTTGGTAGATTGTAGATGGCAAAACCAATAATGCCAATTAACAAAATTAAAACAATAAGTGGTATAAATTTATACATAAAAATATGATGAAAAATGATTTTTCTTTTAAATTTAGTTTAAAACAAAAAAATAATAAAGCAAGAAGAGGTGAATTAAAAACTGCACATGGCACAATTCAAACTCCCGCCTTTATGCCTGTTGGTACCGCAGGCACAATAAAGGCTTTAAAAAATCAAGATATTATGGCAAGTGGTGCAGAAATTATTTTGGGCAATGTTTATCATTTAATGTTAAGACCTGGGGCAGATTTAATTGCCGATATGGGTGGTTTGCATGGTTTTATGGGTTATAACGGCCCTATTCTTACCGATTCTGGCGGTTTTCAAGTGATGTCTTTGGCAAAAATAAGAAAAATCTCCGATCTTGGGGTTGAATTTTCTTCTCATATTGATGGTTCGAAGCATTTTCTTACTCCGCAAAAATCTATTGCAATACAGCATCAATTAAATAGCGATATTACCATGATTTTTGATGAATGTGTAGCACATCCTGCTACATATTCACAAGCAAAAGAAGCAATGTTAAGATCAAATAATTGGGCTTGGCAATGCAAAGAGTCTTTTATTGAAAGATCTGGATACTCTTTGTTTGGAATTATGCAGGGCTCAACATTTATTGATTTACGCGAACAATCAGCAAAAAATTTGCTTGATATTGGTTTTGATGGCTATGCTTTGGGCGGTTTAGCGGTTGGCGAAGGGCAGCAAGAAATGCTAAAAGTGCTTGATTATGCAGTTGATTTTTTACCAGAAAATAAGCCTCGATACTTAATGGGGGTGGGCAAACCTACCGATATTATTTTAGCAGTAGCAAGAGGTGTTGATATGTTTGATTGTGTAATTCCTACTCGTTCTGGCAGAACAGGGCAGGCTTTTACAAGCACAGGTGTTGTTAATATTAGAAACAGTAAATATAAAGGAAGTAAAGCAAAACTTGATGAAGAATGTGTGTGCGATGCTTGTTTGCATCATTCTATTGGCTATTTACAGCACTTGGTAAAATCAAACGAAATTTTAGGAGCAATGTTACTTTCGCAACATAACATTTTTTATTATCAAAAATTAATGAAAGATATCAGATTATCAATAGAGCAAAAAAGCTTTGATTTGTTATTACAAAAAATAGTGTCTCAATTTGAAACAGTAAATAAAATAATCGAGTAATTACTTAACATTATTTTTTAATCTTTAACGATTATTGCTTATAATTTAATACCTATATTAATCTACTTGTATTTTTTATGAAAAATATTTTCTTATTCTTGGGTCTGTTGCTATGTTTATTAACTTCAGCTCAAGCTCAACCAATTCAGCCAAATAAAGCACAAGATCGCAGAGAGAATAGGCAAGATCGCAGAGAGAATAGGCAAGAAAATAGGCAAGATCGCAGAGAGAATGCTAAAAATGACAAGTCTTCTCAACCAGAAAGCCAAAATTATCAAGATTTGCAAAAGCCACAAGATAATCTTAACAAGCAACAAAAAGAGCAAAAATGGCAAGAAAGATACAATTCTGCTAGCCCAGAAGAAAAGCAAAAAATGGAACAAAGAAAAGCCATAAGAGAAAACCTATCTCCTCAACAAAAAGAAGATTTAAAACAAGAAATGCAAAGACACAAAGCTAAACTAAAAGAAATCACTGGAATTGAATCAGGTATTTAATAACAATCTATGGCAGCAGAATCTTATTCTCTTATTATCACTATAGTATCGAGTGTTGTTTATGCTTTTATTTTAGGTTTTTGTTTTTATCGATTAAAACTACCAATAATTTTGGGTTATTTATTAGCTGGAGTTTTGGTTGGCCCCTATACTCCTGGTTTTGTTGGCGATGTTTCTATAGCCAAACAATTAGCCGAAATAGGAGTAATTTTGCTTATGTTTGATGTGGGTATGCATTTTTCTCTGCAAGATTTAATTAAAGCAAAAGCGGTAGCTTTTTTTGGTGCCATAATACAAATTTTTCTCACCTCTTTAATTGGGTTTGTTGTTTTTTATTATTTTTCTTTCAGTAAAATAGAAAGCTTTATTATGGCAATATCTCTTTCTATTGCTAGCACAGTGGTTTTGATTCGAAATTTTCAACAACAAAATTTAATCAATACTAATGTTGGCAAAACTGCAATTGGTTGGTTGGTAGTTGAAGATATTTTGATGGTGTTAATTTTAGTTTTACTGCCCGCTACACTTAATAGCTTTAACAATAATTTTGATTGGCAATCTTTTTCTGTTCTTATTTCTAAAACTTTGATAAAAATTTTTATTTTTATTGGTTTCATGATTTTTATTGGCAAATATTTGCCTAATTTATTAAAAGCTATTCACAATACTAATACTTCAGAACTAATGACATTAGGTATTTTGGCAATTGCTTGTGGTTTTGCTTTTATTGCCTATAATTTGTTTGATACTTCTTTTGCTTTAGGGGCTTTCATGGCCGGCTTTGTGTTAAATGAAAGCGATATTGGTAAAAAAATGTCGAATTTGGCCTTGCCTCTGCGCGATTTATTTGCTGTGCTGTTTTTTATTGCTACTGGCATGGTGTTTAATCCTGCAATTCTTATTCATGAAACAAAATTAGTTTTGATAACATTTTTATTGATTGTTCTTATTCGTCCAATGATAATTTTTGTTTTAATGAGAATGTTAAAGCAAAGCAAATCCGATTGTTTAAATATGTCTTTTGGCTTGGCACAAATTGGTGAGTTTTCTTTTATTTTAGGTGCTTTAGCTTTAAAAATTGGCAATTTTTCTAGTGTTTTATATGATCTCATCATTGCAGGATCAATTCTTTCTATAGCGGTGAACTTTTTACTTTTTAAGATTAAAATTACAACCTGATTTAATCATAATCTAGATTTATAATCTTGAAAATATCAATGTTGCATCTTAAATTTGTTTTAATTTTAGTTTTGAGAAGATATTTTAGCTATTTTTAGCCTTATACCATTTCAACTTTAAAATTAATCAATCTAACAATGTATGTTAAGTTGAAATGGTATTACAATGCAACATTGCCATATTTTTTTTTGATAAAAATATAAAAAATTAATACAAGAAAAATTGGGGTGCAAATTAAAATAAAATAAATTTTAATATTTGAGCTAATTAAAATATGTGAGCCAAAGTTTTTGATGAGTGTTTTTTTAATTTGGGCTTCGGTTTTGCCGTTTTGAATTTCTTTTCGAATAAAATTTCGTAGCGAATAAGCAAAATCGCTATCGGAGTTTTCAATTACCTGCCCACTACAAGTAAGACATTTTACTTGTAAAAAAAGTTTTTGAGCTTGTTGTTCTTGTTGTGGGTTGATAAGTCTTTCTTCTGGACTAAGTGCTAAAGCATAGTTAAATACAAAAAAAGCCATCAAAAATATTATCTTTTTCATAACATAAAAATTCTGTTGAAATATATGAAAACAATTTTACAATAAATTATTTTAAATCCTACTAATATTTGGAGTTTTCACTTGTTAAATAAATTAAAATCACTAGTTATTTCTGGCTTAGAATGTTTACCAATTATCGAGGGTGGTAAAGGTGTTGGTATCACTAATGGCAATACCGCAGGGCATTTTGCAAAAGCTGGTGCTGTTGGAACTTTTTCTGGAGTAAATGCCGATTATATAACTCCTGATGGTAATTTGGTTCCGCTAGTTTATCATACTCACACACGTCGAGAAAAACATGAAGAGCTGATTGATTATTCTATAAAAGGTGGTATCTCGCAAGCAAAAATTGCTTCTGATATTGCAGGCAATAGTGGTCGAATTCATATGAATGTGCTATGGGAAATGGGTGGTGCCGAGCGAGTTTTACACGGTATTTTAGAAGGTGCCAAAGGTTTAATTCATGGTATTACTTGTGGTGCTGGTATGCCTTATCGTTTATCAGAAATTGCCGAAAAATATAAAGTTCATTATTATCCAATTGTTTCTTCCATGAGAGCTTTTCGTGCTTTATGGAAAAGAAGCTATCACAAAGCTAAGCAATTATTAGGTGCAGTAGTTTATGAATGCCCGTGGAGAGCTGGTGGGCATAATGGTTTATCAAATGCCGAAAGCCCTAATGCATACGAAGATCCTTATCCAAGAGTAGCTGAAATAAGAACATTTATGAACGAAATAGGTTTGCACGATGTTCCAATAATTATGGCTGGCGGAGTATGGCATTTGCAAGATTTTGAACATTGGCTTGATAATCCAGAAATCGGCTTGATAGCTTTTCAATTTGGCACAAGACCGATGCTTACTCAAGAATATCCTATTTCTCCTGAATGGAAAAATACTTTACGCAACTTAAAAGAAGGCGATGTTTATCTAAATCGCTTTAGTCCTACTGGCTTTTATTCTTCAGCAATCGAAAATGATTTTATCAGAGAATTAAAAGCTAGAGAATTAAGGCAAATCGAATATAAAAATAAGCCAGAAGATGATTTTATTGTTTCTATACCTTTTGGCAATAGGGGTAGAATTGTTTATATTAAGGCTTCCGACCAGCAAAAAGCTCAAGAGTGGCAGCAAAAAGGCTTTACCGAAATCTTAAAAACTCCAGACGAAACTTTAATTTTTGTTGATAAACCTAAATCTCAACAAATTCTTAACGATCAAATAAATTGCATGGGTTGTTTAAGTCAGTGTCGTTTTAGTAATTGGGCCGATAAACCAGAAATGCATTACACCACTAATAAAAAAGCCGATCCTCGAAGTTTTTGTATTCAAAAAACTTTACAAGATGTTAGATTTAACATTGATATTTCCAATCAATTAATGTTTTCTGGGCATTCTGCTTATAAATTTGCTTCCGATCCTTTTTATGCCGAAGGTTTTACACCTACCATAAAACAATTAGTTGATAGAATAGTTACTGGAAAATGATATATGCAAACCAAGTTTATTTTTATTACAGGCGGAGTTGTTTCTTCTTTAGGCAAAGGTTTGGCTGGTGCTTCGTTAGCATCTTTATTGCAAGCAAGAGGTTTTTCTGTTAAACTTCGCAAGCTAGATCCTTATTTAAATATCGATCCAGGCACCATGAGCCCACTACAACATGGTGAAGTTTTTGTAACCGAAGACGGAGCTGAAACCGATCTTGATTTAGGTCATTACGAAAGATTTACAGGGGTTGATGCTAAAAAAGAAGATAGCATAACCGCAGGGCAAATTTATGCTAAACTACTAAACAAAGAAAGAAAAGGCGATTATTTAGGTGGCACAGTGCAGGTTATTCCGCATGTTACCAACCTCATTAAACAGTTTATTTTAAATAACATTGCCGGAGTTGATTTTATGCTCTGCGAAATTGGTGGCACAGTAGGCGATATTGAAGCACTGCCATTTTTTGAAGCAATTAGGCAGCTTGCTTATGAAATGCCCAAGCAATGTTCTTTTTTGCATCTTACTTTACTTCCTTATATTGCTAGTGCTGGTGAGCTTAAAACTAAACCTACTCAACATTCGGTAAAAGAACTTCGCTCAATTGGTATTCAGCCTAATATTATTTTATGTCGAGCCGAAAAATCTATCGAAAAATCGCATCTACATAAAATTGCCCAAATGTGTTCGGTGCCAGAAACGGCGGTAATTGCAGCTCCTGATTGCAAAAATATTTATCAAGCACCAATTATTTATCATCAAAATGGTCTTGATACTGCGATGTTAAGTTTTTTTAATCTGCCACAAACCGAGTTAAATCTTGATAAATGGTTAAGTATTAACGATGCCATTAACAACCCTACTCAAACTGTTAATATAGCAATTGTTGGCAAATATATTGATTACCAAGATTGTTATAAATCGCTACTTGAAGCTTTAAACCATGCAGGCTTTGCTCTAAAAGTAAAAGTTAATTTTTTATGGGTTAATGCTCGAGAAGGAAAAAATCTTAAACTACCTAAACACCTACAAGCAATTTTAGTGCCGGGAGGTTTTGGAATTGACGGCACCGAAGGCAAAATTGCCACCATCAAATATGCTCGAGAAAATAATATTCCTTATCTTGGTATTTGCTATGGTATGCAAATGGCGGTTATTGAATTTGCCAGAAATGTATTACAAATAGAAAATGCCACTTCTAGCGAAAACGATACAACAGGCACTCAAATTATTACTACAATGCAAAACTGGCAAGATACAGATGGCAAAACCACTAAACAAGCTAATACTAAAAAACTTGGTGGCACTATGAGGCTTGGTTCTTATCCTTGCTGTATCAAGCCCAACACTTTGGCTTTTAAAATTTATCAACAAACTCTAATTTCTGAAAGACATCGTCATCGCTACGAAGTAGATATTAATTTTAAACAACAATTAGAACAAGCTGGTTTGTTAATTTCTGGTATTTCACCAGATGGCAAATTGCCAGAAATAATAGAGTTACCTAATCATAAGTTTTTTATTGGAGTGCAGTTTCATCCAGAGTTAAAATCTAAACCATTTTCTGCTCATCCGCTATTTATAGAATTTTTAAAATCCGCTCTTAATACTTAACACTAATGAAAAAGCTTAAATTCACCATGCTAAAGATTATTTTTTTGTTGTTGCTATTAAACTCATGCGGTTTTGAAGTTATTTACAAAGATCATAACTTACCAAATTCTTTAGCCTATCAACTTGCTTCAATTAAAATTGAAAAAAAACGTACTCAACTTGATTTTGAGCTACAAAATAGTTTATATAGCTTGTTAAACCCAGATAAACTAGATATTACACCTAAATATTTGCTGATTCTAAAAACCGATACTTATACTAGTTCTACCTATATTACCAACACTGGAGCCTCTGGAAGAAATCGAATAACTATTAATACCTCTTACACCTTAAAAAATCTTGCAAATAACCAAGTGTTAAGTTTAGGCGAAACCACTGCTAGCGATAATTACGATGTTTCAATTAACAGATTTGGCACAACAGTTGTTGAAGATTATGTCAAAAATAATGTGTTAAAAATCATCAGCGCTAATTTACGCAATGCTTTGGTAAATGATTTTGTGCAGTTTGGCAAAAAAAATCAAAATCACTTAAAAAAATAAAAATATGTTTAAAAAAAACATTCTCACCGTTTCTTTTTTTATTTCACTTTCTAGAATTTTTGGTTTTATTAGAGATATTTTAATAGCTAAATTTATAGGAATCGGCCTGCTTTCTGATGTTTTTTTTGCTTCTTTTCGTGTGCCGAATTTTTTTCGACGAACTTTTGCTGAAGGAGCTTTTAATAATGCTTTCGTTCCTTTATTTATAGATAAACACAGTAATTTAGGTTATGAAGCAAGTAAAAAATTTATCGCTAATATTTCGTCTTGGTTATTATTAATATTGTGGTTAGTGGTTATTATTTTTCAGTTGTTTATGCCGTTTTTAATGAAGGTTTTTTTCCCCGGATTTTTTGATTCACCTGAAAAGTCAGATCTCCTTATTAATCTTTCTAGAATCACTATTTTTTATTTAGTTTTTATTGCTATGGTTTCTTTATTTTCAAGTATTTTAAATGCTGTTAATAAATTTGCCACAGCTTCTGCTACTCAACTTATTTTAAATCTTACTTTAATATTTTTTATTACTGTTTTAGGTAATTATTTTTATAACTATGCCTATGCTTTGGCTTGGGGAGTGTTTACATCAGGCATTTTGCAACTATTGTTTATTGGCTTTTTTAGTTATCGTTGTGGTTTTTTAGTTGTTCCGCAGTTGCCTAAACATAATTCTGATTTTAAAATTTTTCTGAAAAAATTATTGCCAGGGTTAATTGGAGCTAATGTAATGCAAATTAATTTATTGATAGATTCTATTTTTGCCAGTGCTATTGTGGGTGCAATTTCTTATTTATATTATGCTGATCGTATCAATCAACTACCGCTTGCCACTATTGGTATTGCTATTGGCATTGCTTTGTTGCCAAATATTTCTAAAAAAATTAAAACTGGCGAACTAGATAAAGCTAACATTTTACAAAACACTGCTCTTGAAATTGGTTTGTTTCTTGCTGTTCCTGCTAGTATTGCCCTTACGATATTAGCTGAAAATATTATTGGAGTGTTGTTTGAAAGAGGAGTTTTTACTCATCACGAAACCATCAAGGTTGGCTTGGCTTTAAAATATTATTCGTTTGGTTTGCCAGCTTATATTTTGGTAAAAATTTTTGAGCCTACTTTTTTTGCCAGATCAAATACTAAAATACCTATGAAAATAGCAATTTTTTGTGTGTTGTTAAATATTTTATTTAATTATATTTTTTATCTCTATAATTTTGGTTATATAGGCATTATTTTAGCCTCCACAATTGCTTCTTATGTTAATTTTAGTTTGTTGTTTTTTTTAGCTTGGCAAAAAAAATATTTTACTTTTCAAAAAAACTTTTGGCAAAAAATGATTAAAATATTGTTTTGCGCTATTTTTATGGCAAGTTGTTTATTGTTTTGTAAAAATTATTTTGGCAATAACTTATGGCAAATTTGGCAACTTGCTTTGGCTATTTTAATTGGTTTGTTAGGTTATTTTATTTCTGCTTATCTTGTATCTTTTCCATTCACTAAAACAATCAAATAAAAAATGAGTAAGCAAAATTATTTAGAGCAGAAAGTTTTGCAACTTTTTAACAAATACACTAAACATATTAGTTTTGATTGGTTAAATGGGCAAAATTTAAGAAGAAAAATTATTTTGCAGGTAAATAATCAAAATATTTTAGGTGAATTTTTACCAAAAACAAATCAACATATTCCAATTATTTTGCATCCTTTGGTAGAGACCGAAATTAATTTATTTTTGCCAAAGCTACAAAATTTTTTAAATTATTTTGCTAAACATTTGGTTTCACAAATAAAAATTATTGCTTTTGATAATATTTTAGATGTGGTTTTTTCATTTTATAAAATACCGTCTTATCAACAAAAACAAGAAATTACAATTTTTGCTAGGCAAGAAAATATTAATTTATACATTAATGTTTTACAAGAGCAGGAGCCAATTTTTATAACTAAACAATGTGCTGTAAATATCAATAACCTTGATTTACAAGTAACTAATGAAGTTTTTTTGCAAGCAAATAAAAATGCAATGAAAGCAATTTGTGAGCAATTAATTAATTTTATTGAAAATTTACCTAGTAAAAAATCTGCAACATCAAATTTGGTAATTGCCGATTTGTATTGTGGTTTTGGGGTATATAGTTTTGCTTTGCATCATTTAATAAAACAAAGCCATGCCTTTGATGGCAATCAAACAATGATAAATATTGCTAATAAAAATAGTCAAAAACATCAATTGAATCATAAAATTAAAGCTTATCAACGTGATTTATTTTTCAACCCACTTACTGTATTTGAGCTTAATAAATATAATGCCGTTATTATTAATCCGCCACGCAACGGAGCTTCTGCACAAATTTTACAAATCGCCAAAAGTAATGTCAAAAATATTTGTTATGTTTCTTGCAATATTTATAGCTTGCTTACAGATTTAAAAATTTTGCTTGACTACAATTATTTTATAAATACAATGCATGCCATCAATCAATTTGCCGACGGCAAAAATATTGAGTTAATTGTTAATATTTCTAAAAATAACTAAATGTTAGATCAAAATTCTATAAAAACTTTACAAAACCTAACCAAAGCATATAACAACACTCCGTTAATTGAGGTTGGTTTTACTTATTTAGGTAAGCCAAAAACTATTTTTGCTAAATATGAGGTCTTTAATTTTAGTGGCTCTATTAAAGATAGAATAGCTTTGCATATTTTAAATAAAGCATCTGCAAATAATGAAATAAACAAAAACACAACTATTGTAGAAGCTACAAGTGGCAACACTGGTATTGCTTTTGCAGCATTAGGAAGGGCAATTGGTTGTAAAGTTAGAATTTATATGCCAAATTGGTTAAGTCAAGAAAGATATTCTACTATTAAATTATTTGGAGCCGAAATTATTTTGGTGTCAAAAGAAGAAGGTGGTTTTTTAGGCTCAATTGCCATGGCAAGAGAATTTGCTAAAAAAAACAATTGTTACTGCCCCGAGCAGTTCACTAATCCAGAAAATGTCAATGCTCATGCTCTTTTTACTGCTCCAGAAATTATTCAGCAAACTCAAAATTTAGGAATCAATCTAAACTCTTTTGTGGCAGGAGTTGGCACTGGTGGCACTATTATGGGCTTTTATCAATATTGTAAGCAAAATAATTTTAATATAAATTGTCATCCTGTTGAACCAGAATATTCGCCAACTTTAACCACTGGTGGCAAAAAAATTGGTAAACATCGTATACAAGGTATTAGTGATGAATTTATTCCTGAAATTTTACATTTAAACAAGCTAAATTCAATTATCAGCATAGATGATGGAGATGCTATTTTAATGGCTCAAAAACTTAATCAAAAAGGCATTTCTGTGGGTATTTCTTCTGGTTGTAATTTTTTGGCGGCCCTAAAAACAATTATTGCAAGCAATAATGAAAATCATCAAGTTGCTACAATTTTTTGCGATTCTGCTTTAAAATATCTTTCTACCGATCTTGCCAAAACAGAGCCAGTAAAAGAGCGATTTTTAAGCCCTGATGTTGAAATTTCTTATTTTAAATTTCACAAATAATATGTTTTCCATTCGGCAACAACAACTCGATCTTCTAATTGTTGGTGCTGGTGGGGCGGGTCTTACTTCGGCGATTTCGGCTTTTGATAGTTCAGAAGGTAAAATAAATATAGCAATAGTAAGTAAAGTTTTTGCCAATCATAGCCATACAGTGGCTGCACAAGGTGGCATTAATGCTAGTTTAGGTAATGTAACCGCCGATTGTTGGCAATGGCACTACTACGATACCATGAAGGGTTCTGCTAATTTGGCAGATGCTGATGCGGTAGAAATTTTATGCTCAAAAGCTAATGAAGCAATTTTGTTTTTAGAGCATCAAGGAATGGTTTTTTCTCGAGATAATGCCGGAAAAATCCAGCAACGACCTTATGGCGGGCAATCTTTAAATTATGGCAAAGGTGGTTTGGCATATCGAGCTTGCTATGCTCAAGATAAAACTGGTCATTCATTGCTACACACTTTATTGCAACAGGTAAAAAAGCGAAATATTAATATTTTCAATGAAATTTTGGTGATAGATTTGTTAATTTATCAAAATCAATGTTACGGTTGTTTGGCAATTGATTTTAACCAAGGTGAATTAGTTATTTTTAACAGTAAAACTCTCGTTTTAGCTACAGGGGGATACAGCCAAATTTATCATAACAATACTTCTTCTAGCATTTGCACAGGCGATGGCACAGCTCTTGCTTTAAAAGCTGGTTTGCAACTGCAAGATATGGAATTTGTGCAGTTTCATCCTACAGGGCTTGCCGATTCTGGTATCTTAATTAGTGAGGCAGCTAGAGGAGAAGGTGCTTATTTGTTAAACAAACACAATCAGCGGTTTATGGTAAATTATCAGCCAAAAACCATGGAACTTTCTTGTCGTGATGCCATTTCTATTGCTATGGCTTGCGAAATTCAAAAGGGCAACGGTTGTTTGATTGATAAACAAAATAAATTAAAAGGCGATTTTTTACATCTTGATCTTCGGCATTTAAGCAAGCAAGTTATTTTACAAAAACTACCTAGCCTTGTAGAAATTGCTAGTAAATTTGGCAATATCAATGTTTTTGATAGCCCTATTCCTGTGCATCCTTCGGCTCACTATACTATGGGAGGAGTTCCTTGTAATATTTTAGGAGAAGTATTGCCTTGTCTTTATGCTGTAGGTGAAACAGCTTGTGTTTCGGTGCATGGGGCTAATCGATTAGGTTGTAATTCACTTTTAGAATTAGTGGTTTTTGGGCAGATTGTTGGTCGGGAATCTGCAAAAATAGCGATAGAAAAAAACGATTCTACCTTGCATAAAGATATTGCTAATCAAATTGCCAAACAAAAAATAAACATTTTGCAACAGTTTTTTAATAAAAGTGGTGAAAAACAAAATTTGCTTAACATCAAACAACAAATCAAGCTTAACAATGAAAAAACTATCGGTATTTTTCGTGATAAAAACTTGTTGCAACAGGGTATAAAAACCAATACACTACTTTATTTACAGCTTAAAAACTATTCTTTACACAACAAAAGCTTAATATGGAACAACGAGCTTACCGATTACTTTGAAACCGAAAGCTTGCTTTTAAACTCTTTGGCAGTTGCATATTCTGCCTTGCAACGCACAGAAAGTAGAGGAAGTCATTATCGTTGCGACTTTACTAATATTAACGACAATTTTTTGCATCATAGTTTGGTTGGTATCAATATTATTAATCAAGAGCCAGAATTTAATTTTAGCACTAAACAAATTCGCTGAAATTAATTCAGCAGTGCCTTAACATATTGTATTTGCTTTTTTAAAAGAAAAATGTTTAAATATTATAAGTCAAGACTATTTTCAAACAAATTATTTTTCTTTATCAATAATTTATGCTAAAAAATTTTTTATTTACTTCCGAATCAGTTTCTGCTGGTCACCCAGATAAAATCTGCGATCAAATATCTGATGCTTTGGTTGATGCCTATCTAAAACTAAATAATCAATCTCGTTTAGCTATCGAAACTTTTGCCACTACTAATCAGGTAATTGTTGGCGGTGAAATTCGTGCTCCGCAAATTAATGCTAACGATTTTGAAAACATTATTCGTCAAACAGTAAAAAATATTGGTTATCAGCAAAATGGTTTTCATTATGAAAATTTAAAAATCACTAATTTATTACATTCACAATCTAGTGATATTGCTATAGGTGTTGATGCCACCGAAAAAAAAGAAGAAGGAGCAGGTGATCAAGGAATTATGTTTGGTTATGCCTGCAACGAAACTTCTCAATTAATGCCTGCACCACTTTATTATGCTCATCGCATTTTGTATAATATTATTCAGGCTGTTAAAAATAAGCAAATTCCTAATTTTGGGCCAGATGCTAAAAGCCAAGTAACTTTGCAATATTTTAATAATCAGCCAGTTGAGGCTAAAATAATTTTAGTTTCCATTCAGCATCCACAAGGTTTTTCTGCTCAGCAAATTCTTGATATTATCAAGCCATACATTATTAATTCTTTACCGCAAGGTTGGGTTACTAACAATACTCAATTTTTGGTGAATCCTACAGGGCAATTTATTATTGGCGGGCCAGATGGCGATGCTGGTCTTACTGGTCGAAAAATTATTGTCGATACTTATGGCGGTTCGGCTCCACATGGTGGCGGGGCATTTTCTGGCAAAGATCCTACCAAAGTTGATAGATCGGCAGCTTATATGGCTCGATATTTAGCGAAAAATATTGTAAGCACCAAGTTAGTTGAAAAATGCACTATTCAGCTTTCTTATGCTATTGGCATTTCAAAACCTTTATCGCTTTATATTAATACTCATAATAGCAGTTTAAACGACGAAAAACTAGTTGATGTTTTAAATAGTCTGATCGATCTTAGCCCAAAAGGTATTCGCACTTATTTAGAATTAAATAAGCCGATATATCAAAAAACTGCAGCTTATGGGCATTTTGGTCGAGATCCTGAAAATGATGGTAGTTTTTCTTGGGAAAAAACCGATCTGGCTCCTAAAATTTTGCAATTATTATAATTTATGGTGCAAATTCTTAATCGTAAAGCACATTTTAATTATCAAATTAACGAAGAAATAGAAGCTGGCTTGGTTTTACTTTCTTCTGAGGTAAAATCAATCCGATTGGGGCAGGCAAGTATTAACGAAAGTTATGTTGCCGAAATAAAAAATGAATTATTTTTAATAAATAGTCATATTAATGATTATAAATTTGCTAATAACTTTAATCATCAGCCAAAAAGATCTCGAAAATTATTACTTCATAAAAAGCAAATTAACAAAATTATTGGTAAAATGCAACAAGGTTTTTCGGTGGTGCCAATGAAAATTTATTTTAATAAAAAAAATTTGGCAAAATTAATTATTGGTTTAGGAAAGGGCAAAAAACTTTTTGATAAACGAGAAACCATCAAAAAACGAGATCAACTACGTGATTTACAAAGACAATCTGATTAATACCATTTCAACTTTAAAATTAATCAATCTAATACCATTTCAACTATTCATAAAATATTTAAATGGTCAACTAAAAAGTTGAAATGGTATAACAATGTATTTTAAGTTGAAGTGGTATAGTGGTATAAAAATTAAATTTTTAGCTCCTGCAAGATAATTTCGATTATTTTTTGTTGTTGATTTTGATTGTTTAACCATTCTTTTGCTTTTGTAGCTGTTTTTTTACAAATATTGTTATTTTCTAGCAAATACTGTACTTGCTGTTGTAATTGATTTTGATTTTCTACCAAAAAACAAGCATTGTTTTCGATTAACTCATGATAAATTTGTTGGTTATTTGCCACATTTTTACCGCTAAGCACTGCACAATTATGTAAAATTGCTTCGCAAGGATTATGCCCTCCTACCAAAGCAAAAGAACCGCCCATAAACACAAAGTGATTGACAAAATAACTATACAATAACTGCACTTCGCCAATTGTATCAACCAAATAAAATTGAGTTTGCTTGGTAATTTTTTGCTGTAAAGAACGAACCGCCACAATTTCATTGTTGCCTATTAAATTTAGCACTTCTTGTTTGCGTTGCGGATGGCGAATAATAATAATAGTTAGTAAATCGCTAAATTTTTGCACTAAATTTTGATGAATTTTTATAATTATTTCTTCTTCTGTTTTGTGAGTGTTGGAGGCAACAAAACATTTTCGTTTGTCAATATTTTGTTGTAAAAATAATAAATCAGAAGAATCAAATAAAACTGGAAAAACTAAACATTTTAAATTGCCGTAATAGTAAAGTTTTGGATTTGTAAAAAGTTTTTGCAATAATTCGTAAGAAGTTTTGCTTTGAGCAAAAATAGCGGTAAAATTAGCAAAAATATCGAGCCCATTTTTTTGTAAAAACCGCCAAAAATTATAAGTTTTTGGCGATATTTTAGCATTTACTAAAAAAGTTGGCACTGCTTTTTTTTTGAGTTGCCATAAAATATTTGGCCAAATTTCTGATTCAATAAAGATAGCCATTTTTGGTTGCCAATATTGTAAAAATTTTTTTACAATATAATAACTATCAAAAGGCAAAAACTGATGACAAACTCTTTCATTAAAAAGTGTATTTTGGGTAATTTTATCGGCAATAATTTTAGCAGAAGTAGTGGTGGTAGAAGTAAGTAAAATATGGCACTGCGATTTTTTTAAGAGTTGTTCTATAAACCAAAAAGCTGAATTTATTTCGCCAACACTTACTGCATGCAACCAAATTAAGGTAGATTTTTGTGAATTTTGATAAAAATTTTGATAAAAATTATTATTAACAATAGCAAATTTTTCTTGCCATCTTTGTGGTAGTTCTTTTTTGTTTAGTAGACGATAAATAATCAATAAAAAAACTAGCGGCAAAACCGCAACAGACAATAAAATATAAAAAATGGTTAGTGAGTTTTTTAAAAAATTTTTTCTCATAAAATTATCATGGTTTCAAGTTTTTTGATTTCATCTCTTAATTCGAGAGCTTTTTCAAAATCAAGATCTTTTGCTGCTTTATGCATTTGTTCTCTTAATTTGATAATGGTTTTTTCAGTGTTTTGTAAATTATTTGAAGATTGTTTAGTTGATGATTTTTTGTTATAAAGGTTATCAAAAACAGAGCTAATTGCTTTGTAAGTAGTAGTTGGATTAATATTTTTAGCCAAATTATGCTCTATTTGTAAGTTTCGGCGTTTATTGGTTTTGTCTATCGCTTTTTTGATAGATTCTGTTATTTTATCGGCATATAAAATAACTCTTCCTTCTGCATTTCTAGCAGCTCTGCCAATAGTTTGAATTAAAGAAGTTTCGTTTCTTAAAAAACCTTCTTTATCGGCATCAAGAATTGCAACTAATGCACACTCTGGAATATCTAAACCTTCTCTTAATAAATTTACCCCTACCAAACAATCGTATTTACCTAAACGTAAGTCTTGAATAATAGCGATTCTATCGAGAGTATCAACATCGGAGTGCATATAAACCACATTAATATTGTGTTCGTTTAAATAGCTAGTAAGATCTTCTGCCATTTTTTTGGTAAGTGTGGTTGCCAAAGTGCGAAAACCTGCATTTTTTACCATTTGTATTTCGGGGAGTAAATTTGCTACTTGAGTTTTGGCAGAGCGAACCTCGCATATAGGATCAAGCAAGCCTGTTGGTCGAATGATTTGCTCAATTACCTCGTTGTTAGTTTTTGCTAGTTCGTATTTACCGGGAGTTGCCGATACAAAAATAGTTTGTGGTCGGAGATTTTCCCACTCTAAAAACTTTAATGGGCGATTATCTAAAGCACTTGGTAAGCGAAAACCATGTTCAACCAAAGCAGATTTTCTAGCATTATCACCTTTTGCCATACCATCAATTTGTGGCACAGTAACATGGCTTTCATCAACAAAAAGCAAGGCATCGCTAGGTAGATATTCAAAGAGGGTAGGGGGGGGAAAGCCCGCTGGCCGCTTGGTGAGATAACGTGAGTAATTTTCGATACCTTTGCAACTGCCTAAAGTAATCATCAATTCAAGATCGTAGTTGGTTCGTTGTTGTAAACGTTGCATTTCAAGCAGTTTATTTTGTTGTTCTAGATCTAGCAATCTGGTATTTAGATCGATTTTAATTTGCTTGATAGCTTGTTGTAAAACCTCGGCTGGTGTGGCATAGTGAGAAGCTGGGTAAATAGTGATGTTTGGCATTTTTTTAATAATTTCAGCAGTGAGTGGATCGAACTCGTAAATATCGTCTATTTCGTTATCAAACATACAAATTCGCCAAGCTTTATCTTGCATATGGGCAGGAAAAATATCGATGCTATCACCTTTTACTCGAAAAGTGCATCTATCAAAATCTAGATCATTTCGTTGATATTGTAAATCAATCAAGCTGGCTAAAATTTTTTGCCTATTAATTTGTTGCCCTAAAGATAAAGAAAGAGTCATTTTTCCGTAGTATTCGGGAGAACCAATGCCATAAATACAAGAAACTGAAGCAATAACAATAGCATCTCTTCTTTCAAATAAAGCCCTAGTAGCATTGTGTCTTAAACGATCTATTTGCTCGTTAATAGTGCTATCTTTTTCGATAAAGGTATCGGTTTTAGCAATGTAGGCTTCGGGCTGATAATAATCATAAAAAGATACAAAATAACCAATTTCGCTTTCTGGAAAAAATTCACACATTTCGGCATAAAGTTGAGCTGCTAAAGTTTTATTGTGAGCCATAATAAGGGCTGGTCTTTGCATTTGCGAGATAATGTTTGCCATGGTAAAAGTTTTACCAGAGCCAGTAATACCAAGTAAGATTTGATCTTGTTTTTTTTGTTTCAACCCTGCAACTAAACTAGCTATGGCTTTTGGCTGATCGCCAGACGGTGAATATTTTGAATGCAGTTGAAATAACTGATTAGTTGAAGGCATAAATTTCTGTGATGTTAAATTTTTTATCAAACATAAATTTTGGGCTATCAAAACCTTTGTATTCTATTTTAATATCATCGTTTCTGTTATCTTGCACATAAATATGTGAAGAAGAGACCGCCCCATTTAGCAAATTCCAGGTTGGATCAACATAAAACCAAGTATTATTAGCATAAACCATATTCCAAGCATGGCTTTCAAATTTATTGTATTCGCCATAAGCATAGCCATAAACCACCGCAGAAGGTATGCCAGCTGCTCTTGCTAAAGCATTGTAAAGAGTTGCAAATTCAGCACAAACCCCTTTTTTAGTAGATAAAATTTGTGGCACAGTAAGTAATTTGCCAAAATAGCTAGCATCGTATTGCAAATATGAATGAACAAATTTACCAATTTTAGCATATAAAGGTAGATTTTTATATGTTGGATCGAGTTTGATTTTTTCAATAATTGGCAATAATAAAGAAAGTTCGTCTGGCGGATTATCGAGATATTTTTGCATTTCAAAAATTGGTTTTAAAGAATGATTTTCGCCAGTAATTATATTTGCTTTATTGGTTATTGTGATATTTGTTATAAAATTTTTTAAAGCAAAATCAAAAATATTATTTTCTTTGGTAGTTAGATGGTTTTCTGGCATTAAATTAGCGGTAATTACCTGATCTTGCACTTCTTGAGCTCCGCCATAAAAAACATAAGGCACAATAACTTTTAAAGAGCCTGTAACATTATTAGAGGTGATAGTGTTAGAAATAGAAACATCCCAAGCAACTTTTTTATTGGTAAATTTTAAAATTTCTTGCACTCCTTCTTCTGGCACAACAATTTGGTAAATTAATTGATTTTCATTAAGTGTAGCATTATTGTGAATAGAAATTAAGCGAAAATCAGGGGCAAAATTAACCACTACTTTTGCTTTTGCTCCAAAAGCAAACTGTGGAATGTAAATTTGGTTTTGATGCAGGTATTTATTGAATTTTAAATATTTATATTTTGCACTATATTGAATAAAAACTTGGTCGCTATTTTTTTTGCCTTGTGGAAAAAATATTTCTAGAGCATTGTTTTGATAGCTATATTTAGCAACTTTGCCATCAACTAATATATTGTAAAAATCGAGTTTATAATCGGAACTAGGGCTAACATTAATGATAAAAGAGGTAGTAAAATAGTTGGTAGGAAGATTGGTTATTTTAAATAATAATTTATAATTTGAAATTTTTTGAGTTTGGCTCACATTAGCATTTTCTTGCCATTCTAAAAATTGCATTTCAGCCTTGGCGGTATTGATTAAAACTGCACAAAGCAAAACTATTGCATATAAAAATCTGTAAAAAATTATAATTAAAGCATTTTTACTCATTAAAACCATATTGTGAAGAAATATTTTTTGATGCATTAAACAAATTGATGAAAGCAGAGTTTTATTAAAGTTTTTTAGCCAAAAAATTAAAATATGAAAAATCATAAAGCTATATGGTATTATTCCCATTCAATAGTTCCAGGTGGTTTAGAAGTAAAATCGTAGACCACTCTGTTTATACCCTTCACTTCATTGATAATTCTTTGAGAAACTTCGCTTAAAAACTCGCTAGAAAAATGATAAACATTAGCAGTCATGCCATCAATAGAGGTTACCGCCCTTAATGCTAAAACATTTTCATAAGTTCTGGCATCGCCCATTACTCCTACAGTTTTTACTGGCAACAGCACCGCAAATGCTTGCCATATTTTATCGTATAAACCTTTTTGATGTATTTCTTGCAAATAAATAGCATCAGCCTGTTGTAAAATAGCAATTTTTTCATGGGTAATATTGCCGATAATTCGAATTGCTAAACCAGGGCCTGGGAAGGGATGTCTGGCAACAATTTCGTTTGGCAAGCCAAGTTCAAGGCCAAGCAACCGAACTTCGTCTTTAAAAAGCATTCTTAACGGCTCTAAAAGTTTTAGTTTCATTTTTTTTGGCAAGCCACCAACATTATGATGCGATTTAATAGTTTGGCTCACTCCACTACTTGGATGAGAAGATTCGATAACATCTGGGTAAAGTGTGCCTTGAGCTAAAAATTTAGCATTAGAAATTTTGCTAGCTTCGGCATTAAATACTTCAATGAAAGTTTTACCGATAATTTTTCGTTTTTTTTCAGGATCGGATACATTTTTAAGTTTTGATAAAAACAAAGCCGAAGCATCAACCATGACTAAATTAAAATCGCAATGATTACGAAAAACTTTTACCACATTTTGAAATTCATTTTGACGAAGCAAACCGTGATCAACAAAAATGCAGGTGAGTTGTTTGCCAATTGCCTGATGAATAAGGGCCGCCGTTACTGCCGAATCAACTCCGCCACTTAAACCGCATAAAACCTGATCGTTGCCAACTTGCTTTTTAATTGCTTCTATTTGTTGTGTTTTAAAGTTTTTCATAGTCCAGTTTGGTTTGCAACCAGCGATATTTAAAACAAAGTTTTTTAGTAACACCAAACCATCAATAGAATGGGCAACTTCTGGATGAAATTGCAAACCATAAATATTTTTTTCAGAACAGGCAATGCCTGCAAAAGGTGCAGAATCGGTAGAAGCTATCACCGAAAAATTAGCAGGAATTTTTGCTACACTATCGCCATGGCTCATCCAAACTTGATTATTAACAAAATTAGCAAATAAATTAGATGTAGATTGAAACTGCAAATTTGCCTTGCCAAACTCGCGTTTATTGCTTGGTAATACAGAGCCGCCTAGTAAATGACAAATTAATTGCTGACCATAACAAATGCCTAAAATAGGAATGTTGAGCTGAAAAATTTCTATATTAACAGTAGGAGCATTGCTTTCATAGACCGAAGCAGGGCCGCCAGAAAAAATGATTGCTCTTGGATTAATTTTTTGGATTTGTTGCAAAGAAATATTAAAATTTTCGACCAAGCAAAAAATGCCTATTTCTCTGATTCTTCGAGCGATAAGTTGAGTAACTTGACTACCAAAATCGAGAATAAGAATAGAGTTTTCAGATTTATGAACCATAAATTATTTATTGCAAAATAGCAGAATTAAGTTGTTTTAAAATGAGTAAATCATTTTGACGATGATTAATAATTTTAGCAACAACTTTGCATAAGTCTAGTGATATTTGTTGTTTTATAGCAAAATCTGCTAATAAATTGCAAGCAACAGCACCTTCATAGGTAGTATTTTGATTGATATCTTGTTTTTTACCAAGAGCAAAACCAAAACGATAATTACGAGATTGATTTGAAGAGCAAGTAAGAAAAATATCACCAAAACCAGCAGGAGTGCCGAGATTTGACTCTGTTTTAAAAAAACTGCATAATATTTTTATTTCAGCAATTCCCCGACAAACCAATGCAGATTTAGTATTATAGCCAAAATCAAGAGCATCTAAAAAACCGCAACCAATTGCCATAATATTTTTAAAAATACCAGCAAGTTCGGTTGTTAAAACATCGGCACAATATTGGGCAAAAAAATATTCGTTATTTAAACAAAGTATAATTTCTTTGGCAATATTATAATTTTTACTTGCAATAGTGGTTATGGTTGGTTGTTTGTTTGCAACTTCTAGGGCAAAATTTGGCCCAGATAAAATGGCAAAATTTTGATGATTTGTTATTTTTGAAAAAACTTCGCTTAATAAATTTATTTGCTCATTTTGCATTCCAAAACCCTTTGAACATAACACAAATATTGTTTGAGGATGAAAATTTGTTTTAGCAATTTGCTGAAAAACTTCAAAACAATTTGCACTTGGCACCACAATAAAAACTATATCGACATTTTGATTATAATTATTAGTAGCTAATAAATTAGGATGTAAAATTATATTAGGTAATTTTTGAAAATTTGTTTTCTGTTGATTGATTTCTTGCAGAGTTGTTAAATGTTTAGTATATAAATAAACACTGTTATCATTGCCTGCTAAATGATTTGCTAAAGCGGTTCCCCAAGCACCAGCACCAATTACTAAAATTTTTTTTTTCATATTTTTTCAATAATAACCATAGCAACAGAATAATCTTTCTCGTCGCTTAAACTAAGATGAATATTAGTGAAGCTAAATTTATTAGTAAATAAATTTTGTTTGCTTTGGTTAAGAAAAATATTAGGTCTACCAAAATTATCGTTTATAATTTCGATATCAACAAAACTAAATACACCACCAATGCCAAAGCCAGTAGCCTTGGCAAAAGCTTCTTTACCAGCGAATCTTTTAGCTATGTAGTTAATTAATTTGGGTTGAGATAAATTATTTACATCAAATTTTTTTGATAAAATAATTATTTCTTGGCTAGAAAAAATTTTGTTTAATAACCGCCAACCAAATTTTTCAAGCAATTTTTTAATGCGAGAATTTTGTATAATGTCTATTCCTGTGCCAATTATCATAAAAATAATTTTATATTTAACAAATTAACTTGCAATTTTGTTTTAAAAAAACCATCATTTTATTTTATCTTAAAATAATTAAAAATCTAACTTTAATTTATTGTAATGTTTCTACAAAAAGCTATTGTAATTCTAATAGGCAACAACGGCATTATTATTTCTAACAGCAATGGTAAAGATATTGAGCAAAAATTTATCGAATCACTAAACGAAAATAACCGAACCGAGCTGGTTGATTTTTTTAAAAAACACAAGTCACAAAAAATTTATATTCTTCTTGATACCATTGATCAAACCTATAAAAAAAAGAGTTATCCTTCAATTAAAAAATCTGATCTCGAAAAAATTATTAAACGCGATTTAGCTGGCGATGGCGATAAAGAAGCCCTTAAAAACTATATTATTCTTAAAAAAACCAAATCTGAAAATACAAAACTCACTTTAAATTTTAACAAAAATACCACAGGCAAGCTAGATTGTTTATTTATTAGCTCTTCTAAATCACAGCTTATTACCGAGTGGTTAAATTTTGTTTATGAACTACCTAATCGGTTGATAGGTGTTTATATGTTGCCAATCGAAAGTTATAATTTTTATCAAAATCTTTATAAAATTAAAGAAGTAGAAAAAAATAAAAATAATATTACCGATCCGCAACTGCATAAAATTATTAATACCGATATTCATTGTTTAGTGATTCAAACCGATGTTGGCGGTGCTAGGCAAATTGTTTTTTCTGGCGAAAATATTGTGTTTACAAGGGTTGTTAATTATAATATTGTCGATGAAAATTTTGCCGAAAAATATATTCAAGATATTTATAGCACTTTTGAATATCTAAAAAGAATGTTTATAGAGCTAACAATTGATAAATTTCAAATTATCAATATTTTTCCTGAAAATGCTTTTCAAAAAATTATTGATATCGGTAATCAAGAAATTCAACAAATAAACCACACTCCAGAGCAAGCAAAAGAAATGATCGGAGCAAAAAATGTAAAAATAAATTCTAGTATTAGCCTTGATTTGCTAATTATTATGGCATTTTTAAAAGAAAAATCTATTTTAAAATTTACCACTCATAAAATAAAAGAGCTAGAAACCTCTTATTTACAATTTAAATCGATACTCGTTTCTAATTTTATAATGTTGGCGATCTTATTTTTTGGGCTATTGTTTTTGTTTATCTCAAATAAAAGCATAGTATCTGATATAGAAATAGCAGAAAGCGAAAAAATTAACCTTTCTAAATCATTAAGCTTGGCAAGAAAAGTTGCTATTGAAGGAGCATCTCTTGAAGGCGAACAAGAAGATATCAGTATTGAAAGAATTGGTGATATAGGTAGGGTAGAAGAAGTTTTGGGTGATTTTCAACCAAATTTCGCCGAAACCTATGCTAAATTATCTTTTGCTAGAGATGTAATAGAAATTACTAATTTTAAATATAAAACTACCGATTTTATCACTAAAACACCAAGTAAAGGAGCTAAAAAAGAAATGGTTTTCAACGGTATTTTATTTAATCGCACAGGCAGTATCGACGATTTATTTATTGAATTTGATAACTTTATTAACAAGAAATTAAAATCAACTCTTACTAATTTTGATGTAAAATACACCGAAATTAATCGTAATATCGATTTTAATGCTAAATTTTACGAACAACCAATTGAATTTACTTTATTAGAAAAGAGAAGCACTAACGAAATACTCAAAACTCCTAACCCAGATAAAAATCAAGCTGAAGAAAATGAAAATAACTAACCTCAAACAAAAAATCAAAATCAATATTATTATCGCTGTTCTTATGATTGTTTCTATTGTTTCTGTTGCTTTTTTTTATAATTACTTTGATACCAATTTTCAATCAGAAAAACTAAAACTTACCGATGAAATTTCTAATATAAAATCAAAAATATCTGAAATAGAAGGTAAATCTCAAGAAAATAGAAAATATAAAGAAATCTGGAAAAAAATTACTGTCAAAAAAAAGCTAAATACAGGTATTAAAAATGAAGAAGTCGAAAAAATTCGCATCAACCTTGCTCAAAAGTATTTTATCAACGATTCTAAACTAAAAATGAATGTGCCAGAAAACTTATCAAGCAATATTTTTAAAAATGAAACACTCGATATTTTGCATACCGAAGGAGAGCTTACTTTTTTATCTTACAACGATGTTAAAGCAATTCAATTTGCCGAAGAATTTTATAAAAGTTTGCATGGTTATGTTGTTATTAAAAATTTTGAAATAAAACGTGAAAAAAAATATGAAGCCAAAGATCTTAAAGAAATTAGCACTGCCAAAAATCAAGGACATGTTTCTGGTAAAATAGAATTCGCTTGGTATGTTTTTAAAGAAAACAAATCTAAAGAAATATTAAATGAAAATCTTGTTAATAATACTAAAAACTCAGAAAATCCATAAAAAATGTTTTATTTTAATTTCTTATCCCTATGTTTAGTTATTGCTTTTTCCTTTTCAGCCCATGCTCAAGAAAACATCGCAAACCAAGCTAATCAAATTGTTGAAACAACTAATCAAAATAGCCAGGAAAAGAAAAAAACAGAAATACCAACTAGCAAAACTCCGATTTCTGCTTCTTCTATCAAAAAATCTATTGAAGATTTATTTTCTGGCACTAAAATTCAATCATTAATGTTTAGTGAAACCGATTCTTCTAACATCGATAAAGCTATTGAAGCTTTTCAAAATAATCAAATATTTGAGCTAGAAGGTGAAGAAGAAAACCCAGAAAAATCAACTGTCGAAGAGGCAAAAAAACTAGAACAAGAAAATGTAAAAGCCTACATTTTTTTGTCTTCTATTTTATATTTTGGCAACGATTCTTGGTCTTTATGGATTAACGATAAAAAATATACCGCTAAAAATAATAAGCCCGAAAACGAGCTTTATTTTAAATTGGTAGAAAGAGATAAAGTTAATATCATCTGGAAATTAAGTGTTAGTAAATGGAAAATTCTATCTGGTTTGCGATCTGAAAGTTTAGCTCCTAAAATTAATAACAATAATCAGGTAGAAATAAACTTTACTTTATATCCTAATCAAACCTTTGTTTTAAGCTCAAGTAAAGTGGTTAATGGCAAAGCATTTTTAGGTAAAAAATAATATACATAATTTTATGAAAAAAATTACAAATTTTAAAAAAGGTTTTTCTTTAATTGAAATATCTATTGTTTTGCTAATTATTGGCATCTTGATTTCTGGCATCTTGGTGGGGCAAGATATGATTTTAGATGCAAGAATAAGGTCGGCTCAAAACCTAACCAAAACTTCTCCTGTTAATAAAATACCAGATCTAACTTTATGGCTCGATGTTAATGCCGAAAGATCTTTAATAACTACTACAACCGCAGATAGATGTTTTTTAAAATACATTAACTACCAAGATTTATTAGGTAGCGAAACAATTTGTGGTTGGCGCGATATTAATTCTCAAAGATCTTTAGGTGTCAATTCATCAGATAAAATAGCATTAAGCATCAACACAACTCATCCTCTTACTGCAATGCCAACTTATGTTGTTAATGGCATTGGCGGTCTACCTTCTTTATTTTTTGATGGTGCTGATTATTTAATTTCTAGTATACCGCAAGAAACTAATGTAGTTAACACTCTGCTTAATATCGATCTATTGAATTTATTGAGTTCAAATGAGGTTTCTTTTTTTATTGTGCAACAATTTGAAGGAGTTTCTTCTCAAACATCAAATACAGCTACTTTATTTCATCATTCTTCGGGAGATTTTTCAATTCAAAACAATCATAAAGTATCTATATCAGTAGGAGGTAGTGCATCAGATGCATATGGCCCTAAAGTAACTTTTGTTTCTGGAACTGATTCGGTTTTAACCACTGTAAAACCAACTTTCCTTATGACTACACCACAAATCATTTCTTTTATTCGAGAAAATGGTTCTGCAAAAGTATATGTTAATTCTGCAGCACAAATCATAACCAACAACACACCAAATACATCGCTTGATAATTCTTCCTCACCAATATCTGTAGGGGCAACTATTGCCACCTCAACCTCAACCTCAACCACAACAACTGGCGGTGTGACAACAACAACAACAACAACAACGGCAACAGCAACTGCTAACACATATTTTAAAGGAAAAATATCTGAAATTATTGTTTTTAACCGTAAAATATCAGAAAGAGAAAGGGTTCAGGTAGAAAATTATTTATCACAAAAATA
>JAUMFK010000096.1:0-19313 GCA_032119875.1 Rickettsiales bacterium
AACTAGAAAAAACAACAGGCTCTTCTGCCGGCTTGGTATCGGCGGTTGTATTTTCAGCAAAAACCACAGATAAACCAAAAAATAAGATCAAAAATGAAGTTTTGAAAAATAAATTACTTAATTTCATTTGACAAATTTTGAGTTGAATTTTTATTACTAAACATAAATTTACCTAAAAGATCTTCAAAATTTACCGAAGATTGAGTAAAAGCTATTTCTTGATTAGGTTGCAAAAATTCGCTATCACTACCCACACTAATTGCTAAATATTTTGAGCCAAGCAAACCTTCGGAGACAACTTTTATGGAAGAATCGGTAGGAATTAATATGTTTTTGTCAAGCTCAAAATATAAAACAGCTTGATATGTTTTAGAATCAAGCTCTTGCTTAACTACATTGCCAATTTTTACTCCTGCAATTTTAACATCGGCACCAGTGCTAATGCCATCAGCAGTGCCAAACTTGGCAAACAAAGAATAGTTTTGAGCATTGTTTAGTTGATGTGTTTTAGAAAAAGAAGAAAAAAAGAAAAAGCCAGCTACACACAAAACGATAGTGCCAATAAAAAAATCAAAATAATTGTGAATTTTTTGCATATATTATTTATTTTGGTTGCCAAAAATTTGGAGCAGAATCGGTTTTAGCTGTGAGCTTGGGATTATAAGCTTGTTTAGTGCCTGTAAGATTTGGTTGATGATTAATTTGCCAAGAATAGGTAAGTTGATTAGTTAGTGGCGGTTCGTTAGTGGTGTAGTGTAACCAAGAATGCCAATTAGCAACCACTTTTGAAGCCTCTGGCTTGCCTTGATAAATAACAAATCTTTTTTTGGTTTTGGTATTTTGATAATATTTATTACCATAAGAATCTGCCCCAACTTTTTTGTTAAGCAAGCAAACACAGAGCTTATTTAAAATATCGGTGATAACTTTCATAAAAAACTCATAGAAAACAGAAATTACAGAATTATAAATAGCATTTGGCATAATGGCACTTTTGCATTCCAAATTTATTAACAAATTATGTTTGCTTTTTTTATAAAAGCAAGAGGTTTTTTTATAATAAAATCTGCATTCATATTGTTTATAAATTTTTCTTAGTATGTTAAGAAAAGTTGCTTGACTATTATATTTAAGCATTTTATAATTTTTAGCTTATGTTTTGGGGTGTAGCCAAGTGGTAAGGCAGCGGTTTTTGGTACCGCCACCCGTAGGTTCGAATCCTGCCACCCCAACCACTAAATTTACTAATCTCATTAGTATTTAGGGCATTTAATTTAGTGCAATATCTATTAAAGCCATAATTTTACATAATTTATCTAGGTAAAACCTAGTTAAAACAAGCATATTATACCATTTTCATTATTTCTTCTCAAAACTAAAATTAAAACAAATTTGGGATGCAACATTGCCTAAAAAACCTAGTTAAAGTTAAACTTTCTGCCGATGATGGTCTAATTTGGGTAGTTGTCATAACATTTTCAACACTTTTTATTGCAACAGCAATTTTTGGATGTAACGAACTGTCTGCATATTTCCAGGCATCTCTATCTTTTATTACCGCAGCTAAAACAACTTCTTCATCTTTCTTTAATTCATCAGAGGCAAATGCTAAAGATTTGGGATATTTTTCTATTGCTTCTAAAATAAATGATTTATTATTTCTTAATGGATTATTTTTTTCTTTCGATACTTCTTGTGATATTTCTTGCCACTCTTCTTCTGATCCTTCTTCAAATATTTTTTGGAATCTTTCTTCTCTTTTTCCTATTAAATTACCCCATTGCTCTAAAGCCTCTAGATTTCTTTTCATTACTTCTTTTAAAAATTCTAGTTCTTTTGATAAACCAAAATCAGCAAATTCTAAACAACCACCATCAATTACTGCTACATCTAAAACAAAATTTCTATCTTTTTTTAATTCATCAGAGGCAAATTTGAAAAATTCAGGATTTTCTTTTATCATTTCTTTAATAAATGATCTATCATTTCTTAATGGATTATCTTTTTTTAATTCTTCTTCTCCTTCTTCTCCTTCTTCTTCCTCCGTCCCTCTTGCACCATCTTTTGAAACAGAATTGTGAAATCGAGATAAAACATCGGGATTTATTTTACTTAATTCTCTTAAAAATTCTCGGTTTTCTAATAAACTAGGATTAGCAAACTCTAAACAACACCAATTTTTTTTTACCGCAGCTAAAACAACACCTTTATCTGCTTTTAATAAATCATCGGCATATTTTAAAGCCATCCCATCTTTTTTTACCGCAGCTAAAACAACACTTCCATCTGCTTTTAATAAATCATCGGCATATTTTAAAGCCATCCCATCTTTTTTTACCGCAGCTAAAACAACATCTTTATCTGCTTTTAATGAAGGATCGGCATATTCTAAAGCCATCCCATTTTTTTCTACCGCAGCTAAAACAACATCTTTATCTGCTTTTAATGAAGCATCGGCATATTCTAAAGCCATCCCATTTTTTTCTACCGCAGCTAAAACAACTTCTCTATCTGCTTTTAATGAAGCATTGGCATATTCTAAAGCCATATCATATGTTTTTACCGCAGCTAAAACAACATCTTTATCTGCTATTAATGAATGATGGAAATAATCTAAAACTTCAGGATCTTTGCTTGTCATAGCAGCTAAAAAAACTTCTTTATCTGCTTTTAATGAAGCATCGACATATTCTAAAGCCATCCCATTTTTTTCTACCGCAGCTAAAACAATTTCTTTATCTCTTCTTAATAAAGGATCGGCATATTTTAAAACCTCGTTATAAGTTAAGCTTAATGCAGCTAAAACAACTTCTCTATCTGCTTTTAATGAAGCATCGGCATGTTCTAAAGCCAAGCAATATTTTTTTACCGCAGCTAAAACAACATCTTTATCTGCTTTTAATGAAGGATCGGCATATTTTAAAGCCTCACCATTTCTGCTTACCGCAGCTAAAACAAAACCTTTATCTGCTTTTAATAAAGCATTGGCATGTTCTAAAGCCTTATAATCTTCTTTTACCGCAGCTAAAACAACTTCTCTATCTGCTTTTAATGAAGCATCGGCATATTCTAAAGCCAAGTAACGTTCTTTTACCGCAGCTAAAACAACTTCTCTATCTGCTTTTAATGAAGGATCGGCATATTTTAAAGCCTTATAATCTTCTTTTACCGCAGCTAAAACAACTTCTCTATCTGCTTTTAATGAAGGATCGGCATATTTTAAAGCCTCACCATTTCTGCTTACTGCAGCTAAAACAACTTCTTTATCTGCTTTTAATGAAGCATCGGCATATTCTAAAGCCCTGTTATATTTTTTTACCGCATATAGAAAAAAATCTTTATTTTTTTTATATGGAATACTAAGATCTTCTAAGGAGATAGGTATGTCAAATAATCCTAAAAAAAAAGATTCAGTATTAAATTGATGTTCGACATATCTTAATAATTCAGGATCTTCTTGTAATGCATTTAAAATTTGTTGCTCGTATTTTGTTAAATAATCAGGGTCAGATTCGAAAGGTTTAAGATTTCTTATTATCTCTTGCAAACAATATTCTCTACCATCTGCCAAAAGGGGGTTCTCTTTTAATAATTGATCAACTCTATCTCTCATTGAAGGTTCTGCATATTGTAAAGCATCTATATTTTTTCTTACTGCATCTAAAATAAAGTCTTCATCTTCTTTTAATGAAGCATCGATATATTGTAAAAACTCGGGGATTTTTTTTATCACTTCTAAAATAAGGAGCCTATCTTCTTTTAAAGATGGGTTGAGTTCTAATGATTTAAATTTACCTAATATATATTCTTTTACTAAATGCGAAATAGAAGCTTTCTCTGCTTGTAATAAAGGATCGACATATCTTAAATGCGAAACAGAATCTTTATCTGCTTTTAATGAAGCATTGGCATATTTTGAAAAATCTAGGTTTTTTTTTGCCTCTTCTAAAATAGAATATTTACATTCTGTTAAAGTTTGTTTGTCTGTTAATTTATTAAATATTGGAAATACTTTAGTAAAAAAAGTAATTTTTGGAGCATCTTTTATTGAATCATCAACATGTTCTATGAGAGATGGATATTGCATTATTAAAGGTAAAACAAAATCTTGATTAGCTTTTAATGAAGGATTGACATATTTTAGAACATATAATGATTTTCTTAATGCAACGAAAATAAATTCTTTATCTGATTTTAATGAAGCATCTGCATATTCTAAAGCCCTATAACTTTTCTCTACCGCGGCTAAAACAACATCTTTATCTGATTTTAATGAAGCATCTGCATATTCTAAAGCCCTATAATTTTTTTTTACCGCAGCTAAAATAAATTCTTTATCTGATTTTAATAAAGGATCGGCATGTTTTAAAACTATACAATTTTTTTTTACCGCAGCTAAAATAAATTCTTTATCTGATTTTAATGAAAGATCTGCATATTCTAAAGCCATATAACTTTTCTCTACCGCAGCTAAAACAACTTCTCTATCTGCTTTTAATAAAGCATCAGCATATTCTAAAGCCATATAACTTTTCTCTACCGCAGCTAAAACAACATCTCTATCTGCTTTTAATAAAGCATCAGCATATTCTAAAACCCTATAATTTTTTCTTACCGCAGCTAAAACAACTTCTTTATCGCTTGCTAATTCTGGGTGACTTTTAAATAATCTGACAATCATTTTCAGAATCTTAGATTCATTAATTGCATAGATGTCAAGATTTTTAATTTTTTTTATAATATCAATTTTTGTTTTTGTCATAAATATGTTTAATAAATTTAGATAATATTTAAAGATAGAAAATAGAATTATTTCAACTTTAAAATTAATCAATCTAACAATGTATTTTAAAGTTGAAATGGTATTAGATACAAAATTATCTAGAATCTATTTTTTTTTGATATTTTTTGCAAAACTATTTGCATCAACAGGCCAGAAAAAACCCCTATCAACAAATCAGTGGCAATAGTAAAAATAACTACACTTAACATTACCCACAAAGAGTTTTTAGATTTTTGATGCATATGTTTAATAAGCGGAAAGTTTATTAAATTAACACCAATCATAATTAAAATTGCTCCTAAAATACACAGAGGTATAAAGTTAATTAGGTTAACAAAAAATAAGATCATTAGCAACAAAAACAAGCCATGAAAAAAGTTTGACCAAGAGTTAGTTGCTTTATATTTAATATTAGCAGAAGATCGAACAATTTCGGTAATCATTGGTAATCCACCAACCGCACCGCACAAAAAATTACCGAATCCGATGGCTTTTAAATCTTGTTGTAAATTAGTGGTTCTATTTTGCGGATCGAGCTTATCAACCGCAATTGCCGAAAGCACTGTTTCTATGCTACCTACCGCATAAATTGCAAAAACTGAAATAAAAAAATTAAAACTAAATAATTGTGCAAAGTTTGGTAAAGAAAAAGCAGATAAAAAAGAATAAGGGATATTTACAAATAAAGATTTAGCGGGGCTAGCAAAACTATTTAGCAAATAATGATTACTGTTGTTAATATCTAAAAAAAATGCTAGAATTGAAAAAACACAAATTGTTAACAAATAAACGGGAATCTTGCTTAATAAATTATGCTTAACTTTTTTTTGCCACCACAAAATAAACAAAATACTTGCAACACTAATGGCGAAAACTTCAAGTTTCATACCTAAAAAAGCTTTTGGTAATTCTAAAATAAGTTGCACTAAATTGTGTTTTGGAGGTTGATAAGCAAAAATAATAAATGCTTGTTTAATGATGATGATAGCTCCAATTGCTGCCATCATGCCACGAATAACTTCTTCAGGAAATTTTCGCATTAAATTTGGTAATTTAGTAAAGCCAGTGATAATTTGCAAAATCGCAGCCACCATAATTGCCGCTAAAGTTGATTTATAACCAAGAGAAACATCGCCATTTCCTAATCTTTCGACACAATCAAGCACAATAACAATCATGCCTGCAGCAGGGCCATTTATGGCTAAAAAAGAGCCACTAATTCTTGAAACCAATAAACCGCCAATAATGGCAGTGATGATACCAGCTAAAATCGGAAAATTTGAAGCATTCGCTATTGCCAAACATAGCGGTAGGGCAATTAGCGAAACTGATAATCCAGAAACAACATTTTGCTTAATATTGATATTGCTAGACATATTGATGAAAAAAATTAATGATTTGATTAATAAAAATACTCATATAAATTGCCAAACTGATTGCTATAGCAATTGCAATTCTCATGGTAAAAGGCACAATTTTATTTTGCAAATTAAGTTTAGTTGGATTTTTATTAAAAAAACCAGCTTTAACAATAGGATAAATGTATAATACCATTTCAACTTTAAAATTAACCAATCTAACAATGTATGTTAAGTTGAAATGGTATAATAAGCCACTTACAGGAACTGGTGCTATTGTTGATTTTATTAGCCAACGATGAAAAGGAATGATGCAATTTTTTGATAAACCAAAAACCAATAAAAATAAAATTAATCCTGAAATTATATTGTTATCAAGCGATGCTAGAAAATTATTTTTAACAAAATCAAGATTGCCAGTGTAATGATAAATTAGATAAAAAGCAGGCATCATAAAAATTAAATCAGAACCAAGGTGGGTAAGTAAATATAAATTTTTAGCTTTGACAGTTTCTTTGTTTTTGAATAAAATAATTAATGGAGCAGTAAATAAAGTAAGTAAAGTGGTAAAAATAAAAGTGGTGATTAGATCACCAGCATAGCAAATGCCAAATACAGCAAAAATAGATAAAGAGAGGTAGCGAAAAAAACTAGCTATTTGTTGTTTATGAATGTTAAGAGTAGCATAAGAATAGGAGTAAAGATTAGTAATAAACCACACGATATTAACTAAAATACCAAAAAAATAAGCATAAATATCGCACATAAATTTTAGTTTGATAAAACCAAAATCAATAACATAAATTCTAGCATCAATTACCAGATTATAACTCAAAAAAAAGCTAAAACTAGCAATAAAAAGGATAAAAAATAAATAGATTTTATGGTGATTTTTTGCAAGATTGCTACTAAATATTTCAATTAAAGGCAAAAATATTAGCAATGCTAGGGTTAAATGCATGATGAGAAAAATTTTCTTGATTTTAACTATGTTGCTGTATCTTGTATAAGATTATTTTAATATTTTAGCAAGTCAAGAGCCTTTTTAATAATCTTAATTTTTATGAAAATAACAATTTTTATAATTTTTATATATTAATACCATTTCAACTTTAAAATTAATAAATCTAACAATGTATGTTAAGTTGAAATGGTATTAAACAGTACCTTTAAAAATGCTTGACTAAAAAACTTACTGGCTTTAGAATTTTAAAACATTTAAATTGTTATTTTTTTGCATTTTAAAATTTGTGTTAATTTTTTATAAACATATGATATTTAAAAAAATTATTCTTGGCCTGATCTGCTACATATTATTTGCTTGTGCAAAAACTAGCATCAATAACTCGGCACCATCACTAAATACCATTGAAACTTCGCAAAAATTACAATCTACTATCGTAGCAAAAAAACCACTCACCACAGCTCAACTACAACAAAATTTACAACCAACCCTTTCTTCTGTTCTTGTTAATAAATTCGATAACCCAGCTAAAATAGAAGTTTTTGTTATTACCAATCGCCAACAAAAAACTAACAATTTTGGCTGTTCCAATGCCGATTTTGGCAACGATCTACACAATCAAACTAAATATGGTTCTTGTATGGTTTTAGCTTCTGGGCGAAGAGTTGTAGGCGAAATTGTTGCCAACGAAAACACTCTCAATACTAGTTTAAAAGTTTTACAATCCAATACACTTGATAAACAACAATTTTTTGCTAAACTCCAAGAAAATAAAAATAATGCCCTCGCTACTCCTTTAATTTATGTGCATGGTTTTAACACTAAATACGAAGAAGCGGTGTTAAGAGCCTCTCAATTAGCTTACGATTTAAAATATCAAGGTCCAGTTATTGTTTTTAACTGGCCTGCTGGTTCGGTTGGTGATGGTTTTGATGAGGTTATGCTGAAAAAAACCTACCAAATCAATAAAATCAATGCTATCGGCTCAATAAATCCATTTATCGAATTTTTGCAAGAAATGCAAAAACAAGGCATTAAAGCTAATTTTATGGTGCATTCTATGGGGCATCAAATTGTGCTTACCGCACTACATCAAGTTGGGCAACAACTCTCTCCATCGAATCTACAAAACAACAACGAAACATCTAATTCTAAACAAATTATTCAAGAATTATTTCTACTCGCCCCCGATTATGATGCTAATTTATTTCAACAAAATTTAACTATTATTAAACCTTTGGCAAATCGCATCACTTTATACTGCTCGCAAAATGACAAAGCTTTATCTGCTTCTAAAATTACCAATAACAATCATCGATTAGGCGAATGCATAAAAATTAACGATCCAAATCTTGATGTTATTAATGTAACCAATATCGACAACAGCTTAATAGGTTTAGGGCATAGCTATTTTAAACATAAACCTGTGCTTACCGATATTTATTTGGCTTTGTTAGGTTTTGAAGCTAATCATCGTCTTTTCATTAATAAAGCAAGCAGTTTAGAACCAGAAAAATTAACTATTCGTCCATAAAAAAGTGGTAAAAAATGAAATATAATTTATAATACAACACTCTATTTAACTTTAATCTCTAAAAATATGTCAAATTTTGAGCAAAAAATTTCACAACTAGGCATCACCTTACCAGAAGCAACTTCTCCTGTTGCAAATTATGTAAGTTTTGTGGTTTATCAGCAACAAATAGCTATCTCTGGGCAATTACCAGTAGAAAATGGCAAAATCAAATTCACAGGAAAGGTTGGTTCGCAAGTAAGCATAGAACAAGCAAAAGAAGCTGCCACTTTATGCACTATGCATCTGCTTGCTCAACTAAAAAAAGCCTGTAAAGGCAATCTAGATATAGTTTCTCGTTGCCTAAAATTAACTATTTTTGTTAATGCCGATGCCGATTTTACACAGCATTCTGCAGTTGCTAATGGTGCTTCCGATTTAATCTGCCAAGTTTTTGGTGAAGAAGGCAAGCATGCTAGAGTGGCAGTTGGAGCTGGCTCTTTACCTTTTGGTGCTTCGGTTGAGGTTGAGGGTTTGTTTTTGATTTCTTAAAAAATGCACAAAACAGAAATTTGTTCTTTTTATAATTTTCGCAATCGCTGGCACAAACTTATTGTTGTTTTGCAATGCTTATTTTTATTGCTATTAAGTTTAAATAATGCTTATGCCAAAAAAGAGCAAGAGTTTTCCACCGATCAGCTATGGCAAAAATTTTCTAAAAGCCAAGTTGAAATGGTAAAAAAAATCAATGAGGCTTTGCAAAACAAAAACTTCGATACCGCTTTGCAACTTGCTTTGCAATTGCAAAAACAAAATAAAAATCCCGAAACTAGCCTCGCTTCTGCTGTGCTTGATATTGTTTTATGGAACAAATACAGTGGCAATATTGAAAATCGCAATATTACCTTTACCGATATTTCTGGCTTTGTTTTAGATAATCCTTATCTACCAAATATTAATCAATTAAAAAGAAATGTTGAAACATTAGCAATATCTAACAACATAGACTACGAAATATCAAAATATTACTTTGCCATTAACCCTCCTGGCACTGCCGATTCTAAAATTTTTGCAGTTGAATCTGAAATTGATTCTATCATTCGTTCACAACTCACCGAACAACAAAAAACCGAACAAAAATTTAACATTCAAAATCGCATTGCTCAAATCTGGATAAAAGAAGATTTTTCTTTACCGCAAGAAGAAGTTTTTCTAACAAAATACAAAAATATTCTGCACGAATCCGATTATATTGAAAGAATTGAGCGATTACTTTGGGATAACAAAATTCAAGATGCCACTAGAATTTTTAAATTTATTAACATCGATCATCAAAATCTTTTTAATGGCATTTTAAAAATATCTGAAAACCCCAAATATATCGATAGCATCATTACTAATATTCCAAGAAAATTAAGAAATAACGAATTACTTTCTTATAAAAGAATTATCTGGCTTAAATCACAAAATAAAATTGATGAATTAATCGATTTATTACTCGATTTGCCACAAACACAAAAACCAGAAAAATGGTGGTCTTTACGCAGGCTTTATGGCAGAGAAATGTTAAAACAAAAACAATATAAAAAATCTTATACCATTATTAGCAATCACAATCTACCAACAAGTTCCTCTGATTTTTGGGAGGCCGAATGGACTTCTGGCTGGATCTCTTTACGTTTTTTACAACAACCAAAAAATTCTCTAAAACATTTTTCTTTACTACATAAAAATGTTAGCATGCCAGTTACTGTTTCTCGAGCCCTTTATTGGCTTGGCATGGCATATGAAGAGCTAGAAGATAAAGAAAAAGCTTTAAAATTTTACAAAGAAGGCACTAATTATCCTACTTTTTTTTATGGTCAGTTGGCAATTCATAAGCATCGCACACTAGATCCTGTTGGCTCCGAAAAAGATATTATTTTACCAAAAAGTCCTGACATTACCTCTCGAGATATACTAAAAATATCTGAATCAAGAGGAGTGCAGATTGCTTATATTTTAGCTATGTCGGGCGATAAAGCAAATGCTACTAAAATTTTTGAGTGGTTAGTAAATAATGCTCCAACAGAAGGTCAAATTGCGGTAATTATGAAAATACTTAACGAAATCGGCGATAAGCAAATCGATGCTAAAATTTCACGTATTGCTGCTCGAAAAAATGTTTTCTTTATCAAAGAAAAATTTCAAATTGTGCAAGAAGTTTATCAAGATGAATATGCTCCCTTGGTGCATGCTATCATCAAACAAGAAAGCGGTTTTGCCAAAATGGCAGTAAGTAGAGTGGGGGCTTTAGGTTATATGCAATTAATGCCTAGCACAGCAAAATTAGTGGCAAAAGAATTAGGTATAAAATACAATCAAAAACAACTCACCGACGATATAAAATATAATGTAAGGCTTGGTTCTTTTTATATTAAAAAATTAATCGACGAATTTAACGGGTCCGAAATGCTAGCCATAGCTTCTTATAACGCAGGCCCTAATGCCACTAAACGCTGGATTAACGAATTTTATGATCCTAGACTTGAAAAAGATTACAACAAAATCATTGACTGGGTTGAGCTTATCACTTATTCTGAAACTCGTAATTATGTGCAACGAATCATCGAAAATATGATTGTTTATAAATATCTGATGTCACGAACTAACTATGATCAACTTCAATAAAATTTTAAAAACTATTTTTGCCTTTTTACAATACTTATGGCAAAAAATTATTCATTTATTTTTTGGCAAAAAAAAATCTAATATTAATGAATTAATCACCATCTGGAAATTAAATAACAATAATATTTCTAATAACAATTTTTTTAGCAATAAAAATACTATTAGAAGCAAAAAAATTCGACCATTTAAAAGAAAAATCAGAGGTCTTGATATTGAAAATGGCGGAGTCGAAGAATCTGACAACAAAACTCAAAAACATGTCAAAGATGCTTGGGATGATAGAGCGAAAAATTTATTAAAAGCAGGGCAAATCAGCCCAATCAGCTCAACCAATAAAAAGGCAATGTTAGTTTGGTATGCCAAGTTAAGAAAAACACAAGAAAATATCAAATTAGGTAAGAAAACCATAAAAAAGAAACTAGATATACCAAAAAACTTTGGTGTTGTTAAAAATACAACCTTTACTCAACAAATTACTGCCAATAAACAACACAACAACAATAATAGCATTACCAGATAACCATAAACACTGTTATAATATTTCAACTTTAAAATTAATCAATCTAACAATGTATTTTAAGTTGAAATGGTATTAGTGATAAAATCAAGAGCATCTATAATTTTATCGGCATTAACACCAAAACCCATTGCCAAATCTTTTTTACCGCCACCGCCTTTACCTTGTAAAATTTCAACAACACTTCCAATTTTTTGACCAGCATCAAAATTAGAAACCGAACTCGCCAACAAAACATTAACTTTATTATTGTTTTCGATACCAAAAAAAACAATAATCGCTGGTGTATGCACTTGATTTGTTTTTTGATAAATACTTAACACATGGCGTAAATCGTTAATTGAAGCATTATGAAAAGTTTGATGAATCAGGCAATAATTAGTAAAATTTTGAATGTTAATATTAGAAATATTTTGTTGCCAAAGCTGTTGTTTTAGCTGGAGAATTTCTTTATCTTTTTGCTTTAGTTGTTGTAAAAAATCAATGCCAATTTGGCTAGTTTTTTGCAAAACCAATGTAGTTGCTTGTTGTTGAGTATGATGAATAATATTTTCTTGATTTTCATCAATGAAAAAACTATCATCATCAAAACCAACTTTATTTGATAAAAACTGGCTTTCGGCAATTTTTGCCTCTTCGAATTGTTGTTTGATTTTTAAAGAATCAAGCAGAGCATAGAGTTTTTGCTCTTGTAATTTTAAATGTTGCAGAGCATAAAAACCAGTTTTAGCAGTAATTCTTCTGATGCCAGAAGCAATGCCATTTTCGTTGATTATTTTAAATAAACCAATATTGCCAGTGCTTAATACATGAGTTCCGCCACATAATTCGTGCGATTGCCCCATTTTAACAACTCGCACTGTATCGGCATATTTTTCGCCAAAAAGTGCTTCGGCACCTTCTTGTTTTGCCTGCTCTAAACTAGTTATTTTAGTTTGCACCGCCGAATTTTGCCTAATATAAAAGTTAACCAACTCTTCTATTTGCTGCAACTCTAAATAATTTAGTGCTTTATTAAAATTAAAATCAAAAGTGAGTTGATGAGCATCAACATTTGAGCCTTTTTGAGTGATGGCATTGCCTAAAACCTGTTTTAAAGCCTTGTGCAAAAGATGAGTGGCAGAATGATTTTGAGTTCGGAGTTGCCTATTTCGCTGATTTACCAAAGCAACCACCTGATTGCCCACCGCAAATTTACCAACTCCACAGGCAACTAGATGCAAAAATAAACCACCTGCTACTTTTTTAGTTTCTTTAATATCAAGATAACTCGATAATTTTTGATAGTTAAGATTTTTTTGATAATTTTCTTGTAAAATAATGTTGCCATCATCGCCTTTTTGGCCACCAGAAGTGGCATAAAACGAAGTATTATCTAAAATTATAGAGATTTGTTGAGAGTTTTCTTGACTAAAATTAATATTTTCTACTAATTTATTGCCTACCAAAATTCCTAAAATTGTTGCTCTGGCAATAGTTGAAGTGTGATAGCAAGTTTGTGTATTGCCAAATTGTTGTTGCAAAGCAAAAAACATAGCATCTTCGGCTTGTTCGCCACTGCCTACCCAGCTATTTTTAGCTTTTTGTTGTTGCATGGCTTGTTCAAATTCAAGCAAATTAACCGTGATATTTTTTTCTTGACATACTTGCTGAGTTAAATCGAGCGGAAATCCATAAGTATCGTAAAGTTTAAAAGCAACCTCGCCTGATAGCTGTTGGTTGATTATTTCAGTTTCATCGAGTATTTTCAAGCCTTTTTCGAGTGTTTCTAAAAATTTTTGTTCTTCATAAAATAAAGTGTTAATGATGGTATCTTTTGCCCTTATTAACTCTGGATAAGCATCGCCCATTTCGGCAATTAGAGTTTCAACCAATAAATGCATTAGCGGTTTTTTTTTACCAAAATTATAGCACTGCAACATTGCTCTACGCATAATTCGGCGAAGAACATAACCCCTGCCTTCGTTGCTTGGCAAAATACCATCGGCAATTAAAAAACAAGAAGAACGAAGATGATCGGCGATAATTTTAAATTGTGGATTTATAGAAAAATTATTTGCAAGCATATTTAACAAGTTATTTAAAAATTTTTTGGTAGAAAAAATCAAGCGAAAGAGCAATAATAATCAATAACAAACCAATAGTGCTGATAAGTTGAAATTGATAATTTTCAAAAAAACTTGAAACCGCAAGAGCAATGCTAGGATAAACTAAAGCGGTATAATTAGCTTTGGCAGTGCCAATTTGCTGGATTAAATAATATAAACAAACAAATGCTAAAATCGAAGCAAAGAAAACTTGATAAATCAAAGAACCAACATAAGAATAGCTATAATCAAAATTAAATTGATGACCTAAAACCAAGCTATAACACAAAAAATAAAAAGCTCCAAATGCCGAAGCAAAAGAAATGGTGGTAAAAAGTGGAGTATGATTTTTTTTGCTGTTGCAGGCTACCAAATAATTACCAAATGAAAAAACTAACATCATAAAAAATGCATAAACAAAGCCAATTACTGGCAAGGCACTATTATTTTGCAAAACTTTTGGCAAAATAAAAAAAGCCAAACCAACGGTGCCAATGAAACCGCTTAATAAAATTTTTTTACTAATTTTATGACCATCAAGCCAAGCTTTAATTAGTTCGGAAGTAATTACCGACAAACTAAATACAACCGCAACAATACCACTTGGAATAATTTTAGTGGTGTGATAACCAATAAAAAAATTTAATGAGAAATTACAAAGAGCAATCAAAGGCAAATAAATAAATTCGGTTTTTTTTATTTTTAATCTAGTTTTAGTGAAAAAACAAACCATAAACATAATAATAGAAACCGCAAAAAACCTATAAAATAGCGATATTTCTGGAGCAACAAGCTTGGTTGAGATTTGCAATTTCATTGCAAACCAACTAAAACCCCAAGCAAAACACATACCGATAAAGGCTAGAATAATCATTATTTTTCGATGATAATATTAATTTCAAGGACTGGTTTTTTACCCATTAAATCGTTAAAAATTTTTAACAATTTATTTCTGATAGATTTTTCAAGTTCTTGCACTGTTTTTGAATAATCAAATGGTTTTTTCTTTTTTAAAAAATTAAAAGAAAAAGAACTATCATCAAGCTTAATTTCTTTTGCTTTACCTTTTAATAAAGAATCAATTTCTTTATAAATTAAATCGGAAGAGAATTTATCTTGCTTTAAATTATAAGAACCAACACAGATTATTTTAGATTGTTTCTGCCTAGCTAAATATTTATCGAGATGCAAAGAAACAAAAACCGCCCCGCTATCTTGAAGTTTTTTGCGTTCTCTAATAATTTCGCAGTTTAAATCAAGTAGCTGTTTGCCATCAACTCCTAGATAACCAGATTTAACAAAACCAACTGCCGAAGAACTATTAGGATTTTGTGAGTTAATTTTAATTACCAAACCATTTTCAGCTTGGATGATTTTTGGCACACCGCATTCAAGAGCTAACTCGCAGTGAGTTTTAGTATGAATAAACTCACCATGCACAGGAATGGCAATTTGCGGTTTTGCTAAATCATACATAATTCGCAGTTCTGCTTGCGAAGGATGCCCCGAAACATGCACGAAATGATCTTTTTCTGTCATGACATCGATTTGTTTTTTTGCCAATAAATCGAATAATTCAAATATTTTTTTTTCATTTCCAGGAATTATTTTAGAAGAAAAAATCATTAAATCGCCCTTACTAAAATGAATAACAGGATGAGAATTAGTGGCAATTTTTCGCACCGCGGCCATAGGCTCGCCTTGACAACCTGTGCAAATAACTAATACTTCGTTTTTATTATAAAGTTTTAACTCTCTTTCAGAAATAAAATGGCAATTTTCAAAATCATAACCGCTTTTTTTACCAACTTCGTAAAGCCGATGCAACGAAAAACCAGCTAAAATAACTTTTCTACCAATTTCGGTAGCAATTTTTGCAATAGTGTGAATTCGAGCTAAATTAGAAGCAAAAGTAGTAACTCCAATAATGCCTTGCCTATTAAGCATTAAAGATTTTAACGACATATAAAGCTCACCTTCTGAACGAGAATGCCCAGCATTGATAGCATTAGTTGAATCGCACACCATAGCTAAAATTTGACCACTATCGCCATAAGCCTTGATTGTAGCAAGATCGCTAGGCTTACCTACTACAGGATCTGGATCGAGCTTCCAGTCACCTGTGTGCAAAATGTTGCCAACTTGTGTTTTGATAAGCACTGCTTGCATTTCTGGCACAGAATGAGTAAGACCAATAAATTCGAGTTCAAAAGGGTTTAATTTAAGATTTTTACCAGTAATTTTATGTAGCAAAACCTCTTTGGCAAATTTAGTTTCAGACAACTTGCTTTGCAAAAAATTAATAGCAAAATTGCTAGCATAAATAGGGGTTTGTAATTCTGGCCACAAATGCACTACCGCCCCTAGATGATCTTCGTGAATATGTGTAATTACTAGACCAAGCAGGTTTTTTTTAATTTGTTGTAAAAAAGAAATATCAGGCACCATCATTGAAACACCAGGCACATCATAAGCAAAACCAACCCCGCAATCTATCATGAGCCACTTGCCGTTTAGATGGTATAAATTAAGATTCATGCCAATTTCATTTGCACCGCCAAGTGGCAAAAATAGTAAATCTTGTTGATGTTTTGTTAAGTTAAAATTCATATTTTGTTTTAAACAGTGTTGATGCCAAGTTTAGCAAATAATTGTTGATCTTTTTGAGTTTGTGGATTAGCAGTGGTTAATAGTTTTTCACCGTAAAAAATAGAATTAGCACCAGCAAAAAAGCATAAAGCTTGAGTTTGTTCGCTCATTTGTTCTCGACCAGCAGAAAGCCTGATTTTACTTTTTGGCATTAAAATTCTGGCGATGGCGATGGTTTTGATAAATTCAAAGTGATCAAAATCGGCCACATTTTCAAGTGGAGTGCCAGCAACTTTTACTAGCATATTAATTGGCACCGATTCAGGTGGAGTTGGTAAATTAGCTAAAACTAGCAACATTTTTGCTCTATCTAAACGAGTTTCACCCATGCCAACAATGCCACCAGAACATACATTTAAACCAGCATCGCGCACATTTTGCAGAGTTTCTAAACGATCGTTAAAATTTCTAGTAGTAATGATTTGTTCATAAAATTCGGGCGAAGAATCAATATTATGATTATAATAATCAAGACCAGCTTCTTTTAAAGTAAGGCTTTGTTCTGCGGTAAGCATACCAAGAGTCATGCAGGTTTCAAGGCCAAGCTTTTTTACTTCTGTAATAATTTCACAAATATTCTGCACATCGCGATTATGCAGACTTCGCCAAGCCGCCCCCATACAAAACCTAGAAGCCCCACTTTGCTTGGCAGAAACTGCCGCCTCTTTGATGGTATCAAGGCTTAATAAAGCCTGTTTTTCTAAACCAGTGTTGTAGTGAGCAGATTGCGGACAGTATTTACAATTTTCGGGACAAGAACCAGTTTTAATGCTAAGTAAAGTGCTAATCTGCACTTCATTTGGATTTTGATTTTGACGATGAACATAAGAAGCTTTAAACAACAAATCGTTAAAAGGTAAATCAAATAACTCTAAAACTTCTGATAATTGATGGTTGTTTGTGCTAGTTAAGGCAGATTTATGCTTTACATCTGGGCAAAAACCATTGCTTTGTTGGTGCATAATTTTTGAGTTAAAATTTTAAACCCGGAGGTAATGGCATACCAGCGGTAGCAGATTTTAGCATATCGCTTGATTGATCATCGGCATTTTTTTTAGCATCATTAAAAGCGGCAATTATCAGATCTTCTAGCACTTCTTTTTCATCAATAACAATTAAACTAGGATCGATACTGATTTTTTTTGCAACTCCTGCCCCATTAATTAACACCTTTACCAAGCCCCCACCAGCAGAACCAGTGAACTCTTTGCTAGAAAAATCGTCTTGCATTTTTTTCATTTTATCTTGCATTTGTTGTGCTTGCTTCATTAAAGATTTGATATCCATAGAGTTTTAAATTAAGTTAATCAATGAACCGATACCATTTATAATTGCAAATAAATTAAAATATAATTTGAGATGTGATACCATTTCAACTTAAAATACACTATTAGATGATTAATTTTAAGTTGAAATGGTATAACATTGCCCTTATAAACTAGATTTGATATAAATTATATTTTACAATAATTTTAAAAGCTAGTAAAAAATTAAAAGAACTGCAATCCTTTAAGGCACTATTGAATTCTAAATTTGTTTTAATTTTTTGCTAGCTTTTTTATAGCTAGGTTATAAAATTTTAAAAACACCTCCCATAACCAAATTTAAAAAACATGACAACCATAAACCAAAACGAAGTAGATAAATTTTCGGCAATGGCAAGTGAATGGTGGAACGAAAACGGTAAATTCAAGCCCCTGCACTGTTTTAATCCTGTGCGTTTGCAGTTTATAAACAAACATATTGCAAAGCATTTCAAACTAAACAATAATCAATCTCATTTTTTAAATGGTGTAAGCCTTATCGACATTGGCTGCGGGGGCGGTTTAGTGGCAGAGCCGATGGCTAATTTAGGGGCAGAAGTGATGGCAATTGATGCTTCGGCAACCAACATTGAAGTGGCTAAAATTCATGCCAAACAAAGCAATTTAACCATCAATTACCAACAAGGAACAGCAGAAAAAATCGCCCAAGAAGGCTTGCAGTTTGATGTAGTTTTGGCACTTGAAATAATTGAGCATGTTGAAAATGTTGAGTTGTTTTTGCAAGCTTGCTCTGCCTTATTAAAACCAAATGGCATTTTATTTGTTGCCACTATTAATCGCAATTTAAAATCGTTGCTTTTAGCAAAATTTGGTGTAGAATATGTGCTTCGGTGGTTGCCAATTGGCACTCATCACTGGCATAAATTTTTAAAACCATCAGAAATTGTTGATTTTGCAACAAAATTTAACTTAAATTTACATCATCTGCAAGGCTTTAACTACCATATTTTTAGCAACACTTGGCAAGAAAGCAACAATATCGATATTAACTATTGTTTATCATTTACCAAATAATTTTATGACTATTTTTTTTCATACCAACGATCTACCAAATCATTTTACCGCCAGTAATGCAGTTGCCATTGATAGCGAAACTATGGGGCTAAATATTGTTCGAGATCGTCTTTGTTTGTTGCAATTTAGCAACGGCGACGGTTCTGCTCATTTAGTGCAGTTTGAACATCTCAACAACTACTCCTGCCCCAACATTAAATCTTTACTTCTTAACCCGCGAGTGCAAAAAATATTTCATTATGCACGTTTTGATTTGGCTTGCTTACAACATTATTTGCAAGTAGAAACTCAAAATATTTACTGCACCAAAATTGCCTCAAAGCTAGTAAGAACCTACACCGAATCGCATGGCTTAAAAAGTTTATGTGAAGAATTGCTAGGCATTGAAATTTCCAAAAAACAGCAAAGTTCTGATTGGGGCAACGAAACAATT
>JAUMFK010000097.1:0-5056 GCA_032119875.1 Rickettsiales bacterium
AGAAAGTTTGCCTATTTGATGATGGCAAATTTCAGTGAGATTAAAAAAATGCATTGCCATAGGCACAGTAATTTCGGTAGCGGTTAATTTGCTATAAAAAATTAAATTTTCTAGCACTGAAAGTTGTGGTTTAAAAAAATTTTTATGCCCTATAAATTTTATTTCTTGCTGAAAGCTTGGCAATATTTTTTTGATATTTTGCTTTTGCCAAAATATTTCGCCTTTTTCTAGGTGGCAAATACCAGCAATAGCTTTAAGTAAAGAGGTTTTACCAATGCCATTTGCCCCTTTAATAAGCAAACAACAACCCAAAGGCAAACTAAAACCAACTTGGCTAAAAATTTTTTTATGATAATGATAAACTTCTATATCAAAAATTGTAAGCATAGATAAAAATTAGTTTGCAATTTTATTTTTATTAATTAAAATTTTAGCAGTTTTATAACATATGTATAAATTTTAACTAATTTGTTATACCATTTCAACTTTAAAATTAATCAATCTAACAAAATATTTTTGAGATAAAAAAATGTATGTTAAGTTGAAATGGTATTTGTAAAACTTAATTTTAACAAACTTTTGCATACAAATTTACTTATAATATTTTTGCAATGCAAAATTTATTTAACAATCACTTTTATTTTGCATAACAAAATATTTGTGGCACTTTATAAATAGCAAAATTTGGTGTTTAAATTATGTTTAAACTTTTGTTATTTATTTATTTAACCAAATTATAAAAATATGTCTACCCCAGATTCCACTACTCCAACAACAGAAAACACTCCTTCGCAAAATATTCAACAAGTACTTTTGCCTCAATTTTCTATCAAGCAACTTATCGATGCTGGCTTTCATTTTGGTCATAAAACCATGAGAAGAAACCCAAAAATGTCAAAATATATTTATACTAGTCGCAATGGCATCAGCATTATCGATCTCAACAAAACCGCACAATTGCTTCATAATAGCTTAAAAACAGTCAAAGAAATCTCTAAAAATAACGGTCGAATTTTATTTATTGCCACCAAAAAACAAGCCGTAGAAGCGGTTGCCGAGGCCGCAATTCGCTGTGGTCAATACTATGTAAATAGTCGCTGGTTAGGTGGTATGCTTACTAACTACAAAACCATTTCGCAATCTATACGCACTCTTAAAAAAGTAGAAGAACAACTAAACGATACCGAAATTGGTTTTAACAAAAAAGAAAAACTCACCCTTGATCGCCAAAGAGTAAAACTTGAGCAAAATCTTGGTGGCATTAAAAATATGGGCGGTTATCCAGATTTAGTAGTAGTAATAGATATTAACAAAGAATCTTTGGCAATTGCCGAAGCTAAAAAGCTTAATATTCCTATTATGGCTTTAATCGATACCAACTGCAACCCAGACAAAATCTATTACCCTATTCCAGGCAACGATGATTCTACTAAATCCATAAAATTATTTTGTCGCTTGATTTCTGATGCGGTAATTGCCGGAACAAAAGAAAATATGCTAGCTTCTGGTCTTGATATTAATAAAATAGCCGAAAAAAGCTTTTTAGAAAATCTTTCAGAAGTGAAAAAAAATAACGAAAAACCATCTAAAACTTTTGACACCAAAAGAAAATTCGTCAAAACCGAAGGTAAATTCGAAAACACAAATTCAGCAGGCAAAGATAACGATAAAAAACCAAGCCGACCAAACAACAGAAATTCTGCTCCAAAAAAACCAGACAACAGAAATTCTGCTCCAAAAAAACCAGATTCCTTTACTCCTAAATTTACCGATAAAAAACCAACAAAACCTAAAACCGAAAATAAATAAACTATGTCTAATAATCTTGCACTTATTAAAAAACTTCGCGATTCTACTGGTTGTGGCATTGCCGATTGTAATAAAGCCTTACTTGAAAACAACTATGATGTTGAAAAATCAGTTGATTGGTTAAGAAAAAAAGGCTTATCTTCTGCTTCTAAAAAAACCAGTAGAGTTACTTCAGAAGGTGTTGTAGCTGTTGCTGTTGATGGCAAAAAAGCTATTATTATCGAAGTTAATTCTGAAACCGATTTCGTTGCAAAAAATCCAACTTTTCAAGAATTAGTTACTACTTTATCAAAAACCGCTCTCAATTATAGCGATTTTGAAAAATTAAAAGCCGATTCTGATGCACAAATCAAAGAACAAATTACCATTATTGGCGAAAATATTCAGCTTCGCAGAATGGCTAGTGTAGAAGTAAAAAACGGCATTGTAGTGAACTATATCCACAACCAAATTGCCCCTCAAATGGGAAAAATTGCCGTTTTGGTTGCAATAGAAAGTTTATGTAATAATCTAGATGCTTTGCAAGAATTAGGCAAGCAAATTTCAATGCACATAGCAGCTACCAAGCCCGATGCTCTAAACATTGAAAGTGTTGATCCTGCTAAACTAAAACGTGAAATCGATATTTTAAGAGAGCAAGCGCAAAACTCTGGCAAGCCAGCAAACATTATTGAAAAAATGCTTGAAGGTCGAATCAAAAAATATTACGAAGAAGTAGTTTTACTTGAGCAAAATTTTGTTATGGATGATAAACTTAACATTAAAAATTTATTAACTAATTTTAGCACTAAACATAATGCTAAAACCACTATTTCTGATTTTAAATTTTTTATTTTAGGTGATGGTATTGAAAAATTAGCAAATAATTTTGCCGAAGAAGTTGCCAACATGACCAAAAACCAATAAATTAACACAAAATACAAAAGAAATCCTCGTTTTTATTCGCTAAAACAATGAAAAACCACATTGTTTTAGCGAACTAATATCTTAAAAATAATTATCAAATATGATTCCTAAATTTAGAAATGTTGCCATTATAGCTCACGTTGACCACGGCAAAACCACTTTAATTGATGCTATGTTAAAACAAAGTGGCACTTTTCGCAATCACCAACAAATAGAAACTCGAGTAATGGATTCTAACGATCTTGAAAAAGAAAGAGGTATAACCATTTTAGCAAAATGCACTTCTTTAATGTGGCAAGATCAAAAAATTAATGTTATCGATACCCCAGGGCATGCCGATTTTGGTGGCGAAGTAGAAAGAGTTTTATGCATGGCAGATAGTTGTTTATTATTAGTTGATTCTGCCGAAGGTGTAATGCCACAAACCAAATTTGTATTATCAAAAGCCTTGGCTCTTGGTTTATGCCCAATTGTTATTATCAATAAAATAGATAGGCAAGATGCTCGCCCAAACGAAGTTCTTGATGAAATTTTCGATTTATTTGTTTCTTTAAATGCTAACGAAAAACAGCTTGATTTTCCTGTTTTATATGCAGTCGGCAGAGATGGTTGGTGTGTGAGTGATATAGAAAAAGATGCAAAAACCGATCTTTCTCCGTTATTTAACTTAATTTTAAAACATGTTGAGCCACCAAAATTTGATGTTGATGCTCCTTTTGCTATGCTTTCTACCTTACTAGATCGTAGCCCATACTTTGGCAGAATGCTAATTGGTCGCATTTATTCTGGCAAAGCTAAAAATATGATGAACTTTAAAGCCATAAACCTAGATGGTCAATTAGTTGAACAAGGTCGGCTCACCAAGCTTCATGTGTTTCGAGGCATTGAAAAAGTTACTGTCGAAGAAGCTGTTGCAGGCGATATTGTTTGCATTGCTGGCCTAGAAAAAGCTTCGGTTTCTGATACCTTATGCGATATTTCAGTAGATACCCCAATTAAATCAACCCCCATCGATCCGCCAACAATGGCAATTACTATCGGAGTAAACGATTCTCCTTTGGCAGGCACAGAAGGTAGCAAAGTTACCTCTCGAATGATACGCGATCGTTTATTTGCCGAAGCCGAAACTAATGTGGCTATCAAAGTAAAAGAATCTGAAGGTAAAGATGCTTTTGAAGTTGGTGGCAGAGGCGAATTGCAGTTAGGTGTATTAATTGAAAATATGAGAAGAGAAGGTTTTGAACTTTCTGTTTCAAGACCTAGAGTTTTATTTAAAAAAAACACTGATAACCAAATATTAGAACCCATAGAAGAAGTGGTAGTTGATGTTGATGATAATTTTAGTGGCTCGGTAGTTGAAAAACTTTCTTCAAGAAAAGGCGAAATGATTGAAATGAAACCTTCTTCTGGCGGAAAAACTCGCTTGGTTTTTTATGTTCCTTCTAGAGGTTTAATTGGTTATCAAAGTGAATTTTTAACCGATACCAAAGGCTCTGGTGTATTAAATCGCATTTTTCATGCTTATGCCCCCTATAAAGGCGAAATGTCTAACAAAAAGAATGGAGCTTTAATTGCAACCGATCCTGGTGAAGCAGTTGCTTATGCCCTTTGGAACCTGCAAGATCGCGGAGTAATGTTTGTTAAGCCTCAACAAAAAGTTTATGCAGGTATGGTTATTGGTGAAAATTCAAAACAAGGTGATTTAGAGGTTAATGTGTTAAAAGGCAAACAACTTACCAATATTAGAGCCTCTGGAACCGATGAAGCTATCAGGCTTATACCCCCTAGAATTCTTACTTTAGAAGACATGATAACCTATGTAGGAGACGATGAATTAGTAGAAGTAACTCCAAAATCACTTCGCTTACGCAAAAAATTTCTTGATTCTAACGATCGCAAAAGATTAAGCAGAAGTAAAGAAGAAAAATTTGATTTTATCAACGATTAATTAAGCTATGCAACAACAACCGCAAAATCATAGCAATATCATTTTAGCAACGGTGCTATCTATGTTTATCTTGCTTGCTTGGAGTTTTTTTTACGAACAACCAAAACTTCACAAGCAAGAAATGCAAAAAAAAACCAATACTTCTATCGTCAATAGCAATATCGATGATAAAAACAATGCTACATCAAATATTAACCTAAATAATTCATCAGAAATTAAATCAAACTCTCTTCTTGTTGCAAGAGATCAGTATTTTAGCACCAGTGAAGCCAAAAATAATCGAGTAATCGTAAATAATAACAACCTGCATGGCTCTATTTTATTACAAGGAGCAATTTTTGACGATCTCACTTTGGCAAATTATTTTACTCAATTAAACTCAAAAAAAGAAGT
>JAUMFK010000098.1:0-1178 GCA_032119875.1 Rickettsiales bacterium
GTGATTAATAAAGTTTTAGCCCCCATACGCACCGCAGCACAGGCAGATTCAATGCCTGCATGCCCACCACCTATAACAACTACTTCGTAATTGCATTTCATAATTTTAAATTATCAGAATCAAAATTAAAATCTTTCACTTCACCTAAAACAGCCAAAGTTGGAGAGCCAGCAAAAATTTTACCTGCTAAATTACTAACATCAAGCTTGGTATTGTTATTGAATTCGTTGATAAGTTCTTGATCGCTATAGATTTTGCTGTAGTCTAAAATGTCACTGCCAATTCTTTGCATTCTGGCATTAGTGCTTTCTTTTGCCATTGCCAAGCCTGCTAAAAATTGAGTTTGCACTTTTTGCATTTCGGCATCGGTTATGTTTTGGCAAATTTTTTGCAGTTCTTGTTTAGTTGCTTGCAAAAATAAATCGAGTTTTTCAATTGATGTGCCACCATAAATACCAAATATACCAGCATCAGAATAACAGCTATTAAAAGCATACACCGAATATGCCAAGCCTAAATTTTCTCTGATTTCGTAAAACAATCTAGAAGACATACCAGAACCTAAAATCATGGCTAAAATTTGCTGTGTATAAAATTGCGAATTATGATAAGATAAACCTTCAAAACCTAAAACCAAATGCACTTGCTCAAGTTTTTTGACTTTTTTTGCTACTCCGCCCACATATTTTGGTTGTTTTGGTTTATCAATAATATTGCTACTTAATTGATTAAAATGTTTATCAACCCAATTGACAACATCAGAAGTTTTAACACTACCAGAAGCAACAATTGCCATATTTTGGTAGTTATATTGATTATTAATGTAACTTTGAAAATGTTGTGAATTAAAGGTTTTAATGTTGCTTATTTTACCTAAAATAGATCGACCAAGAGGTTGTTTAGGAAATGCTTTTTCTTGAAAATAATCAAAAATAATATCGTCGGGAGTGTCGGATGTCATGGCAACTTCTTGCAAAATAACCCCTCTTTCTTTTTCAACTTCTTGACTATCAAAAGTAGAATTTTGCAAAATATCAGCTAAAAACTGAATGGCAAACTCGGCATGTTGCTTTAAAACCTTCACATAATAAACAGTTTTTTCTCGAGAAGTATAAGCATTGATATAGCCCCCGATACTTTCAAATTCTTCGGCGATTTGTTTGGCGGTTCTGGTTTTG
>JAUMFK010000098.1:1188-18462 GCA_032119875.1 Rickettsiales bacterium
TTTAAAAGCCATATGCTCTAAAAAGTGCGAAATACCGTTGATGGCTAAATTTTCGTTTCTGCTACCAGTTTTAACAAAAACACCAATTGCCACTGTTTGTAAATCAGGAATTTCATCAACCGCTATTCTTAACTTATTGCTATTTGTAATTATTGAGATATTTTGCATATGTTTAGTTTTGATTAAAAAGCTCCATCCAAGTAAGAACGGGATTTTTGGCGGCCTGCACTTCGTTTAATCTTCTTCTTGGAGTATGAAGCGGATATTCATGAAATTTATCACCGTTGCCATTTTTAATTTCGTTAGCAATATAAATCATGGTGCTAATAAAATTATCTATAGTTTGTTTGTTTTCGGTTTCGGTTGGCTCAATTAACATTGCCCCCTGCACTACTAACGGAAAAAACACCGTCATTGGATGAATACCAAACTCAATCAAAGCTTTAGCAATATCAAGAGTGCTAATTCCTTGTGCTTTTTGTATTTTATCGGTAAGCAAACATTCGTGCATACAATAGCCATTAAACGGCACATGAAAATGCTCTTTTAATTTAGTTAAAATATAGTTTGCCGAAAGCACTGCATCTTCTGCTACTTTTTGCAAAGCATCTGCCCCGTGCGAAAGCATATAGGTTAAGGCTCGAACATGCATACCAAATTGACCATTAAAACCTTTAACTTTACCGCAAGAATATTTTGGTTTAGCAAAATAAAAAATATCATTGTTTTTTTCAACATGAGGTGAAGGCAAAAACTCTGCCAACTCTTTTCGCACCGCAATTGGGCCCGAACCAGGGCCACCCCCACCGTGAGGAGTAGAAAAAGTTTTGTGCAAATTAAAATGCATCACATCAACCCCAATATCGGCTGGGCGAACTTTGCCAACAATTGCATTATAATTAGCACCGTCGCAATAAAAATAACCGCCAGCTTTATGAACCAAATCGGCAATTTCGATGATATTTTTTTCAAATTTACCGCAAGTGTTTGGATTGGTAATCATAATACCAGCAAGTTCGTTGGCATGAGTTGCTACTAACTCTTTAAAAACAGTTAAATTTACCAAACCTTCTTCATCAGAAGGAATAACCTTAATCTCAAAACCACAAATAGCGGCAGTTGCAGGATTGGTGCCGTGAGCAGAATCAGGAATTAACACTACTTTTCGATGAGCCTGACCTTTTACTGCATGAGCTTTTTTAATAACCAACATACCAGCAAGCTCACCTTGAGCACCCGCCGCAGGAGCAAGAGAAACAGCCTCTAAACCAGTGAGAGTGGCTAGCCAGTGTTGTAAATTATACATTAATTCTAAAGCACCTTGCACAGTTTGTTGATTTTGTAGCGGATGAATGTTAGCAAAACCAGGTAATCTAGCCATTTTTTCGTTGAGGCGAGGATTGTGTTTCATGGTGCAAGAACCGAGAGGATAAAAACCAGCATCAATTGAGTAGTTTTGATTCGAAAGCCTCACGAAATGTCGAATCACTTGTGGCTCGGTTACTTGGGGCAAGCCAATTGATTTTCTTTTTTTTGTGTCAGTTTTGATTTTAAAATCGGACACTTCTGGCAAATCAACACCGCATGCACCAGTGTGCGATTGAGTGATTAAAAGGTTTGTTTCGTGATTTAAGCCAGTTTGAGTGGGAATAAAATTTTGCATAATATTTTTATTTTGGTTTATAAATTTTTTTAGTTAATTTTTGTTGATTCTTGGTAAAGAGTATCGGGACAGAAATCTTGCCCACCAGGCCAAGCAATCGAGCCCATAAAAACCCGAACTTTTTGAAAAGTTTCGTAGTTTTTTAATTCTGTAAAAATACCTTTATTAAGATATAAACTAGTATCAAAAATTTTTATTTCGTTGTTGTTAAAAACAAGCTCTAATTGATAGTTGTCTAGTGCCGTTACTTTTATAATTCTTGGATTCATAGCATTATTTTAATGGTTCTATTTTAAATATTTATAATATTAATTATTAAGAATTTAAAAGTAAATCATAAAGAAACTCAAAAGCAAGATCTAATACCATTTCAACTTAAAATACATTGTTAGATTTATTAATTTTAAAGTTGAAATGGTATAAATCGTTACCCCAAACTAAAGTATGGTTTTCAATAATAAAGTTTTTAAATTGCTGTTTATGCATAAATTATTCAAATAAACTTTTTTGATTATCTTCTTCTGGCTTGATAATTTCGCCATTAATTTTTTTGATATTATACTTTTCGCTTTTTGGGATTATTTCTAGCCTTTCAGTTAAATCGTATTCGATCTCTAGCTCGCAATTTATTTTATCTCCGGCTAAAATAACAATTTGCCTGTTTCGAACTTTTTCTAAAAATAATTCATCTTCAATTTTGGCTTCAATGTTTTTATTATAAATAAATTGCCATTTTGAATCACCTAAAAGATCGGGTTTTTTAACCAAAAGATCTACCGAAGTATGCTTTTGTTTAATAGTTTTAACGATAGGATTTTCATCAACGAGAACTTGTTTCATATTTTCAAAAGAATTTTCATTAATAATAATTTCGGCACTAGAAGTTTTAATAACATAGTTAGATCTTTTATCTTCACTCAAATTTGTAAATTGATTAATTATTAAATTATCAATTTTATTATTTTGAAAATAAATATTTCCAATTTTTTTTGGGAACTTTTTAATTTCATTGTCTTGATTTTGAATTGCCGTTTCTGTTTGATTGCTTTCAATTTTTTTAGCTTTTTTACCTTTTAAATGCTTTTTAATTAACAAAAAAGATACCCATCCTCCTAATATGTCAGCTGCAATAGAAGATATTTGCAATAGATCACTTTGATGCCTTATAATCAGATCAATAAATGCTTCAAAAGAACCAACTTGATTAGCTTTAATTTCAAGCTTGATAAAGCAATTTGGATCATTAGCAAAAGCACTTTCTTTTAATAACTCAATTGTGCTATCAATTGTTTGGCTAAAAGTTTTGGCATCAATTGAAGTTTTGCCACCAAAACTAATTATAAAACTTTCTTTACTTTCTATAAAATTTTCAACCATATATTTTTGGGTTTTTTATGTGTTATTGTGTGAATAAAATTGTAAAATCATATCTTTCAAGCCAAACTCATTAAGTTATTGGCAATGTTGCTGTAAGAATCTTTGATGCTGTTAAGCGAGATGGCATATTGCCCGTTTTTTTTGTAACATCAACGTTTTCAACATAACCCTTTGAGTTAACTTTTGATTGAGTTTGATATATTTTTTTAGCACATTTTAAGGCTTTCAGCTCGATATTGATATATTCGGCAAGAGAAATGTATTTTTCAATATTTTGGCTCCATTTCGATTGCTCGTTGGTAGAATATTCGGGCGAAGTTGACAAACCATAAATTGCCGAGGTTAAATTCATTTGCGGATCAGCATCGATAAGCAAAACCTTACAACCTTTATCGGCGAAAATAAAACCTAGGTTATGCACCAAAGTTGTTTTACCAACTCCACCTTTATGATTAAAAAAAGTAATGATTTTACCCATATTTTGCCAAAAAATATTAAAAAAATTATTGTAAAATTTCTTTTAATTCTTTTGCTAAATTTTTGATATCGTTATCAGAGGTAAGCTCGGTGAAAGCAAGAATCATCTTGTTGCCTTCGGCATAACCGCCGATGATGTTTTTAGCTGAAAGTTTTTCATTTACTTTATCGGCACTTTGCAAAAACTCAACCGTAAATTCGTTAAAAAAGTTGTTGTTAATAATTTTTAAACCCTTCACCTTGCTAAGCTCATCAAAAGCAAAGCAGGCTTTTTGATGATTAAGTAAAGCAAGTTTTTTAAAACCAATTTCGCCCAGCAACGAAACATGAATAGTAAAAGCAGTTGCACATAAACCTTGATTAGAACAAATATTAGAAGTTGCTTTTTCTCGACGAATGTGTTGTTCTCGGGCATTTAAAGTAAGCACAAAACCTTGTTTGCCATTTGCATCGGTAGTGGAGCCACAAATTCGCCCTGGCATTTGCCTAACAAACTCTTTTTTACAAGCAAAAAAGCCCAATAAAGGCCCGCCAAAATTAAGCCCTACACCCAAAGAAGAAGCTTCGCCCACTACAATATCGGCAACTTCTGGAGCTGGCAATAAACCTAAAGATAAAATTTCGTTGACCACCACAATTAATAAAGCCCCTACTTGTTGACATTGCTGTTTAATTGCTTCTAAATTATTGATGTTGCCATAAAAATCTGGGTATTGCACAATAACACCAGCACAATCAACAGAAATTTGATTAATAAAACTTGCTTCATTGAGATCGAGGTAAGTTTGGCAGACCTCTAAATAATCGGGATGAACTGCATTAGCAAGAGCAAATTTCTTTTTACCTGGTTTTAAACGTAAAGCCATAAGCAAACTTTCGGCTAAAGAAGTTGCACCATCATACATTGAAGCATTAGCAACCTGCATACCTGTAAGTAAAGAAATGATGCTTTGAAATTGAAAAATTATTGCTAATGTTCCTTGTGATATTTCGGGCTGATAAGGAGTGTAAGAAGTTAAAAATTCAGATCGCTGAATTAGATGATCGACAGTTGCAGGAATGTGATGATAATAACAACCAACTCCTAAAAAGAAATTACCTTCACTGGCTGCACGATTTTTTTTGGCAAGATCGACAATAAAAGCCTCGACCTGCTGTTCGCCCATATGATAAGGCAAGCCTGCAATTGGTTGTTTTAATAAAAATTTATCATCAACATCGCAATATAGTTGATTAATAGAATCGACCCCGATTTGTTGGAACATTTCTTGGCGATCAGAATTAGTAAGGGCAAGATAACGCATATTGTTTGGTAAAAATAAATAGCAAAAATAAAAATTTTATGATAATTCATCTAATTTGCAAGCTGTTTTTACATAATTTTTTTAACATAATGGCACTGTTTAAAGCATTGTTGAATCCCAAATTATATTTTAGTTTTCTATATTCCTTTACTATTATTAGGCAAAAAGCAACAAAAAGGGTAACAACATGTTGGTGAAACCGCTGTTTTTTCTAATGTTACTTTTTTTTGTGTTGTCGGTAATGGTTCTTTTAATGATGTTGTTGGCCATGTTTTTGTACTTTTTGTTATTGGAATATTTCCTATCCCTATTTCTTTTTGCAGTATATCTACTTCTTCCGCTACTTCTGGTTGTTCCGCTACTTCTGTTAGTTTTGGTGTATTTACTACCATCTTTTCTGTCTGTGCTGGTTGTGAAGGGTTTGGTAATAGCTTGCTTGGATATGACACTTTTTCAAATCCCCCATTTTTATCTGGAAGCTCCTCACCTAGAGAGTCCGGTACAAGTACACTTGCTTTTACTGCTTGCCATCGCGATCCCGCTCCTGCTTGCTGTTCTGATGATGCTGGCGCTACTAACGGCGCTACTGGCTGTTCTGATGATGCTGGCGCTTCTGACTGTTTTAATGATGCTGGCTCTTTAATTTTTGCTACTGATACACAACCTAAAAATATTATTAATCTTGTGAATATATTTTCTTTAAATTCCATTGCATATGATCGATGAAAACTCTTTACTTGATCCGCTCCTTCAGCCGCAGCCGCAACCGCTCCTTGATCCGCTCCTTCAGCCGCAGCCGCAACCGCTCCTTGATCCTTATATCTATTAATATTTTGTGCAAAACCTAATAGTGTAGTAGGATCTTTATCAGGATTTTCACCAGTTATTTTATATCTTACTTCAACAGGCTCATCCTTATTAAATTTTTCAAACATCGCCTCCTGCACACCTTCTTCCAATGGCAATCTTTTGGTTTTATCTTTTCTAAAAAAATGTCTACCAACAGTTGCACGAAAATCTGGGAATTCTAATTCTTCGTGCATGTTATGAGTGGCACCATTATTCTTTATTACAAGAGTTAATGTTTTTTCAGAAGCTACTCTTAAATATGATTTAACTTCTCTTAGAGCTCCTTTTAAATAATTTTCAGATGTAAAATCTATCTCTTCTATTAGCAATCTTATACATTTTATAGATTCATTTGGTTTTTTAGATTCATTTGGTTTTTTAAAATATAATATTCCTTTAGCAACTATTTTTCCTCCTACTGCATCAACAACTTCTTTCACCATTTGACCAAAATCGCCAGGTACACATCTTTTATTTTCAGAAGTTTCTGGGCGAAATAAATTTGGAGGCATAATAAAAGGAATGGTATCATCTTTTTGATTTTGCATCATACACAGCACAATATTAGCATATTCACAAGCTTTTGCAGCTTCTTTTATTTCTGCTTCTGTTGGAGCTTCTGTTGGAGCTTCTTTAAATCTTTTGATTTTTGTTAAAAAATTAGATATTGCCTGTTTTACATTATTATCGTCTTCAACCCCTTTCAATTTTAGAAAATCAAGTGCCGATTGTAATTGTGCCTCAACAACCTCTTTTCTTTCTTTAAAACTTTCAAAAGAACTTCTTTTATAACCAAAGATATTAGCATCAATATTGGCACCATTAGAAACTTTCACACCATCTACTAAATAACTAGATACACTATGTGATGTGGCACGTAGTTTAAACCATGCTTTACCAAAATCTTTTCCACCAATAAAACATGGTTTTAAACCTATATGTTCACCTTTTCCATTACTATCAACAACATAACCAGCTGAGTGAAAAATCGCTATAAAAATTTTGGCAGTTATTTCATCATTTAATTCTTTATCTGATTCTAATTTCGTAATATCATCTTGATGTAGATAATGTTTTAAATTTTTAGCGATGTCTGACCTTTTTTTTTGACATTGCTTTTTAAAATCCTTAAAACATTCTTCATTAAAATCAAACACAACTGATTTAGTCGCTTCTCTTGTGTTTTCTTTTGAATTTGATATTTGAGAACTAGGCCCCCATATATTACTTTGTTCTGGCAACAGTTGTGTTGGATCAAAGGGTCTTGGAGTAGATTTCATAAAATTACCTTAATTAAAATTAACAAAAAAAATATTACATGATGCATATTAATAAATAAATATTTAAATGTCAAGTAATTTTTTATTTTATATAAAAAATTAATTAAAATAATAAAACTATTATAAAGACTACTGCATAATTATGGCAACACTACATCGCTAAACTAGTTTTATAAAATCTTGCAAAATAGTTTTTATGCCAAGATTATGAAAATTAATTTCAAGCTTGTTGCCATCTGTTTTGATAATTGTGCCAATTCCAAATTTAGCATGCTCAACCTTTTTACCAACTTTCAATAAATTATTATCTTCTTGTTTAGTTGATTGTAACGGCTTATTGTTGCTTTTATAATTAAAGGCGGTGTTATTAAAACTAGTATTTTTCACTAGATTTTTTGTGTGACTAAAATGTTTTACTTGACCAAAAGATATTTCTTGGCATTGGAGATGAGTTTGCGGAATATCTTGTAAAAAACGAGATGGTGAAGTTTGTTGCGACCCGCCAAAAACAAAACGATTTTTTGCTAAAGATAATTGTAAATATTTTTTTGCTCTTGTAATTGCCACATAAAGCAATCTACGTTCTTCTTCGATGCCGCTTAAATTATCGAGAGATTTACTGCTTGGAAAAATTCCTTCTTCTAAACCTGGTAAAAAAACCATGTCAAATTCCAACCCTTTTGAACCATGAACCGTCATTATATTTACAGCATCTTGTAGATTTTTTTCATCTTTTGCTTCAACCAAAGATGCATATTCTAAAAATTCGTTAATACTAACAAAATCGGCTAAACTTTTAATAAATTCTTCAATATTTTCGAGTCTACCTTGGGCTTCTAGAGTGTTTTCAAGCTTCCAATAATGGCAATAACCAGTTTCGTTAAATAAAGATTTTGCCAACTCTGCCAAATTTAGCAGATTAATTTGCTGATGATATTTGCTAATTACTTGTATAAAAATTTGCAAACCGGTTTTATTTTTGATTAAATTATTAGTAAAGCAAAAATTTATAGCCTCAAACATTGAAATTTTTTGCTGTTTAGCAATTTCAGCAATTAAATGCAAAGTAGCATCACCAATACCTCTTTTTGGAGTGTTAATTACTCTTAATAAAGCCAAATCATCGTTTAAATTAGCAGATAAACGTAAATAAGCAATACAATCGCGAATTTCTTGTCTATCGTAAAATTTTAGCCCGCCAATTACTCGATAAGGCACACCTTGTTGCATAAAAGCTTCTTCGAAAGGTCTGGTTTGGTAGCCCGCTCTCACTAAAATTGCTATCTGATTAGCGATTGCCTGTTTGTTTAAAATAGCATTTTTAGCAGAATTAGCAATGTTTTGAGCCTCTTGCCTATCGTCAAAAAAAGTAGCAAGCTTTACTAAATTACCTTTATTTTGGTTGGTCCAGAGAGTTTTGCCATGCCTTTGGGTATTTTTTGAAATAACCGCATCTGCAACCTGCAAAATTGCCGAAGTAGAACGATAATTTTGCTCAAGACGAATCACTTTGGCATCGGCAAAATCTTTTTCAAATCTTAAAATATTAGCAATATTTGCTCCTCGCCAGCTGTAAATAGATTGATCATCATCACCAACACAACAAATATTGTTATAGAGTTTAGAAAGTAGTAGCAACCATTGATATTGAGCATTGTTAGTATCTTGATATTCATCGATTAAAATATAGCGAAACTGATGCTGATATTTTTGTAAAACCTCGGGAGCTTTAGCAAAAATATCGAGATTATGACTAATTAAATTGCCAAAATCAGTAGCATTCATGGCTAATAGCCTGCTTTGATAAAGCCTATAAACATCTTGTAATTTGGGCAAATTTATATCATTATTATTGATATTTGACTGCACTAAATCTTTGATTTTAGAAATTTTTTGTAAATAAGTTTTTGGTGTAAATTGCTTACCATCAATGTTTAGATCGAGAAGAATTTGCTTGATTAAACGTAATTGATCTTCATCATCTATTATAATAAAATCAGATTTTAAACCAATAACATCAGAGTGCCTTCTTAAAATTTTTGCACAAATAGCATGAAAAGTGCCAATCCATAAACCACTAGCCAAATCGCCAATTTCAGCAGAAATTCGATGCTTCATTTCGTTAGCCGCTTTATTAGTAAAGGTTACTGCCAAAATTTCGTAAGGATTTGCCAAACCGCAATTTAAAATATTGATAATTCTTGAAGTAAGAACTTTAGTTTTTCCTGTGCCGGCACCTGCCAAAACCAATAAAGGACCTTCGGTAGTGCTAATTGCCTGTTGCTGTGGTTGATTAAGAGAGTTAGAAATATTGTTTGTTAAGGTATTGATTTGCATAATTAAAATTTTTGTGGCTCAAATTTTTGTAATGGTCGAGCATTGTTTGAAACAAAGATAATGTTTTTAATTAGATGAGGCATTATTTTTTATTGATCTCACCTTTTTGATATAAAAAGCTTAAATTATTGTTATCAAAAGGCAAGTTAATGTTAATAGGTGATTGATTATAGCCAATTTTACAAAATTTATAATTTTCGGTAATATTTCCCCAAAATTTCGGCCAATTCTTACCTTCATAAGACCATTTACTGTTGTTTTTGCTACATGAGAAGGCAAAACAAACAATAGTAAAAAATATAAATATTTTTATTAACTGGCCTTGACAGAACATTTTTTAAAAATTAAATTTATGGTGAGATTTTTTAATCTTAAAATTTTAAGCAACATAATATTAAAAATCCAATATATTTTTATGTCTAACTTAATAAATAACAATTCTTGTCAAGCAAGCAATAGCTCTTGGCAAGCAAAATTAAAAAATAAATTTAACAACAATCCTAAACTTAATAGTGCTATTTTGCTTGGTTTAGGCATTATTATTGGCTTGGCTTCTTGCAATTTTTATCAGAAAAAACAACCTCCAATAATCATTATACAACGACAGCCCTCTATTTTTAGCCCTTTTTATCATTCTTGGTTTGATGATAATTTCTACCAAGATTTTTATCAAGATATTATAGATTCTCAAAAATTATTAAATAAAACACAACATAATTTTTCTGCTAATCTCACTCAAAAACAAGATGAGAATTTTCATTATTATATTTTAAATTTTTCTAATATAAATCCACAAGATATAATTATTAACAATGCTAATTCTGAACTTGTTTTTAAAACTAATAATCAAAATATCAATAACAGCATTAGTTTTTATTATAGTGTTTCTTTGCCAAAAAACTACAATAATCCAGAAATCATTAAAAATAATCAAGAAATTATCGTAAAATTTAAAAAACCTCCCAGCATAAATAACAAACCAAAAACTTCCAAAAATAATGCAGAACCAACAAGTCAATAAAATCAACTTTTTTTATTATGCAATTTTAGGAGTTCCACTAGCATTTGTTACTTTACCTCTAAACATTAATATTGCCGATTTTTATTTTCGACAATTTCACATAAGTTTAAGTAATTTAGCTTTAATAATTTTAATTGCTAAAAGCTTTAATTTACTGATAGATCCATTAATTGGCGGTTGTTGCGATTATTTAATAAATCATCAAAAAACAACCGCCAAGAAAAATATTATTATTGCTAGTTTTGGTTTGGCAATTGGTTTTTTTTTATTATTTAATCCAAACTTATGGCATAATAATTTTAATATATCTTGGTGTTTAGCATTTTCTTTATTAGGTGTATATTTTTGCTTAAATATCATTTCTATTAACTTTGAAAGTTTGGCAGTAATTATTGCCCAAAATAAACAACAACGACTCCTTATCAACAACTGCAAAGAATCTGCCAGTTTAATTGGTTTTGTAATCTCTTCTACTCTACCTTTATTTTTAGTAAACAACAACAAATATTTTCATTTAAGCCTAGCTTTTCTTTTATTAATGATTTTTGCCCTTATTTTTTTTGCTAAATTAACAGTGCCTCACAATTATAATGATAAAATCAAAAATATCAGCATTTTAAACATTATTAAAAACACTTATCAAAATAATCAATTCATGAAGTTAATGTTAATTTTGTTAATCAATAGCTGTGCTGTAGCCTTGCCTGCTAATTTATTAATTTTTTATTTAAAAGATTTTTTAGGTCAACCAAAAATATTACCATATAGTTTGGCTTTATATTCTTTTTCTGCTTTATTTTTTATGATATTTTGGCGAAAAATAGCCGAAAAACCTAGTAAAGATGCTAATTGGGTTCTGAAATTATGGCTTCTCTCAACATTAGGAGCGGTGCTTACTTTTATTTTTGCAGTTTTTTTACAACCAAATTATTATTGGTGGTTTTTATTGATTTCATTTAGTGCTGGTGCTTTTTTAGGAGCCGATCTTATTTTGCCCCCAACCATTATTGCTAATTTAATTGGTAGCAACAATCCGCAAACATCTTCTTATATGGCTTGCTATAGTTTTACCACAAAATTAGGAGAAATTATTGCATCTAGTTCGTTATTTTTACTTAATTTTATTTATCAATATCATTTACAACAACAAGCCTTACCGCTACTTTATGCTTTTCTGCCCTGCCTACTAAAAATAATGGTAGTTTTATTGATTAATAAACAACGAAATTCAACAGTGCCATTATGATAAATTTATGAAAAGTTTTTTAATGGATGATGCTGAAAAACAGTTTGTTTTAATTTAGCATCTCCTACTGATGTATAAATTTCGGTAGTGTTAATGTTGCTATGCCCAAGTAATTCTTGTAAAATTCGCAAATCTAAACCATTTTCTAATAAATGAGTAGCAAACGAATGCCTTATAGCATGAGGATAAACCTTGTTTTTATCAATACCGCAAGCAAGAGCGATTTTTTTTATTGCCACAAAAAAACCTTGTCGAGTAAGATGTTTATTTTTATTCACTGCCAAACCACTTGCATTAACCAAATTTTTTTTACTAGTTCTGATATTTCCTAAAAATAACCACTCCTTATTAGCATATTGCTTACGATAGTGCAAATATTTTGGCAAAATAGTAAGACAAGCCGAATTTAAAGGAGCTATTCTTTCTTTATTGCCTTTGCCTTTTATCAATAAATAATCAAGCAATTGTTCACCGCTAAACTGCAAAGCCACAAAAGGCAACGAAACCAACTCCGAAACTCGCAAACCAGCAGAATACATAATTTCAAGCATGGTGGCAAATTTTAAATTAAATTCACTTTCTTGTTGATATAAATGATTCATTAACTGATTTATTTCATGGCGAGTTAAAAAATGTGGTAAGTTTTTGTGAGATTTTGGTGCTTGTAAATCGAGGCTTGGGTTATAATCTAAAATTTTTTCTACAAGTAAAAAATGAAAAAAACTTTTAAAACAAGAAATTTTTCGTTGTAAAGAAGAATTTTGCAATTCGCTATGTTGATGTAAATAATTAGCAAGATGTTGTGTGGTAATTTGCTTAATATCGAGTTTTTGTTGCAAAACAAACTGGGCAAAACTGGTGAGATCAAAAAAGTAGGCTTGTTTAGTGTTTTGGCTAAGACCATCTTCACTGATGATTTTACTTAAAAACATTGCAATTAATTTTTGAAAATTTTCCATATTAAAAAAATTTAATTTTTAAATACAGCTTAAAATTATTAAAATATAAAACCATTTTTTAGGAAAAATTGTTAATAATTTTTGGTTTTTTAGAAATTAAAATCATTGCTACTAAAATAATTGCCGAGCCTATAAAAACATAAAAATCTGGTTTTTCGTTAAACATAAAATAAGCAATGATCGACACAAAAACTAATCGAGTAAAATCTAGCGGTGAAACAGTTGCTAGATCGCTCACACTATATGCTTTTGCCACATAAATATGCGACAAATTAGAAACCAAGCCAAGGATTATAAACCAAAATAAATTCATTATAGTTATTTTTTGAAGATGCATAATGCCAAGAGGTATAGAAAAAATAAGCATAAAAATAGACATATAAGCCACAATAGTAGTTGGTTTTTCGGTTTTAGTCATTAACTTTACTATCAAATTTGAAATAACCCACAATAAAACCGAAGCCAAAGGCACTAAATAAACACTTGAAATATTTTTAAAACCTGGTCTTAAAATAATTACCACTCCAATAAAACTTAATAAACAAGCAAAATAAGTATATTTATTTACTCTTTCTTGCAAAAATAACTGCCCAGCTAAAATAGTAAGTATGGGAGTTAAAAAGTTTAGAGAAACCGCTTCTTGCAAAGGTAAAACAGAAATAGTATAAAACCAGCAACTCATTGTAAGTGTGCCGTTAAATCCTCTTAAAAAATGATAACCTATTTTTTTGGTATGTAATATTTTTTTGTAATCTTGAATAAAAAATGGCAAGAAAAAAATCACACTAAATAAATTTCGCATCAAAACTATAAAAGAGCTATGAAATTTGCCAGATAAAAATCTGACCATAGAAATCATAAGTGAGGCAAAAAAACAGGCCATAATCATATAAAGTATGCCTTGTAATTTTTGATTTTTTAACATAAAATATTTTGATAAAATTCTATAACTTGTTTATTTGCGGTAATTTTATTAAAGTCAATAGAATCAATAAATACACCTTCTAAAAATCTTGCCCTCGATAAAGCAACATAAGCCTGCCCTGCATCAAAAACATAATTTAGATCACATTTTATTTTATCAAGAGTTAAACCTTGTGATTTATGAATAGTAATAGACCAAGCTAAAACTAGCGGGATTTGCATCAACGAAGCCTCTATTTCTGTTGTTTTAGTAGTAATATTAATTTTTTCAATGCTCCAAGTTTCAGGAGCAATAGTATAGCTTTTTTGATTAGCAAATTCAACTATCGGATAATGTTTTTTATTAGCAAAATCTTTTACAATACCAATTGAGCCATTTACTATACCTTCTTTTTGCAGAGAGTTTTTAATCATCATCACTTGAGCACCAACTTTTAAAGTAAGATTTTCATAGGCTAGACAATTTTTTTTAAGAAACACAATTTTATTTTCGTTGCCTTTATAAGTGGCATTAAAAGTTTTGGCTTCGGCATTAATTTGTTGTAAAAACTGCTTATTTATTTCATCGGCTCGCTGATTATGAGTAGTAAGAACTGTTGGTTTAATAGCAGGAGAATTATCATTGACAGCAATTCTTGAATTAAGTAATTGCTTTACTTCTTCGTTAATATTACCAAAACGAATATGATTTAAAATTTCAACAAATTTGGCATCGGATTGGCGAAAACTTTCATTTAAAATAACGTTTTTTAAGTTAAGATCTTGCCAAGTTTTACTGCTAAAACAATATTGAATATTGCTTTTATTGCTGGCCACAGGAGGTAATTGTAAAAAATCGCCAAACAACAAAACTTGCAGACCACCCATTGGTTTATTATTTTTTCTAACTTTTTGCAAGACCTGATTTAATAAATCAAAAACTTCGGCAGAAATCATAGATATTTCATCGATGATAAGGCAATTAGTAGCCCTGATGCATTGTTTAATTTTAGTGAATTTAAAAGAATTAAGATTTTCTAGAATATGTTCTAGTGGCTGATTTGCCAAACCAATACCAGACCAAGAATGAATTGTTGCACCACCAATATTTACTGCCGAAATACCAGTGCTAGAGGTAATTTGTAGACCTAATTGAGAATAATTATTTTTTAAAAAATTGATGAGATAAGATTTTCCACAACCTGCACCACCTGAAATAAAAACATTTTCACCTAATAAAAAGTAATTTACAGCTGTTTGTTGTAAATCAGACAAACCGCTATTTTGTTCATTCATAAAATTGAAAATTTTTTCTAAAACAAGGGGTTAAGAAACCCCTTGTTTAAAATTGATAAAAAAACCAACTATGATTTTTTTTCTCTGATAACTTTTATTTTTTCTTGTAAAGATGATTTATCAACCGCTCCTGGAATAAGCTCTTCGCCAATTACAAAGCCAGGAGTGCCAGAAATACCAATAGAAGAACCTAACTCAACACTGCTGTTAATGATTTTTTCAATTTCATCTTTTTTATTAGAAAGAGTTTTTTCTAGTTCGGCAACATTAACTCCGGCAGATTTAGCAGCTTTTAAGGCGGCAGATTTACCTTTTTCTTTTGTTTTCATTAACTCATCGTGGAAAGACTTAAAAGCTTTTGGATTTACCATATTTACTGCTGTTGAAACTTTAGCCATTTCAAGAGATTCTGGACCTAAAATTGGAAACTCGCGATAGATAACTCTTACTTTAGAATCGGATTTGATTAACTCTTCAACAGAAGCTTGGGCTTTTTTGCAATAACCACAGTTATAATCGTAGAATTCAACAATAGAAACATCGTAACCAGCTGGAGCATGTTCGCCTGCAACTTTACTATTAAATAACTCATCTTTTTTAACACCGATGTTTTTTTGTGCATTTTTTTGTTGCTCTTCTTGAGCTTTTTTATACATATTTTGCACAGATTCTAAGATAGCTTGCGGATTGTTTTCAACCCATTTAGCCACAACTTCTTCAACATCTTTTACTTCGCTTACATTTTTATTAGGATCAAGACCGCTACCTTTTTTTTCGACCGCAGTTTCGGTGGTAGAATTTGATTTTTTAGAAAATTTCTGATAACCAAAATAGGCACCGCTAATAATAGCAATACCAGCAATACCAGTAATTGCTAACTTAATTAAAAATTGTTTATTGTGAGATTGTAAAAAAGACATAGTAAATGTTTGTTAATTGTTTTATAAAATTAAACTACCTTAATAAAGTGAATTTTTATTAGATAGATTTAAACATAATTTTATGATAGCATTTTAAATAAATGATATTAAAATGACAATATAAAAATTCTAGATTAAAAAAAAAATAATGCAACCATCTTTTTTAATTGAAAAACAATTTAATGATAAACTAATTGTCGGTATCGATGAAGTTGGCAGAGGATCTCTTGCTGGCCCTGTGGTTGCTTGCTGTGTTTTACTTAATCAAAAACAAAATTATCATTATTTTTCACAAATTAACGATTCAAAAAAAATTAATTCCACCACCAGAAAAAAATTAGCTAGTCACCTAATGCTTGATATGCAATTTGGGCTTGGCATTGTTGATAGTTTAACTATTGATAGAATAAATATTTTACAAGCAACTAAAATGGCAATGCACCTTGCTTATCTAGATTTTTGTTTTAAATACAACTTTCAGCCAGATGTTTTGCTTGTCGATGGCAATATTAAGCCTTTTTCACTAGACAAACAACTTATTTTACCTATAATAAAAGGCGATACCAAGAGCTTATCTATTGCTTCGGCTTCAATTATTGCCAAAGAAATACGTGATGAAATTTTAACAAAATATCATCAACAATTTTCAATGTATCATTTTAACACAAACTACGGATATTTAACTTTACAACATAAATTAGCTATAAAAAAATTTGGTCTTTGCCCAATTCATCGTCACTCATTTAAAATCAAAGTATGATAATTTCACAATACCACCAAAATGCAATTAATCTTGCTATTGAAAAATTGCAACAGCAAAAATTAATCGCCATTCCAACCGATACAATCTATGGTTTAGCCGTTGATGCTAGTAGTTTTGAGGCGGTTGAAAAACTTTATGAATTAAAAAAAAGAGACAATCAAAAGCCCATCGCTATTTTTACACAAAATTTAGAAATGGCAAAAGAAATTTTTTGCTTTAATAAATTAGCCGAAAAAATTGCCACTCTATACATGCCCGGAAAAATCACCATGATTTTAAATACAAAAGAAAATAATTTTAATTTAGCTAAAAATCTTAATTATCGAGGCAATAAAATTGGTTTTCGTTATATTAATAGTTTTTTTATATCAAAATTATTAGCAAATTATCAAAAACCATTAGCAGTAACAAGTGCTAATATTTCTGGATGCGAAGTGGCAAAATCTGCCGCAGATATTACTAAAATTTTTAATTTAGAACTCGTTATTGATAGCGAAGAAATTAGTAATAATTTAGCCTCAACAGTAATTGAAATCACAGAAAATAATTTTAAAATTCTACGCCAAGGCGAAATTATGCTAAATAATACCATTTCAACTTAAAATTAATCAATCTAACAAAATATTTTTGAGATAAAAACTTTAAAAAACGAAAGCTGGCACTGTTGAATTCCAAATTTGTTTTAATTTTTTGCTAGTTTTGAGGAGAAATTTTAGCTATTTTTAGCCTCATATTAAACATATTAGGCTAAAAATAGCTGAAATTTATACCAAAAATGGGAAATAAATTAAAATATAATTTGGGATTCAACAGTGCCAAGCTGTATATCCATACAGCTTGAGGCTTTTTGAAGCTTTTTAGCCAAAAAGATGAAGTTAG
>JAUMFK010000099.1:0-8218 GCA_032119875.1 Rickettsiales bacterium
AAAAAGAAAGATCTTTCTTTGGCAGATTCTTTAATTTCTCATTATGATAAATTACAGCAAACAGATAATGCTAACAAAATCAACAATATCATTGAATTCAATTTAATAAATTATCCGTCACTTGATGTTAAAAAAACAGATTATAGAACTCTGATGCGGTTATTAGAAATATCTATTAAGAAAATTGAATCATTGAAAAATAATAATTATCATAAAGATTATCTTATTCCTTCTATTTTTAAAAATTTATCAAATAGAGATGATGTATCTAAAGATGAACTTGCAATATTAGAATTATTATATATAGATATTTTACAATACAGCGATTTAGTTAGCTCTAATCTACAACAATACATCATAAATAATCCGCAACTTTTTATGCTAGCATTTTATCATAGAAAAGATAATCAAGATAATTTTAAAAACTGGCTTGTTGAAAAGCTAAAAAACAATGAAATTAGAAACCTAATAATAGATGATTATTTGCCATCAATCGCCGATATTTTGGTTAATAAAATTAATCTTTTGCTAAACCAAGAAAATAAAATAATTGATGAAAATAATCTAAAAAATTGGATTACACAAGTGCGCGAATTATGCAAAGAAAACAATCTAATAGATAAAGTAGATGAAGCTATAGGATCTTTTTTACGTAAACCTGAAATAAAAGGAAAAGATGAAATATGGCCATGTGAATTGGTGAGAAATATTTTAGAAACTTTGCAATCAAAAGATATTGATGCTGGTTTTGTTAATCTAAAATATGGAGCTTTTTTTGAGGGAGGACAAAAAGAATTAGCATTGAAACACAAGAAGTGGTCTGAAGAATTATCTAATAAACATCATCATGTATCAAAACTTGTAAAAAAAATTGCCGAAAACTACGAAGAAGCAGAAAATTATTTGATGAATTACCATGAGCCAACTTTCTTTTGATTTTTATTCGTTTAGCGAGCATAAAAATTTGGTAATTTTACCAGAAAATAACTTGGCTTATCAATGTTTAATGCGATTTTTTGCTAATGAAACGAAAAATTGTTGTTTTATTTTGTTTGGTGCAAATAAAAGCGGTAAAAAATATTTGCTAAATTATTGCGCAAAATTAAATCATAAAACAATAATTTTTGTTGATGATAATTTACTAGACAACCCTTGGTATTTTTTGCCAAATCAATATTATGTATTGCAAAATTTTAATAATTTACCTGAAAAAAATTTATTTCACTTATTAAACATTGTTAATGAAAAAAAATCTTTTTTAATTTTGCTTGATACACAAGAAATAAATTTTACACTGCCAGATTTGGTGTCAAGATTAAAAAATATTGATAAACAATCTATTTTATTGCCAAGTAAAAGTGCCTTACAAGATATTTTGTTAAACAATTTAGCAGAAAAACAAATAGTGTTGCCAAAAAATATTATTGATTATTTGTTAAAAAATATAACAAGCTATCAAGATTTGTATATTGTTTTAAAAAAATTGGAGTTTTTTTATATAGAAAATAATAAAAAAATTAATTTAGCAACAATAAGAAGAGTTTTTTAACAAGAAAAAGCAACCAAAAATGGTGACCCCAACGGGATTCGAACCCGTATTTTCACCGTGAAAGGGTGACGTCCTAACCGTTAGACGATGGGGCCAAAAAATAAAAAAATTTTTTAGCAAAAATTTAAACAAAAATTCTAATTGCTTTAGTTTTTATTTGCAACAACTTTTTTTGATGATTTAAATTTTTTTAAAGCACTGTTGCATTTTATTTTACTTGAAATGTAGTCATTGAAATGTAAAATATAATTTGCAATTCAACAGTGCCATTATTTTAACAATGCAAAAATTAAAAAAAATTATTCCACATTCTTTATATGGTAGATCGCTATTAATCATTTTACTTTCTGCTTTGGTGGTGCAACTTGTTTCAATTTATGTTTTTTATTATAGTCACCTCGATGTTATCAGCAAACATATGGCAAGAAGTGTGGTTACCGAAATGGTTTTTGTGAAAAATTCTATAAAAAAACCAGATTATGAAAACTTGTTAAAAGATTTAACCAATAGCACAGGTTTGAAATATAGTTTTAAATATCGCAAAAAACTTAAAACTATTAAAATTGCCGATAGCAATCAGCAACCTAAACATAAAATTTATCAATATTTTCAGCCAGTTCTTGATCCTTACAATCGTTTTAAAATAGAGCTAGAAAATCATCAGCTCACTCCTTATCAAATTTTTACCGATCAAGAAAGAAAAGAAACTATTAATGTAAGCATTCAAGTAAAGCAAGGCTTGCTTACATTTGAAGTGCCAATTAAAAAAATCACTAGCTCCAGTAGTTATGTTTTTACTTTTTGGCTATTTTTTACAGTTTTTCTTACTTCTTTTATTTCGTTAATTTTTTTTCGCAACCAAATAAAACTGATTGGCAATTTAAGTTTTTTAGCCGAAAAATTTGGTCGAGGAATTGCCGTTGCTAACCCAAAAATTCTTGGTTCACAAGAGATTCGCTCTTTAACTATTTCTTTTATCAAAATGAAAGAACGAATTACTAGGCAAATCAATCAGAGAACTTTTATGCTTTCTTCGGTTTCGCACGATTTACGCACTCCGCTCACTCGAATGAAATTGCAACTTGCTCTAATGCCTGAAAATGAAGAAACTAAAAATTTAAATAACGATATTTTAGATATGGAAAATCTCATCACCGAATATCTAGATTTTGCCAAAGGAAACGATAAAGAAAAGAGTGTCAACACTAATATTGCTAACTTCTTACATACTAATTGCTTACTTTATTATCAAAAAATGCAAAAAAATATTGGTTTTAATTGTCAAATTCCTAAAAATTTTACCTCCCTAATTAAGCCATTTGCATTAAGTAGAGCTTTAAAAAATTTAATAGATAATGCCTTTCATTATGCAACAGAAGTTTATTTTAATGCTATTTACGAATGTAAAAATATTATTATTACCATCGAAGATAACGGCCCTGGTATTCCAAAAAATGAAAGAGAAAATGTTTTTAAACCTTTTATTCGGCTTAATCAAGCCAGAAATCTAGATAGTTCTGCGGTTAAAATTGGTTCAGGACTCGGGTTAGCAATCACCAAAGATGCCATAAATTCACACGGCGGAGAAATATTGCTCGATGAATCATTAAAACTAGGGGGTTTAAAAGTTATTATTATTCTGCCTGTTTGAATTTGAAATTCAACATTGCTAAAAAAAATTAAAAATCATTTACTTTTAAAAAAAATATTTTACTATATAATGTGTTATTTTTTTAAATTTTCTCAACATATTGTAATAATCTTATGTCTTTACTAGATTCAAAACCAATTTATAAACCATTTAATTATCCTTGGGCTTATGATGCTTGGTTAAAACAACAGCAAATTCATTGGTTGCCAGAAGAAGTTCCTTTGGCAGACGATGTGCGCGACTGGAAACACAACTTAACAGTTGGTGAAAAAAACTTGCTTACTCAAATTTTTCGCTTTTTTACTCAAGCCGATATTGAAGTTAATAATTGTTATATGAAGCATTATAGCAAAGTTTTTAAACCAACAGAAGTGCAAATGATGTTAGCATCTTTTTCTAATATGGAAACAGTTCACATTGTTGCCTATTCTCATTTACTCGATACTATCGGCATGCCAGAAACCGAATATCAAGCTTTCATGAAATATAAAGAAATGAAAGATAAATACGATTATATGCACAAATTTAACACTGATAGCAAAAAAAATATCGCTATCACTTTGGCGGTTTTTGGTGGTTTTACCGAAGGCTTGCAATTGTTTGCTTCTTTTGCTATTTTGCTAAATTTTCAGCGATTTGGCAAAATGAAAGGTATGGGGCAGATTGTGGCTTGGTCGGTGCGTGACGAATCTTTACATACCAATTCTATTATTAAGCTATTTCGCACTTTTATTCAAGAAAATCCCGAAGTTTGGGACGAAGAATTAAAAGGTCATCTCTATGAAGCCTGTGCCACAATTGTGCATTTTGAAGATGCTTTTATTGATTTAGCTTTTGAAATGGGCAATGTCGAGGGCTTAAACTCTCGAGAAGTAAAAAGATATATTCGCTATATTGCCGATCGCAGATTAAATCAACTCGGATTAAAAGATATTTATATGATAGATGATAATCCGCTACCTTGGCTTGACGAAATTTTAAATGGTGTAGAGCATACCAATTTTTTTGAAAACAGAGTAACCGAATATAGCAAAGCCTCAACTACTGGCACTTGGGAAGATGTATTTATAGAAATAGATGCCAACAGACAAAAAATGCTCAAAATATAGATGATGACCAGTATTATGGCAAATAATGATGATAATTTTTATTTAGAACTAGCTAAAAAAATCTATGGTAAAAGTTTTAATTTAAAAAAAATTACAAAATTTGAAATTTAATTAAAAAACATATGAATTCTCAATCTTTTACAGTGTTAAGTCCTGATGAAGTAGAAATAGCTTACAATAGAATTTCTAACTATATTCACAGAACTCCTTTAATCTCCTCTTCAATTCTCAATAATATTCTTCATCATGAAATTTTGTTTAAGGTTGAGTCTATGCAAAAAATTGGTGCTTTCAAAATACGCGGAGCTTTAAATGTGCTTACTGCACTACAAAATGCTTTACCAAAAAAAATAGTTACATTTAGTTCTGGAAATCATGCACAAGCAGTTGCCTATGCTGGCAAAATGTTAAATGTAAAAACCACTATTATTTTGCCATCTTTTACATCTCCAATAAAACAACAAGCCACAAAATATTATGGTGCAGAAGTTATCAATACATTAACCAGAAAAGAAGCAGAAGAAAAAACTGCCGAAATTGCCGCAAAAGGTGCATTTTTCATTCATCCCTTTGATAATGATGGAGTTATCGCCGGCCAAGGAACCTCATGTTATGAAGCTTTAAAAGATGGGGCAGATCCTGATGCAATTTTTGCAACTTGCGGTGGCGGGGGATGGTTGTCTGGAACATTTTTAGCAAAAGAGTTATTGTCGCCAAAATCAAAAGTTTTTGGTGTAGAACCATTACAAGCAAATGATGCAACTCAATCTTATCATGCTAAAAAAATTATTAAGTTTTGCGATTCTCCCCCAACAATTGCAGATGGAGCCAGAGCTCCTGCGGTTTCAAAAAGAACATTTCATTATTTAAAACAACTCGATGGTTTTTATGAAGTTTCAGAAAATGAAATAATCTACTGGACACAATGGCTGATGCATCTTCTTAAAATTACTGTTGAGCCAACTTCTGCAGTTGCAATGGCGGGAGCTTTTCAGTGGTTAAAAACACAAAAAACAAAACAACGAGTTTTGGTATTATTATCGGGGGGCAACATTGCACCAGAAACATATCAAAACATTTGGAAAGAAAGTTTTCTTGAGAAGATACCAAGTTTGAAATAGATATTTTTGTTGATAATGGCAAAAAAGCAAAATAAATTTGTGGTGCAATAGATTTAAATTTTATGATAAGGATGATTGTTAATAATTGTTTGTGCTCGAAAAATTTGTTCGCATAATAATGTTCTCACCAACAAGTGAGGCAAGGTAAGCAAGCTTAACGACCAAATAATATTACTTTTTTGCTTTAAATAATCACTAACCCCAAAAGCTCCGCCAATAATAAAATTAAGTTCAGAAACAAACATTAATTGTTGCTGTAAATAATTAGAAAACTGCACACTAGACAGCATTTTACCAGCTTCATCAAGTAAAATATTAGCACTATTTGGCTTGCAGTATTGCAAAATAGCCTCTTGCTCTTGTTGTTTGATTTTGCTAATTTCGTGATTTTTACTAAATTTAATATTAATTTCTTTTAACTCAACTTTAAATAATTTTATTCTTTTCAAATAATTTTCAAAAGCAATTTGATAGCCCATATCATCAAATTTACCAACCGAAATAATATTAATTTTCATTTGGCAAAGAAAATTTATAATTTTCATCAACCACACAAGCATTAACCGCGAATATTTTTTCTATCTCTTGCAAAATTTGTTTGCGATGCTCTAAACCATTTTGCCCGCCATTGATTATTTTTGTGATGGCAATAATATTTTCTTGATCTGCCAAAGCATTTAAATTGTTTTTTTGCCAAAACCAGCAGGCAGATTTAATGCTAATTTCTTTGTTATTGCTTAATAAATCTGGATTGTCTAACAAATTATTATTGCCAAATAAATGTTGTGATAAATCTTGATAATTAAATTTACCTGTGATTTGAATTAAGCCCCTGCCACGATATTTAAAACCATCTTTACTTGCCACATCTCCATTGCCTAAACGATTGGCATAAGCAATATTGGCAATAGCTTCTTGATTGGCTGAATGATTGTTGTTTCTGCCATATTTATTAGCTAAATCACTGTTAAAATATTTAGGCCAAATTTTTAATAAAGCTAAACTGGTGTAGTTAAGATTTTCGGTAAGTTGCAAACAATAGTTGCTTTCATGACAGATTTGTGCTAAAAAATGCGCTAGCCTGATGTTGTTGTCAATTTTATAAGATGGCAATATTTTTGCCATTTCTTCTGCCCAAGTTTTATTTTCTTGGTTAGTTTTTAAAGCGATAGCAATTTTAGTGTAATCCATAAAAAAATATTTAATCTATATATCTACTAGCTTTGCTTATTTTAGCTTTTGCGATGTTTTCAGCTTTTTTTGCTTGCTTTATAGATTCTTGTTTTTCCTGCTCTAAAATATTGACAATTTCAAAAAAATTATTTAACCATTCTGGCAGATTTTCTAAATTTGTTTGCTGTATAATTTCTTCAATAATTGATATTTCTTGTGGCGAGGAAGATAAAATTTTTAAAATTGATAGATAATTTTTTAATTCAAAATTAATAAAAACCGAATCGTTATCGTTTTTAAGTAAAAAAGTTTTTTCTGGCTGATCGCCAATATAAGGAATAATTTTTGCCTCTTCTTCGTTTAAATTTAAAGCAGAAGCAATATCTGCAGCATCAGAACTCACTGCTCCAATAATTTTGGTGTGGCTAATGCTATTTATTTTAGCAAGCAAATCATTTTGCACATTATGCAGAGTATCATCAATCACAAAAATAACTATTCCACCTTTTTTTTGAATGGTATCACAAAATTTAAAGAATATTTTTTCGATATTTTGATTTGCTAAAATTTGTAAAGGATCGCGAAACACTGTAATAATTTTATCTTCAGAGGCAATTTCGGTAATTTTATGCAATAAATATTGCAAGGTAAAATAAAGCATTGCACTATCTGATAAAATTTCGCTTAAATTAAAATTTAAATTACGATTTTGCCAATTTATCTCGGTGCGATGATTAAAAATATCATAAAAATTAGTGATCTCTAAATTATTAAAGGCTTGCCAAATATCTTGTTCTTCTTGAAATAAATCTTTTAATTGTAAAAAATCAGTTATTTTGTTATCGATAGCAATATCAAGTTTTTGATTAATAACTATTTTATGTTGCTCGGCAATATGTTTGCTAATTAACGACAGAACTTCAAATAAAAAATCTGATAAAAAACGATGATTAGTGTTATCATCTTGCAAAAATAACGGATTAATAGTAAGTGCTTTTTCTAGACTAGACACATTACGATTGCTTGGCAAAGGAACATAAAAACTTTCACCTAATAAAGATAAAATAAAAGGTAAATTATTGTTGCTAAAATCAAAATAAAACAAGCGATGATTAATTCTTTTAGCTTGTGTAAGTAAAAAATTAGTGATAGCTCTTTTGCCAGAATTTTTATTGCCAAAAATTATAGTATTACCAAATTTAGAATAATGAAAATTGAAAAAATAAGGATTTTTCATGATGGTGCGAAAAGTAGCAATAGCAGGGCCCCAAAGGTTACCATTTAATTTGCCAGAAGAAAAAGAATGCAAAGCAGAAAAGGTGGCAAAATAATTGAGTGGAGTAATTTTTTGACGTTTTAAAAAAGTGAAATTTGCAGGCAATTGAGACCAAAAACAATGCTCTAAAAAAATATCTTCTCGAATAACTGGCAAACCTAATAGGCGAAATTGTTCAGCCACTAGTTTAATATCGTCTTCGAGATTTTTAAGAGTATTATTAATAACCATGATAGTGGTTTGAATTTTTCCAAAAACTATCTTTTTTTCTACCGATTTTGTTTCTTCTGACGATTCTTGATCTTGATCTTGATCTTGATCTTGATCTTGATCTTGATC
>JAUMFK010000100.1:0-7716 GCA_032119875.1 Rickettsiales bacterium
TGATTCTTTGATGAATTTTTGATATTCTAGGGTTTCTTGCAGATTTAACGAAGTATCAGTATTATTGATGATTGATTTTTTTGTAAAAATAACAGAAGTTTGTGGTTTTAGTGTGTTATTCATCTATTTTAATAATAGCTTGAGAGTGTATAGACAAAACTATGTCTTTCATTATGGCTACTGTTTTTTTTAACATAGCAAGATCGGTTGCTCGAAAAACCAAAGAAGTGCCCCCTTCAAAAGGATAGCTACCCATAATTATTTCTGGAAATTGTTTTTGTAAATAAGCAAAACTTGTGGCAATCACCGATTCGGTAAGTGAGATGGTTAGTTCGCAATTATGAATTTTACTACCAACTTTTAAGATTGGTATTAAAGAATCAACCATTGCTTGAAATATCTTTGGAATGCCAGCCATAACAAAAACATTTTCTAGGTAAAAACCCGGAGCAGAAGAAACAGAATTGTGTAATAATTTTGCCCTACTTGGTATGGTTGCCATTTTCATTCGAGCTTCGTTGACATTGTTTGAGCCATAAAATTTATATAAAATTTCTTTGGCTTCTTGATTAATAATTAATTGATCATCGAATGCTTTAGCTATACATAGCGAAGTTATATCGTCGTGAGTAGGGCCAATGCCACCACTTGTAAAAACATAAGTATATTTTTGATGGAGATTTTTTACTGTAGAAATGATTTCAGATTCAATATCGGCAATAACTCTTACTTCTTGTAAAATAATACCTAAATTATTGAGTATTTTAGCAAGGTAATTAAGGTTTTTATCTTGAGTTCTACCTGATAAAATTTCGTTGCCAATAATAATAAAACTGGCGGTTAGATTGTTTAACATAGTAAAAAATATAATAAAATAGATACTAAATTTCATTTATGATTTTAAATTTATCTTTATTTTTTTGGCTAAAAATCTTTAAAAAAACCTGTATCTGTATAGATATATAGGCAAATAGTTTTGTAAAGTTTTTATCTCAAAAATATTTTGCTATATTTGGAATTATAAATGAGATTTGATATGATAATATTATTTGCTTAATAAAAAAATAGCAACAAAAAACAATAAAAATATAAAATTTTATAAACTCTTCTCACAAGAAGTGGTGAATTTTCTTGCTTCAATTCTTGTGAGAAGGATATTTTATGGCATTTCAACTTTAAAATTAATCAATCTAAAAAAATATTTTTGAGATAAAAATTGAAATGGTATTAGAATACTATAAAGTGGCTCGAATGTTTTTGGTAGCAGAAACCATAAGCTCAAGAGCTTGTTTAGTTTCGGGCCAGTCGCGAGTTTTTAAACCGCAATCAGGATTTACCCAAATTTGTTCTGGTTGTAAAACATTAAGAGCTTTATAAAGCAGATCTTCTATTTCTTTGATTGATGGCACTCTTGGCGAATGAATATCATAAACCCCAGGACCAATTTCGTTTGGATATTTAAAGTTAACAAAAGCATTTAATAGCTCCATTTGTGATCGAGAAGTTTCAATAGAAATAACATCGGCATCCATATCGGCAATAGATTTTATAATATCGTTAAACTCGGAATAACACATATGAGTATGAATTTGAGTTTTATCTTCTACTCCACTTGCAGAAATGCGAAAAGCATCTACCGCCCATTGTAAATAATGTTGCTGATCAATTTGACGAATTGGTAAACCTTCTCGCAAAGCAGCTTCATCTATTTGAATAATTTGGATGCCCGCTTTTTCTAGATCTATAACTTCATCGCGAATTGCCAAGGCAATTTGTTTGGCAGTTTGGCTTTTTGGCTGATCGTTTCTCACAAAAGACCACTGTAAAATAGTTATTGGCCCTGTAAGCATGCCTTTAACAATTTTTGTAGTAAGACTTTGAGCATATTTTGCCCATTCAACAGTCATGGCAGAATTGCGATAAACATCACCAAAAATAATTGGAGGCTTAACACAGCGAGTGCCGTAGCTTTGCACCCAACCATTTTGAGTAAAGCAAAAACCATTAAGTTGCTCGCCAAAATATTCGACCATATCATTTCTTTCAAACTCGCCATGCACTAAAACATCAAGCTCAATTTGCTCTTGCCAAGCAATAGCATTAGCAATTTGCTGTTTGATAAAGCTATTGTATTGATCTTGATTGATTTTATTAGCTTTAAAATTGGCTCGATTTTCTCTAACTTCTTTAGTTTGCGGAAAAGAACCGATAGTAGTAGTGGGCAATAAAGGTAAATTAAGATGGTTTTGTTGTAGTTTACTTCGAGTAGCGAAGTTTGACTTGCGATTTAAAAAAGTTGCATCAATTTGAGACACTCTTTGTTTTACTTTTTGATTATGAATTTTTACTGATGTTTTTCGATTGGCAATAGCGATTTTATTGTTTTGTAAAATTTTAAGTTGTTTTTCGTTTAAATTATTATTAACAGCACCAGCAATAATTGATATTTCTTGCAGTTTTTCTTCGGCAAAAGCTAGCCAAGTTTTTATTTCAAAATCTAGACTAGTTTCGTTTGCTAAAGAAATTGGGCAATGCAACAAGCTACAAGAACTACTTATAATTATTCTATTTTCTCCTAAAACTGCAAGAGCTTTTTTAACAATTTCAATTGATTGTTCTAGGTTGTTGATCCAGATATTTCTGCCATCAACTAAACCCAAAGAAAGAGTTTGATTGTTTTTGATAGCTTGCAAGCAATCATTTAGTTGATTTTCGCCTCTTACCAAATCGATATGAACCGAATCGGTTTCAAGATCAAAAGCTAGTTGAGTGTTATCTAGTAGGCTTTCAAAGTAGGTGGTAAGATGTAATTTTAATGAACCACAGTGTTTTTTAAGATAGGCATAAGCTTGCAAATAAGCATTGATAGCATCTTTACTGATATCGGTTGCTAAAAAAGGCTCGTCTATTTGTAAATCGCAAACTCCAATTTCTTGTAGCTTTAAAAACAAATCGGCATAAATAGGTAGTAATTTTGGTAATAGATTAAGTTTGTTTGAATTATCAATAGATTTGCCAAGTAATAAAAATGATACCGGACCAATAATAACAGGGCGGGTGTTGATTCCTATTTGTTTAGCTTCTAAAAAATCTTGGCAAATTTTTTGAGCATTTAAACTAAATTGCTGATTAGCAGAAAATTCGGCAACTAAATAGTGGTAGTTGGTATCAAACCATTTAGTCATTTCAAGCGCAGTAATATCGATGCCAGATTTTTGCAAGCCTCTAGCCATGGCAAAATATAAATCTAGACCTTGATGATTTTCGCCAAAAACTTTTTTAAACCGCTCAGGAATAGCACCAAATAAAACAATATTATCAAGGATATGATCATAAAAAGAAAAATCGTTGCTAGTAATATAATTTATACCAGCAGATTGTTGTAATTGCCAATTATGATTTTTGATTTCAGAGGCGGTGGCTTGTAGTTGCTCCCAAGAAATAGAGCCTTTCCAATAGCCTTCGGTGGCTTTTTTTAATTGACGATCAGAGCCTATTCTAGGAAAACCAAGTGAAGAGCTTTTAAGCATAATGTGAAGTGAGATTATTTTTTAATGCAAGGCTTTGCTTGAAAAATAGATGAAATTTTTTGAAAATAAAATATTTTTGGTGGAGCTAACGAGATTCGAACTCGTGACCTTTTGCATGCCATGCAAACGCGCTACCAACTGCGCTATAGCCCCATAAAATTAGTTTATAATTTGGCACTGTTTACACCACAAATAAATTTGAAATTCAACAATGCCATAAATTTACAAAAAAAAATTGTAAAGCACAAAAAACAAAATGCAAGCAATAAAAAATAATAAAATTTGTCACTGTTGCATTGAAAATATTGCATAACATTTAACCTTGGTTATGTTTAAAAAAGAGACAATTAAAAAAAAGATAAAAAAGAATTTGACATTTGAAAATAAAACAAGCAATATTGTTTTTAAAAGGATCAAAACTTTTCAATTTTGCTTCATAATAACCAAAATTCAACAACTATACAATAAAATATGAAAAAAACTTTTTCTTCTAAAAAGTCGGCTTTCTCACTAATTGAGTTATCAATAGTTTTAATCATTATCGGTTTGCTAATTGCAGGCATTACTGGTGGTGCGAGCCTTATTAAAAGCTCCGAGCTACGTTCTGTTATGAGTGAAGCAAAAAGCTATCAAGTAGCGGTAAATTCTTTTTATACCCAATACGATTCTTACCCAGGTGATACTGCTATTTCTGTTGGTAATAATAGCACTTTTACAGGAAATAGAAACAATCAAATTCAATATGCAATTGATAATGGCTTACTTAATGGAACAGCAGCTGCTGGTTTTGAAGGTATTGATGCTTGGCAAGATTTAAGAGACATCGGTGCCATAGATTTAAATCTAACTTTTGGATCAGGTAGTGCAATATCATTGGCAACTGCAGCTGCAACTACATTTACTCCAATTACCAACATACCTGGTTCAAAAATTAAAGGTGGTGGCTGGGCTTTTGATTACAACATTTCTTCTTTGCAAAATGTAGTGGTTCTTACTGGCAAAACAAAAAGTGTAACTCCTGGTGCTCTTGCTGCTGCTACAACTTTAGTTAATAACCATTTTAGAACTGCAGGAACATCCAATTCATCTGCCTTAGCTTGTGCCTCAGCAACACCAGCAGCAAATAATACAGATCCTTACTGCACAGCTTCTGGTCCTAACTTTCCTGGTGGTTTAGCTCCTTATACTACTCCACTTACCAATGCTGCTTTTGAAGTTCTTTCTGCTCCAGATGCCTATTCTATCGATTCTAAAGTTGATGATGGCAAAGCAAATTCTGGCACGGTTTTGGCGGTTAATACCAAAGCTGATGCTGTTGCCAATAATTGTTCTGGTAGCGAAGCTGCTTCTTACAGCACAAACCCAGGAACAACAACAGCTGGCTCTTACGATAAATATCAAACTCCAAATGGTAACAAAAAAGTTTGTGCCTTATCATTTAGTGTAAATATCTAAACAATAATTTATCACTAAACTTTAAAAATCCCCCTTTAATAAAATTAGAGGGGGATTTTTTTTGTTTATAATTTAGAATGAAGCATTATATAGTTAGATTGATTAATTTTAAAGTTGAAATGGTATACCATTTCAACTTTAAAATTAATCAATCTAACAAAATATTTTTGAGATAAAAACTTTAAAAAACGAAAGCTGTATATCCATACAGCTTGAGGCTTTTTGAAGCTTTTTAGCCAAAAAGATGAAGTTAGATTTATTAAATATCTAACAATGTATTTTAAGTTGAAATGGTATTACTGCATTCAAACTCTAGATAAATACACTCTTGTTTTTCAGCTTTTAGTTGATATTTGGTGGGGTGCCAGTAAGATGGAAAATTTAGCCAGCTAGAGCTATTTTTTGCCTGCCAAGTAAAATGTTTGGTGGGTTGTGATAAAATCCAGGTGGCATAATCTGGGTGGTCGGTGGCAATAATTAGATTGCCTGATTTTGCAATTTTCTTTGCTAAAATTTGATCTAAAAAGTGAGTATTTATTAGTCTTCTTTTATAATGTTTTACTTTTGGCCACGGATCTGGAAATAAAATAAAAATTTGTTGAAAAAAACCATCAGGAAAACTTTCTAAAAAAAGTCGAACATCAAAATTGTTGATTTTTAAATTAGCAAGCGGTTGTTTGTGTAGTTTACCTAATAAATTAACAATGCCGTTTAGATGTGGTTCGCAACCATAAAACATTTTATTTTGGTTAGTAATGGCTTGCTGAAATAAAAAATCGCCAAAACCATAGCCAATTTCTAAAACATTTTGTAAAAAATTATTAGGCTGATATTTTTCTAAAAAATAACTAGGTAACAAATTGTGTAGCAAAAATTCTTTTTGATTAGATAATTTTCGGCTTTTGATTCGACCAAAGCTTCTGATTAATTTATTTTGGCACTGTTGCATTCTAAATTATATTTTACTTTGTTTAACATTTTTGATATAATAACATTTCAACTTTAAAATTAATCAATCTAACAATGTATGTTAAGTTGAAATGGTATAAGTTATCAAAGATTGATTTTATTGATTCGGTTAATATGTCGCCCCCCTTCAAAAGGTTGTTTAAGAAAATTTTTCACAATATTAAGTGCGGTTTTATTTTTAACTACTCGAGATCCCAAGCATAAAACATTAGCATTATTATGTGCTCTAGCTAATTTTGCTAGTGTTACATTATGACATAATGCTGCCCTAATATGAGAATGGCGATTAGCAGAAATACTAATACCAATACCGCTACCGCAAATTAAAATACCGTAATAAAGTGGATTAGTAAGATGTGTGGCTAATTTATGGGCGAAATCTGGATAATCAACCGAATTAGTGGCAGAATCGCAGCCTAGATCTAGTACTTCGTAATATTGTTGCTGTAAAAAAACAATAATTTGTTGTTTTAAATTATAGCCTGCATGGTCGGAAGCTAAAAAGATTTTCATAAATATCATTTAATTAGATTTCTGATAAAACTAGCAAAAACTAAATATTGACCAAGCCTGCTTTGTTTTAGATTTAGTTCGAGTTCTTCAAAATTTTGTAACATAGTGTTGATAAATTGAAAATTTAGTTGTTGCAAATGCTGAAAAAAAGGCTCTTGCATAGGGTAAAAAACTTTTTCTTCAAGAGCAATTTGAGGTAGCGGTTTTTGGTAAATTTGCCAAGCTATTTTGCCAAAATAAAGTTTGCTAAAATAAGTAGCCAAAACCCTAGTAAGCATAAGAAATTCGCGATGTTCATTGTATATTTTTAGCATATTTTCAAGGCAGAGTGAATATTTTTTAAAAGCAAAATCAAGAACAAAGTTTTGTATTAAATTTTCACCAGAACTAGCTTGATTTTCGCCTAATATTTTTTGCAAGGTGGTTAAATTGAGATTTTTATTTTCTGCTAAATAAGTGGCAATTTTATTGATTTCGGTGCTAATTATTTGTCTATTTTTTCCGGTGTTGTGAGAAATTGCTTTTACTGTTGTTAAATCTGCTTTTATATGGTGTTTGTTAAGTTCAAAAGTTATAAATTGATTGATATCAGATTCTTTTTCGGCATAAGCAGGAATTGCCATAAAGTAAGGATCGTCTTCGATAGCTTTACGTAAGGGCGAATCTTTATCGAGCTCTTGGGCAAAAACTAAAATAAAGTTATTGCTTTTGCTGGCATAATTATTGGTGGCAAATAAAGCTTTGATGGCGGTGGTAAAATCTTTTTCTGGGTTTTTGATAATGATAAGCTTTTTTTCACCTAACATTGGAATAGAAAAAAACTCGTCGAGTAAAATATAGTAATCTTCTTTAATTTGCTGGTTGTTAAGATTAGTTACCAAGAATTGATCTTGTAAATTAGTTACGATATTTTTAGCAATTATTTCGAAACGAAAATTGTTTAGCAAAACATTTGGACCATAAAGTAAGCAACCAGTAATTTTCGCTTGGTTAATGTTTTTTAAATAATGATCGATGTTGATATTTTTTGATAAAACAGCCATGTTTATTGTAGTCGTGGAAAAATAGGATAAACTTGCAAAATTTGATGATTTTCTGACCAAGAATCTGTTAAAAAAGCAAAATTTCGCATATTTTGATGAATGTTTAAAATATCTAGAATTTTATTTGCCGCACTAGGAATGAAAGGTAAAAGCATGATAGCAATAATTCGAATAGCATCGGTTGTGTGAAGTAAGCACTCATGCAT
>JAUMFK010000100.1:7726-19093 GCA_032119875.1 Rickettsiales bacterium
TTGCGATATTTTTTCTTGTTTTTTTAAATTCCAAGGTGCAGTATCATTAAATTTTTTGTTAATTACACTAGCAAAATCGATAATTGCTGATAAAGCTTTATCATAAGCAAAATTTTGCATATTATCAAAAAATTGCTGGCTATAAGGCTCAAATAAAGCAACTGCCGAATGTTTATTAGCAGGTAAGCCAGTAGGAAACTCTTTGGCAACCATAGTGAGGCATCGTTGCACTAAATTGCCAATGTTATTGACTAATTCGGCATTAATTCTTTTAACTAGGCTTTCTTGCGAATAATCGCCGTCGTTACCAAAAGGAACTTCTTTTAGTAAAAAATAACGAAAATAATCAATAGCAATATTTTGAATATCTGATGGTTTTAGATGAGAAGAGAGCATTTTATTTTGTAAATAATTTACTTCTTGATAAGGGCAGATAACATTGCCAAGAGATTTTGAGATTTTTTGACCAGAATTAGTCCACCAGCCGTGGGCATAGATAGTGTGGGGCAAGTTAATGTTGGCGGCCATTAAAAAAGCTGGCCAATAAACAGCATGAAACCTGATAATATCTTTGCCTACAATATGAATAGGGCTTCCTTGTTGCCAAAATTGCTGATATTGAGCAGAATTATTAGTAAAATCAAGGGCTGATAGATAGTTGGTGAGAGCATCTAGCCACACATAAATAATATTTTGCTCATCGTTTGGCACTTTGATTCCCCAAGAAAAAGAGTTTCGAGAGATTGATAAATCTTTTAAGCCACTTTTTACAAAAGAAACAATCTCGTTGTAGCGTGAAATTGGTTTGATAAAATCTGGCACAGCCTCGTAAAGAGCTAAAAGTTTATTTTGAAAAGCAGAAAGTTTAAAAAAATAACTTTCTTCTTTGTGCCAAGTTACTTCGGCACCACTAGGAGCTTTGCCATTAATAATTTCGCTTTCAGCATAAAAAGCTTCATCACGAACTGCATACCAGCCTTCGTAGACTCCTTTATAAATATAATGATTATCTTGTAAAATTTGCCAAAATTTTTCAACAGTTTTTATGTGCCTTGTTTCGGTAGTTCGAATAAAATCGTTGTTGCTTAAATTAAGAAAAGAAGCTAATTGACGAAATTTTTGTGAAACATCATCGCAAAATTGTTGTGGCTGAATATTTTTAACAAGAGCTGATTTTTCAACCTTTTGACCATGTTCATCAGTGCCAGTTAAAAAATGCACTTTATGATTATAAAGGCTGTAAAATCTTGCTAAAGCATCGCAAGCAACCGAGGTGTAAGCATGGCCAATATGTGGAGCATCGTTAACATAATAAATAGGGGTAGTGATATAGATGTTTTTTGTCATAAACCTAGTAAATTAAATACTTCGTTAAGCTTTTTGCTAGCTTGCTGTTGCGCTTTTTGATTGCCTTGCAGAATTATTTGTTCTAAATAAGCTTGATCGTTTAAAAGTTGTTGAGTTTTTTGCCAAATAGGAGTAAGAGAAGAGATGATTAATTCTGCCAAATCGTTTTTAAATTTGCCATAACCGCTATTTTGGTAGATATCGATGATTTCTTGCGAATTTTTTTGGCTAAAACTAGCAAAAATATTAATTAAATTATAAAGCTCTGGCTGTTGCTCTTGGTTATAAATAAAAGCTCCGCTAGAATCGGTTTTGGCTTTTTTGATTTTGTGTAAAATTTGTTCGGAAGTATCGTTTAGATTTATTTTAGATAAATCGGATGCATCGGATTTGCTCATTTTTTTACTAGCATTTTGTAGAGACATCACTCTTTTGTTTTGCTGAAAAATTAAAGGTTGAGGTAGAGTAAAAAAATTAGCCTTAAATTGTCGATTAAAAGCAGAGGCAATGTGGCAAGTGAGCTCTAAATGTTGTTTTTGATCTTCGCCAACTGGCACTAAATTGGCATTGTAAAGCAAAATATCGCAAGCCATTAAAATTGGGTAGGCAAACAAGCCTAAATTAATGTTTTCTTCTGCTAGTTTTTGACTTTTATCTTTGAATTGAGTCATTCTTTTAAGCCAGCCAATGGGAGTTATGGTGTTTAGAATCCAGGCTAATTCGCTGTGTTGCGAAACTTTACTTTGCACAAAAATTGTAGATTTAGTAGCATCTAAACCGCAAGCTAAATAGGTGGCAACAGTAAGTAAGGTGTTTTGTTTAAGTTGTTGAGGATTTTGGGGAGTAGTTATAGAATGCAAATTCATAACTCCAAACCAACACTGATGATGATTTTGTAATGATAGCCAATTAACAATAGCCCCCAAGTAATTACCTAAATGCGGGCTACCAGTAGATTGTATGCCAGAAAAAACTACAGCCATAACTTAATTAAGTTTGTTTTTGATGATGATAGGCATTTGCGATAAAAAGAAAAAAATAAAGAGAAAAGTGAATCCAAATATTTTAAAATTTACCCAAAAATCGGTATCAAAATTTCGCCAAATAATTTCATTTACAATGCATGAAAATAAAAAAAATAAGGCAAAATTAAGAGAAAGTTTTTGCCAAATATGGTTAGGAAGATTTATTTGTTGGCCAAATAGATAAGAAAGCCAAGTTTTTTTAGCAAAAAAAGAGTAAAAAAGCAAGAGTGAAAAAATTAAATAAATAATGGTAAGCTTGATTTTTAAAAAATCTTGGTTGTTGTTATAAATTGATAAACCACAAAAAACTGCAAAAACAACATTGATAAAAGTTGGTATCTTGGGAATTATTTTAGTTTTAAAATAGCCAACCAAAATTACCACAGCACTAATAAAAATCATAGCTAAAGAAGCTATTAACAACTTATCTGAACTCTTATTTAACTTGTAAGTAATAAAAAAAACAATCATCGGTAAGTAGTCGTAAAAAAATTTATTATATTCAGCTTTTTTACTGGTTATGTTGTTAGTTTGCATTTGATTACTTAACTTATTGATAAAAAATTGTTGTTTTAGTTGCATATAATTTCTGCAGAAAAATTAGGTATTAGATCTAAAATAATAATTCTATACTCTAAAATATTAGATTGCAATAAGTTATCTATTTGAGGATCGTTGGTTTTATAGCCCATAGGCACTTCAATTAATCGCCAATTTTCAGTAGACAAATTACTTGCTATTTGCTCAAGAAATAAATTTTGTTTGCTACCCAAAATAACTTCGATTTGTTCTTTTCGAATTAGCTCTTGTTTGTTATTATAAATAGCAACTTCGAGTTTTAATTTATCTTGGCATTTACTTTTAGGAGAGTTAAGGTTATGAGAAGTGGAATTGCTATAATCTTTGATATTTATTTTTAAATTATCTTGATTAGCAGTTGTGCTTGGATTTATAAGTTTTTGATTATTATAATAATGATAATTTTCAACAGCATTGTTTAATATTTTAATTCCTTGTTGTAAATTTTCTTTATTTAAGCTATTGGTAATTGATTGTTTATCTTCTTTTGAATTAATATAAAGAAAATAAATAAAGCCAATGGTTATTAAAAACTTAAACCATTTAGAATTAAAAATTTTATTTAGCATAACTTTTAATGTTAATTTGTTATTGATTCATTATGGCACTGTTGCATTTTAAATTTGTTTTAATTTTAGTTTTGAGAAAAAATTTTAGTTATTTTTAGCCTCATATTAAACATATAGTGTTGTTGCATTAGCACAACTGAAATTTATATCGTGTTGCTTACGTTAGCACAACTGAAAATTATATCGTGTTGTTGCATTAGCACAACTGAAATTTATATCATACTAAAACATAGCTAAAATTTATACCAAAAATTGCCACTAAAATATAATTTAGGATGCAACAGTGCTATTATATTTTTGATAAGCAAAACGATCGGTCATGCCAGCAATATAATTACAAATAACCTTGGCAAGATTATCATGGTTGCAATTATTTGGTAAATACTTTGGATTTTTAAAATAAAAATCAAATAAATTAGTAATTATTTTTTTAGCATTGTTAGTCATGGAGTTAACTAAACTGTGTTTATACATATTTTGGTTTAAAAAATATTTAATTTGTTGTTGTATATTAAGCATTTCTGGTGAAAAACTAGCAATAAAATTTTCTTGGTTTTGTATTTGTGCAAAACTAGTGATATTTAGATTTTTTAAGTTTTGTTTAGTTTGATTAATAACATCAAACATCATTAATGAGGTGAGTTGTTTTTTTGCTTCGCATACTAAAATTTCGGTTTTTAAATTAGAGTATTCAGTTAATAACTTGTTATAAACATCGCCAACTAGTGGCAGTTTTAAAACATCAGAAATTAAAAACAGATTGGCTCTTAAACCATCTTCTAAATCGTGATTATTATAGGCAATATCATCGGCCAAAGAAGAAATTTGAGCTTCAAGAGAAGGGTTTTTATTTAGTTGTAAATCGAATTTTTGATTATAATTTGCAATAGTAGCAGATGGTTGTAAAATTTTTCCGTTATGTTTAACTACACCTTCAAGCATCTCCCAAGATAAATTTAAACCAGTATAATGTGCCGAATAATTTTCAATTTGAGTAAGAATATTTAAAGTATGATCGTTATGGCAAAAACCTCCAAAATCTTGCATTTTACTATTGAGAGCCTCTTCGCCAGCATGCCCAAATGGTGGATGACCAAGATCGTGAGCAAGAGCAATATTTTCGGCTAAAATAGAATTTATGTTAAGTTCTATTGCTAAAAATCTAGCAATATAGGCAACTTCTAGTGAATGAGTAAGCCTGGTTCGATAATGATCGCCTTGATCGTTAACAAAAACTTGTGTTTTGTATTGAAGTCTGCGAAAAGCGGTAGAGTTAATAATTTTTGCATAATCTAGATAAAAATCACAATTATGCACAGAATAATTTAAGTTTTGCGAAAAAAGATTAGGTTCTATAAAATGCTTTCTACCGATAGATTGATGAACTGCAAAACTTGCCAACATAATTTATTTTAAGACTTTTAATTTTCTACCAACCTCAATAAAAGCATTAATTGCATTATCGAGATGTTCTTTTTCGTGAGCGGCAGAAATTTGCACTCTAATTCTGGCATTATCTTTTGGCACCACAGGATAAGAAAAAGCAATCACATAAATACCGTAATCTTCGATCATGGTTTTAGCAAAATCATTGGCTAAAACTGCATCATAAAGCATTATCGGAACTACAGGATGACTACTTTCTTTGCTATAAATATCGAAGCCAGCAGAAATAATTTTTTGGCGAAAATATTGAGTGTTATAAGCTAACTTTTCGATTAAATATTTTGAATCTTCAATCATGTTTAAAATTTCAATACCAACCGAAGCAACTAAAGGTAAAATATTATTTGAAAATAAATATGGTCTAGAATAATTTCGCAGTTTATTAATGATGTTTTGTTTAGAAGCAATAAAACCGCCACCAGCACCGCCTAGAGCTTTACCTAAAGTGCTAATTAAAATATCTACCCTGCCCTCAACTTGGCATAATTCGGCAGTTCCTCTGCCATTTTTACCAATAAAACCTGTGGCATGAGAATCGTCAACTACTAAAATAGCATTGTATTTATCGGCTAAATTGCAAATTTCTGGCAAATTAGCAATATCACCATCCATTGAAAAAACTCCATCGGTTACAATGATTTTATTTTGATGATCTTTTGCTTCTTGTAATTTTTGCTCAAGCTGATGCATATTGTTGTATTTATAAAAATATCTTTTTGCCTTGCAAAGCCTAATACCATCAATAATACTAGCATGGTTAAGATCGGCAGAAATAATGGCATCATGTTCAGTAAATAAAGCCGAAAATAAAGCTCCATTGGCAGCAAAACAAGAAGAGAAAGTGATGCAATCTTCGTATTTTAAGAAGGTTGCTAATTTATTTTCAAATTTTTTATGAATATCAAGAGTGCCACAAATAAACCTTACCGAGGCGGTTCCTAGACCGTATTCTTCGAGAGATTTTTTTGCTACGGTGATTAAACTATGATTATTTGCCAAACCTAGATAATTATTGGCACAAAAATTTAGAACTTTCTTTTTATTTTGATTGTGCCAAATTTTAATTTCTGCTGATTGCTGACCAGAAATTTGGTATTCTTTTTTATATAAACCGCTATCTTGTAGCCTAGTTAAATCATCATCGATTTGTTGTAGAAAATTTTTACTAAACATTAAAAAAAATATTGATTAATTAACAACAAGCAGTTAAAATTTTGCTTTAATTGATTATTTTAAAGAGCTTATCATTTAAAATCAATAAACAAAAAAATATTTTATTCATTTTTTGTTTATTTGTTTTTATGAGCTTTTTTAATTTAATCATTAAATTATTATTAAATCAATTAAAAATCATACCAAAATATGAAACAATTATTACGTGTTGCCACCATTTCTGTTGCAACCATAGCTCTTTTATCTTCTTGTTATAAAGGCTCTTGCAAAAAATCTTCTTGCCACGGTTATAAAAAAGAAACTGTAAAAGAAGAAACTGTAAAACCAGTTATCATCAACGAAAAAGCAACAAATAATGTTGATAAAGTAGTTGTGCCAGCATTAAAAGAAGCAACTAAAGAAACTTCTAAACCAACAAAATCGGCTAAAAAAACTAAAGCTAAAAAAGCTAAAGCTAAAAAATCCGAAGTTAAAGCCGAAACTCCAGCCGAAACTCCAGCTAAAACTAACTAGTATTTTTTAAAAATATATTTATGTTTGCCCGTTGCTTTTGAAAGCAACGGGTTTTTTATATTATGGCACTGTTATAGCACTGTTATAGCAAAATTGCGATTATGGTTTTATATAAATTTCTGATCCAGATTGCTTGAATTTTTCACTCATTTCTTGCAAGCCTTGTTGTTGTTTAGCATAATCTCGAACATCTTGAGTGATTTTCATCGAACAAAATTTAGGACCACACATCGAGCAAAAATGTGCTAATTTTGCCCCTTCGGAAGGCAAAGTGGCATCGTGATAAGATTTAGCAGTTTCAGGATCGAGGCTTAAATTAAATTGATCTTCCCATCTAAACTCAAATCGCGCTTTTGAAAGTTCGTCGTCCCAAGCTCTAGCTGCTTCGTTGCCTTTGGCTAAATCAGCGGCATGGGCCGCAATTTTATAGGCAATTACTCCAGCTTTAACATCTTCTTTATTTGGTAAGCCAAGATGCTCTTTTGGGGTAACATAACAAAGCATGGCGGTGCCAAACCAACCAATCATCGCAGCGCCAATGGCAGAGGTGATGTGATCGTAGCCTGGTGCAATATCGGTGGTGAGTGGCCCTAATGTGTAAAAAGGGGCTTCGTGACAAACTTTTAACTGTTTATCGACATTTTCTTTAATAAGATGCATCGGCACATGGCCTGGCCCTTCGATCATGACTTGGAAGTTATATTGCCAAGCTATTTTAGTAAGCTCACCTAATGTAGTAAGCTCGGCAAATTGCGCTTCGTCGTTGGCATCGGCAATAGATCCGGGGCGAAGTCCATCGCCTAGTGAAAAACTAACATCGTATTGTTGCATAATTTGGCAAATATCTTCAAAATGAGTGTATAAAAAATTTTCTTTATGATGAGCCAAGCACCATTTTGCTATAATCGCCCCGCCTCTTGAAACAATACCAGTAACTCGATTAGCAGTAAGCGGAATGTAAGGCAGTAAAACTCCGGCATGAATAGTGAAGTAATCAACCCCTTGTTCGCACTGCTCAATTAGAGTATCTTTATAAATTTCCCAAGTGAGATCTTCGGCAATACCGCCAACTTTTTCTAGGGCTTGATAAAGTGGCACTGTGCCAACTGGCACAGGGCAGTTGCGAATTATCCATTCTCGAATAGTATGAATGTTGCTACCTGTGGAAAGATCCATTAAAGTATCAGAACCCCAGCGAGTTGCCCAAATCATTTTTTCAACTTCTTGCTCAACTCCAGAAAAAATAGCAGAATTACCAATATTTGCATTGATTTTTACCAGAAAATTTCGACCAATAATCATAGGCTCGCATTCGAGGTGATTGATATTAACAGGAATAACAGCTCTACCGCTAGCCACTTCTTGCCTAACAAATTCGGCAGTAATAGGATTTTTAAGATTAGTTCTTGCCATATTTTCTCGAATAGCAATATATTGCATTTCTTTGGTAATGATACCTGCTTTGGCATAAGCTAATTGAGTAGGTTGCTTGCCTATTTTGGCTTTTAGTGGTTGATAATTGTTTAAATTAAATTGTGGAATTTGATTTTTATTTTGCAAACCGTTATCTTCTGGTTTAATTTTTCGCCCTTGATAATATTCTACATCTTGCCTTTCTAAAACCCAATTTTTTCGAATTTTTGGCAAACCATGGTTTAGATTTATTTCATGTAATTTTTGATTATCGGTGTAAATGCCCGAAGTATCATAAACCACAAAATTTTTGTTGCTAGAGTTTTGGGATAAATTGATTTGTCTCATTGGCACTAAAACATCGCCAGTATTGTTGGCGATATAGATTTTTTCTGAAGAAGGCATACCGCCCAAAGTAAGTGTAAAATTAAGAGACATAAAAAAAATAAAATAACTTGGCAAAAAATAATAATGATTTTACAATATCAAATTCATAATGTATAGCAAAAATTTATAAAATTTTATGAGTTGTTTTTTTAATTTTCATTAATTTAATTATGCCACAAAAAGTAAAAGCTCTATTAATAAAACAATGGTCTGATCAAGATAAAGCTAAAAGCACATTGCCAGTTTTGTTAAGAAAGCTTATAAACAGCACTGCTTCACCAGACTCAATAAAAAAAATTGATTTTCCAGCATATGAAAATTCACAAACACCGGGTTTTGATGGCGAGGTAGAATTTATCTATGTAGAATCTAGCTCTGCAACAACAAAAATTCCTTCAGGAAAATCTGTATGGGAATTAGGAACTAGTAACGATCCTAAAAAAAAGGCAGATGAAGACTACACAAAGCGAACAGAAAAAATTCCAGAAGAAGAGAGAAAAAAAACGACATTTATATTTGTAACCCCAAGAAATTGGCCGGGCAAAAAAACATGGCAAAAAAAGAAACAAGACGAAAAAAAGTGGAAAAACATAATAGTTTATGATGCAAGCGATTTAGAGCAATGGCTAGAGCAATCGCCACAAGCTACAACTTGGTTTTTAGAAGAAAATGATCAGCATGATACACAAATACAAACTCTTGATGAATATTGGAAAATATGGTGCAACACACTGCCAAAATTAAATAAAACTCTATTTAAACAACAAGTAACAAAACATCAAGAAAGTTTTTCAAACTGGCTTAATAATAAAGCTACCGCTAAAAAATTTGTTATAGTTGCCGATTCTTGCGACGAAGGTTTGGCATTTTTAACTTGCTTGTTTGATGAAGTGCCAAAAGATATTAGCGACACTGCACTTATTGTTAAATCAACAGAAGCTTTAAGAAAATTAAGATATGCACAATATAAAGGTATTGTTATTATTGATTCTAGCTGTGAGCAAGAAAATATATCGAGCGATTTTTCAGATTCTGTTTCTATGATAATTATATCTGACGAACCAACAGATGATAAAGACGAACCAGCATATATCAAACCAGATATAAAATTAGATCGGTCAAGTTATTATGATTTTTATTGTGCATTGAAAGAAATGAAAATAAACCCCGATAAAATTGATAGCTATATCGAATATTGTGCATTTTCACCAACAATGTTAAGAAGACTTTTATCTCCGTTTCCAGAGGTAAAAAATCCTAAATGGTCTAAACATGAAGATATTTGTAGAAAACTAATACCAATAACATTAGCTGGTTCGTTTGTAAAAACTGATAATAAACATCGAGAAATTATTAAAAAATTATTTGATACCACAAAATATCATGATGTCGAAAAAGCTATTCGTTTTCTTGTCAATCAAGATAAAACATTGCTTTTTGAAAAAAAATACACAACTGGTGTAAAATCACAAAAAGAAAAGTTATTTTTGATACAAAAATATATTACAGAATCCGATTTAAATATATTTTATGAAGTAGCAGAAGAAGTGTTAAATTCTAACCAAAATGATCCATTACATCAAGGAATTTGTGATTCACTAATATTGCTATCTATACATGGCAATCAATGGTTTGAAAAATCATTTATTAACAACAACATTCAAGCTAAAGTTGCTGAAATAATTAAAAATTTATTAGAAACATTTGAAAAAGATGTTTGGTCGTCAATTTATCTTCAAAAATATGCAGAAGCTGCTCCAGAAATATTTCTTGAGAGGGTAGAAAAATATTTAGATAATGCAGTATTGTCATCTTTTAAAGATATAGCCAATCAATTGTTATGGTCGCTTGAAGTATTAGCATGGAATGAAAATATTTTAGATCGAGTTGTTAAAATACTTACTTTTCTTGTGCAAAATACAGATGAATCAATAAAAAAGCCAATTGATAGCCTGATTAATATTTTTGGTTTCTGGATTCCGCAAACTTCTGCCAATAGCGAAAAACGTCAAGAAATATTAAATAACTTAATGTTATGTGATAAAACAAAATTTATTGGTTTTAAAATCTGCATAAATCCTTTTAATAATGATAATCCTAATTATTCAGCAAAACCAAAATATAGAGCATATTCTACACAACATGTTGAGGTGCAAAAGCTAGAGACTCCTGATTTTATTTCTTATGCTAAACAGCAGATTTTTGCTTATAACAATCATGATGAAAAATCTTTGATAATGCTGGTTGAAGCAATGGCAAAATCAAAACATATCATGGCAAAATCAAGCTTTAACAACGAAGATTGCGAAAAAATATGGCAGAAAATATTTACTTGGATATCTAATAATCAAAGCGATTCTTCAAAAGCTGAATTGAGAGAAGCTATACGCCTGCACTTTTTTAGCTTGGATGATAAAAAAGCTAAAGAGGCATATGAAAAACTTGAGCCAAAAGATTTATTATGGAAAAATCGTTGGCTTTTTGAATTTGATATTAAAGTGTGGCCTTTTGCCAACGAGCCTTTTAAAACACACCAAGAATATCAAGAAATGCTTAAAAAAATAAAAGAGCATCAAAAAACAGCTATTTCAGAAATTTGGCAAAAACAAAATATTGATGGAATAATTGAATTTCTCAAACTATGCAATGATTGTTATAATATTGGTTTGCTTGTAAGAGAAGTTATCGAACAAGATAAGATAATACAATTATTTGATAAATTGTTTTTAACAGAAAAAATAAAAATTGATAATTTTCTTAACGGTTTTTTTAATGAAGATAAAAAAAAGAAAGATCTTGCTTTGGCAGATTCTTTAATTTCTCATTATGATAAATTACAGCAAACAGATAATGCTAACAAAATCAACAATATCATTGAATTCAATTTAATAAATTATCCGTCACTTGATGTTAAA
>JAUMFK010000101.1:0-1076 GCA_032119875.1 Rickettsiales bacterium
GCATAGCGAATTGTATCGAGTCTGGCAATTGATTGCTCTCCTTCGTTATGAAGAAAATTTTCTTGTTTAGTATTTGGTTTAACAATTTCAGAAGCTCTAATAGCTGCCGCTCTACCGAAAACAACAAGATCGAGTAAAGAATTAGAACCAAGCCTATTTGCTCCATGCACCGAAACACAAGCTGCTTCGCCAATTGCCATAAGCCCTGGCACAACACTTGCCAAACCATTTTTAATATCAAGCACTTCGCCTTTATAATTAGTGGGAATGCCACCCATATTATAATGAACTGTTGGTAATACTGGTATTGGTTGTTTAGTAACATCAACTCCAGCAAAAATTTTAGCAGTTTCAGAAATTCCAGGTAATCTTTTGTGTAAAACCGCAGGATCGAGATGATTAAGATGTAGTAAAATATGATCTTTATTTTCTCCCACTCCTCGACCTGCCATAATTTCCATGGTCATTGCTCTAGAAACAACATCACGACTAGCTAAATCTTTAGCAGATGGAGCATATCTTTCCATGAATCTTTCGCCAGCAGAATTAACTAAATAACCACCTTCACCTCGAGCTCCTTCGGTAATTAAACAACCAGAACCATAAATGCCAGTTGGATGAAATTGCACAAATTCCATATCTTGTAAAGGCAGACCTGCTCTTAACACCATAGCATTGCCATCTCCTGTGCAAGTGTGAGCCGAAGTAGCCGAAAAATAAGCTCTCCCATAACCACCAGTTGCCAAAACAACTAATTGAGCTTTAAAACGATGAATATTGCCATCAACCATAGAAATTGCTATAACTCCTTGGCAAACACCATTTTGCATAATTAAATCGAGGGCAAAATATTCGATAAAAAACTTTGCATTGTGCTTTAAAGATTGCTGATATAAAGTGTGTAAAATTGCATGCCCAGTGCGATCGGCTGCTGCACAAGTTCGTTGAGCAGGGCCACCTTCACCGTATTTGGTTGTCATGCCGCCAAAAGGACGTTGATAGATTTTACCTTCTTTTGTGCGAGAAAATGGCACACCGTAATGCTCAAGCTCAATGATAGCATCTGAAGCTTCTTT
>JAUMFK010000101.1:1086-4804 GCA_032119875.1 Rickettsiales bacterium
AGACAGCGCGAGGAGCTTCGCGGCACATATAGTGAATAGCATCTTGGTCACCGAGCCAATCAGATCCCTTAATGGTATCAAACATGTGCCATCTCCAATCATCTTCGCCCATGTTGCCAAGTGCCGCAGAAATGCCACCTTGGGCCGCAACAGTATGAGAACGAGTAGGAAAAACCTTGGTAATACAAGCAGTGTTTAAGCCTTTTTGAGCCATGCCAAAAGTTGCTCTTAAGCCAGCTCCACCAGCACCAACAACTAAAACATCAAATTGATGATCGATGATAGAATAATTAGCGATTTTTTTTTCAGACATAATTAATTAGTAATATGAAGTTTTAAAATAGCAATACAAACAGCAACGGCAGTAGTAATGGAAATAAAGTTAACCAACATTACATAAAAATGCACTTTGGCTTTGTTTGTGATATAATCTTCAATGATAACTCGCAAACCCAATGAACCATGATAAAAACTAAAACAAAAAAACAAAATACCCATAAAAGCATTAAGTGGATAAGAAAAAAACACCGGCAAATAACCTTGCGGATCAAGACCAATATTGATAAAAGAAAGAACAAGCCAAATAACCAAAGGAATAAGAGCTACTGCAGAAACTCGCTGCATTAACCAGTGTTGAAAACCATGTTTAGTAGAAGGGGCGATTTTTGTTTTTTTCATAGTTTAGAAAAATTTAAGATAAACGGCAATAGAAATTGTGATAATAGTTAAAATAAGAGCTAAAAAAATTACCAAATAACCATTATGTTTAGCAGTTTTTAAATTAAAACCTTTGCCAATATCCCAAAATAGATGACGAATACCATTGCAAAAATGATAATATAAACAAAAAGAAGCAGAAATAATTGCACCACAAAAGGCAATATAAATTAATTTGGTTAAAAAACAATCACAATGAATGGCAGAGCTTTCTTGGTGAGTGTTATAAGTGTAATAAAAAATACCCCAAGCCATGATTATTAAAGCAAAATATAAAGCAACACCAGTAAAGCGATGCATAATAGAGGTAAGCGAAGAAATATTCCAGCGATATATTTGAAGATGTGGAGATGTTGGTTTAGGCTTGTGTTGCATTGAAAAAATAATTGTAATGTTTTATAAAAAAATATTTTAACACTAAATTTTAACAACAATTTTTTTTTTAGCAACTAAAAAAAATACAAAAAACAATGTTTGTTTCTTTTTTTTGAAAGAATATTATTTTTTATAAAAAAATTGTTGCTAATTATACCAAATCTCATTTATAATTGTATGTTAGTAAATGTTGCATACCAAATTATATTTTATTTGCCATTTTTGGTATAAATTTTAGCTATATTTAATCAAATATCATTTCAGTTGTTCTAACTCAAAAAAAACACGATATTATTTATTATGTTTAGTATGAGGTCAAAAATAGTTAAAATTTCTCCTCAAAGCTAAAAGTAAAACAAATTTGCAATTCAACAGTGCCATAATCTATATAAAAATTCACCATCCACCATGCACAATCTCTCTTTTTTGCACGATATCATTATTTTGCTTTTAGCATCTTTGGTAATAGTTGTTATTTTTAAAGAACTTAAACTTAGCCCTGCTTTAGGTTATTTAGTTGCTGGCACAGCAATTGGTCCATTTGGATTAGGTATTGTTTCAAGCATTTCTACCACCAAATCTGTAGCAGAACTTGGTATTGTTTTTATGTTGTTTGCCATAGGTTTAGAGCTTACTTTAGCAAAATTATCGAGCATGAAAAAATATGTATTAGGTTTTGGCGGTTTGCAGGTTTTGATTAGTTCTTTAGTAATTTTTATTATTTGTCATTTTTGTTTAAAAATAAATATCGACACCTCCATTGTTATTGCGGTTGCTTTAGCAATGTCTTCAACCGCTATTGTTTTACAAATTATTCAAGAAAAATCTGAACAAAATAGTAAAATAGGTAAATTAGCTTTTTCGGTATTGTTAATGCAAGATTTAGCGGTAATACCAATTTTAATTTTATTACCAATTTTAGCAAAAAAAAGCAATAATCTCATACCCGCTTTATCTATAGCATTAGGCAAGGCAATTATTGCCATGATTATTATTTTTGCTTTTGGCAGATTATGTTTAAGGCCAATTTATCGCTTAATTGCCAAATCTCACAACGATGTATTATTTTTAAGCTTCACTTTATTAATTGTTTTAGGATCTGCTTATATTAGCCAAATTTTCGATATGTCTTCAGCTTTAGGTGCTTTTATTGCTGGTTTAATGGTTGCCGAAACAGAATATCGCTATCGAGTAGAAGAAGAAATTTTATCATTAAAATCTTTGTTATTAGGCTTATTTTTTATGAGCATCGGCATGTCTTTTGATTACGATTTTTTAATTAAAAGCTGGTTTTACATTGCCGTTGCCTCATTATCTTTGATTTTCTTAAAAACTATCATAATTGTTTTTTTATCAAAAATTTTCAAATTACCTTTAGCGGTTGGCATAAAAACTGGCTTATTATTATCGCAGGGCGGTGAATTTGCTTTTGTGGTTTTTTTAATAGCTGTGCAACAAAAATTTTTAAGCAATGATTTATCAGAATTTTTAATGACAACCACTACTTTTACCATGGCACTAACCCCCCTTTTATACACTATCGGAAGCAAAATCAGAACAACCATAAACACTAGGCAAATCTTACAAGATAATAAATTAAAAAACGAAGTCGGTGATATTTCAAAACATATTATTATCATTGGTTTTTCAAAAATAACAAGAATCATCGCCCATATTTTAGAGAAAAAAAAGATCAACTATTTAATTTTAGAACATAATCATTCTATTGTTAAAAAAGAAAAAGAAAATGGCTATAAAATTTATTATGGCGATGCTTTAAATATTGATATCTTAAATCATATTGCAATTAAACAATGCGAAGCTGTATTGATAGGAGTAGAAGATGAAATAGCTTGTTTTAAAATTAGTCGTTTTTTAAATCAACATTTTCCAAATATCAATTTAATAACTAAAGCCGAATCTTTTAATAAATCAGAAAGACTCAAAAAATTAGGAGCAAATTATGTGGTCATAAAAAATCTTGAAACAGCTTTACAAATGAGTAATTTGGCTCTTATTTCTGCAGGAGTAAATATCTATGAAAGTCAAGAAGAAATAAGTTCTTTTCGAGATGCTTTTAACAAAGAAATAAAGTTTTAATAAAAATTATGTTGTTTTGCAATCAAATAAAATATATTCAAAAACTACTTCCGCAAAATATATTGGCAATGCTTTGCGGATGCCTTCTTACTTTATCTTTTGCTCCTTTTAATTTTTGGCCAACAATATTTGTGGCAATTGGTTTTGTTTTTTACTTATTACAAAATATCATCAATAAAAAACAGGCTTTTTGGCTGGGGTTTTGCTTTTCTTTTGGCTTTTTTGTAAGCAGTATTTACTGGATTTCTGCTTCTCTTTTAGTTGATGCTAAAAATTTTGCATGGCTTATACCTTTTGCCATCACTCTCATACCAGCTTTACTTGCTACTTATTATGGTTTGATTTTTACGATATTTAGCACATTACAACAAAAATTTACATTAAATATTTGGCAAAAAACTTTACTGTTTAGCCTATTATGGCTAGTTGCCGAAATAACAAGATCTACCTTATTTACTGGATTTTCTTGGAATTTACTTGGTTATGTGAGTTTATCAATGCCTTATCTTGCTCAAACTGCCGATAT
>JAUMFK010000102.1:0-2175 GCA_032119875.1 Rickettsiales bacterium
TGCTATCACCGATATTGTTTGTAATATTGATAAACAATTTTTGTTAAATAGTAATTTAGTTGAAGGATCTATGTCTTTGATAGATCAAAACAAGGTCAAAAATTTTTCTAACACACTTTCTGCAAATGTTATTGTGGCAGGAGGTTCTGCTGGCAATACCGCTTCGGCTCTTGGTTGGCTTGGGGTGTCAACAAGTTTTTTTGGAGTTCTTGGTTCAGATAAATATGCCGATATTTTTGTTTCTTCTATGCAAGAAAGCAAGGTTAAATTTATAGGAAAAAATCTTTCCAATGAAGATTCGGCAACTTCTTTTATTTTAGTTACTCAAAACGGCGAAAGAACGATGGCAACTAATTTAGCTTCTGCCGCTAATTTTTATGTTGCCGATATGCAAAAAATTGTGTGGCAAAATTTTAATACCATATATATTGAAGGCTATTTATATGACACAAAAAACACAATAGATGCCATTAATTATGCTATTAATCAAGCTTTAAAATACAATATTAAAACTGCTTTTTCTTTATCAGATTTATTTTGTGTAACTCGACATAAGCAAGATTTTTTAGCTTTGTTGCCAAAAATCAATTTATTATTTGCCAATAGGCTTGAAATTAGTAATTTATGCTCTGATCAACAATTTAATCTCAACGAAATTCAACAGTTTTGTCGAATTAATCAAAATCTTACCATTATCATAACCGATAGTGGCAACGGTTGTTTTGTGGTTAATAAACAAAATATCATCAATGTTGCAACCAAAAAAATAACTCCTCTCGACACAACAGGGGCTGGCGATATTTTTGCCGCGGGTTTTTTGTATGGTTTGCAACAAAATTATAGCTTGTTAAAATCGGCAGAAATTGCTAATTTTTTAGCTGGCAAAATTATTCAACAATACGGTGCCAGATTTGACACTTTACAAATAAACACAATATTACAACAAATAAAATCTTATGCAAAATAAAAATTTCTTATGGTCTAGCGATAGCTTAAACGATGCTCTACAAAGTTTATTATTAACAAAAATTACTCCCAATATTTTGGCACAAGAAATTTTTTTAGATAGCCGTAAAATGGTTGTTGGAGGAGTTTTTTTAGCGATCAATGGTGAAAATTTTGACGGGCATAACTTTGTTGAATCTGCCCTAAATAACGGTGCTAAATTAGCAATTGTAAGCGATGTTTCTAATTTATCTCATCTTGATTCTCATAAATTAATTGTGGTAAAAAACACAATGCAAGCACTATATGCTTTAGCAGAGTATAAACGCAATAAAACTACAGCCAAAATCATTGCCATTACTGGCAGTGTTGGTAAAACAAGCACTAAAGAAATGTTGCAATTGTGTTTAGGGGCGGTGGGCAAAACTTATTATAGCAAAGGAAATTTAAATAATCATATTGGTCTTCCGCTTTCTTTAGCTAATATACCAAACGATGCTGAATATGCAGTTTTTGAAATGGGTATGAATCATCTTAACGAAATCAAGCCACTTTCGCAACTAGCAAAACCAGATATAGCAATCATTACCACCATAAAACCAGTGCATATCGAATTTTTTGAAAGCGAGCAAGAAATAGCCCTAGCAAAAGCCGAAATCTTTGCTGGCTTAAATAAACAATCTGGTAAAGTTTTGATAAACAAAAATAATTTGCACTATGCATTTTTGCATGAACAAGCCTTGCAATACGGAATTTCTGCTGCTAATATTTTTAGTTTTAGTGATAATATTTCTGCATTGGCAGACTACTCCATTGCTAGTGTAACAATTAATGAAATAAACAATTGTCATCTCGTTGCTACACATAATAATATCAATATTAATTATCATCTTAACATTATTAATCAAAGCATTATCACTAACTCAATTATTATTGTTGCTTGTTTGCATTTGCTTAATGTTAATTTAGATTTATCTTTACAACAATTAGCATCTTTTAATAATTCTGCAGGAAGGGGCAAGTTAATTAACTTATCTTGTCTACACAAAGAATTATTTATACTAGACGACACTTACAATGCCAGCAGTGCTTCTATGAAAGCTGGTATTCTTGATGCAAAAAATCATCAAAATCTTTTAAAAAACAAGAATCTCATTTTAATTTTAGGCGATATGCTTGAATTAGGAGAGAGATCTTTAGAATTGCATCAAGAAGTGCTTGATTTTGCTT
>JAUMFK010000102.1:2185-5888 GCA_032119875.1 Rickettsiales bacterium
TAATAATTTTATCAAATCTGTTGCAAATTATATTGCAAAATTACAAAATACTAATTTAATTACATACTCTAATTCTAATTTAGCCGCACATAGTATATTTGGCTTATTGCAAAACAGAGATTTGCTTTATGTTAAAGGTTCTAGGGGTATAAAAATGGAAAATATCATTAATCACTTAATTTCTTTATGCTAAATGGTTTAGAAATTCTCCAAATCGCTTGGTTAAAGAGTTTTTATTGTTTTCTTTTTGCCTATATTGTTGCTTTTTTTAGCATCAAAATATATATCAAAATTGTTAAACAAAAAAAACTCTTCCAACCAATAAGGCTAGATGGTCCGCAACATCATTTAGCTAGTAAAAAATCAACTCCAACCATGGGGGGTATTTTTATTGTTTTAGCAACTCTGCTTACAACCATCATTTTTATTGATATTAGCAATCAATATATTTTAATTTTATTAACCGTAATGCTCTTTTTTGCTGGTATTGGTTTTGTTGACGATCTATTAAAAGTTTTAAAGCATAATCCTAAAGGTTTTTCTGGTAAATATAAAATAATTCTACAATTTGCAATAATTAGCTTGGTTTTTTTATGGCTAGGCAAGGTTAATTTTTTGCATTTTAGCCCGCAAATAAATTTACCATTTCATTTGAATTCACAAATTTTATTACCACTATTTTTATACATTATTTTTTTTAATTTTGTTATTGTTGGTTCTGCTAATGCGGTTAATTTAACTGATGGTCTAGATGGTTTAGTTTCGGTGCCAGTAATCATTAATTTATTATGTTTAGCACTCATTATTTTTGCTGTTGGCAATCCTCTATTTGCCTCTAAACTAGATATTATGCATATTAGCAACATTAAAGAAATGATGTTTTTTTGTTATGCTCTTATTGGGGCAATTTTAGCTTTTCTTAGTTTTAATCATAAGCCTGCAAAAATTTTTATGGGCGATGTAGGTAGCCTGGCTATTGGTAGCATTATTGGTTTAATTGCTATCATTATAAAACAAGAAATTATCTTTTTTGTTATATCTCTGCTTTTTGTAGCAGAAGCGTTATCGGTTATTATTCAAGTTTCTTATTACAAACTAACCAAGAAAAGATTTTTTTTAATGGCCCCCTTGCATCATCATTTTGAGAAGTTGGGCTGGTCAGAAACTAGAGTAGTGCGAAAATTTTGGCTAGCTTCTTTACTATTTGCTATTTTAGGGTTAACTTTATTCTTTAATTAAATTTTTATGTCCCAAACTGTAAAACTAATTCTACCTAACAATCAAGAAATAATTCTACCAATCCACAATCCTTCTGTTGGGCAAAGTGTTATTGATATCACTTCTCTTTACAAAGAAACTGGCATGTTTACTTACGATCCGGGCTTTCTTTCTACCGCTTCTTGCGAATCAAAAATAACCTATATCGATGGCGATAAAGGTGTGTTGCGTCATGGTGGTTATGCTATCGAAGATTTGGCTAAAAATAGCGAATATTTAGAAGTTGCTTATTTATTGCTAAATCAAAAATTGCCAAACAAAGAACAATATCAAAAATTTTGTCAATCAGTTAAAAATAATATGCTGGTTCATGAGCAACTTAATATTTTATATCGGGGTTTTCCACGTAAAGCTCATCCAATGGCAATTATGGTTGGTGCAGTGGCTTCTTTATCGGCTTTTTATCACGAAACTGTTAATACAACAACTCTTGAAGGCAGAGAAGATGTTGCTTATAAAATTATTGCTAAAATGCCAACTTTGGCAGCTATGGCCTATAAATATTCCATTGGTGAGCCAATAATTTATCCTCGACACGATCTTGGTTTTGCCGAAAATTTTTTGCATATGCTTTTTGCAAAACCAACTCACTATTGCAAAGTAAGCCCAACTATTGCCAAAGCAATGGAAATGATCTTTATTTTACACGCCGATCACGAGCAAAATGCCTCTACCTCTACCGTAAGGCTTGCTGGCTCTTCTGGGGCTAATCCATTTGCTTGCATCGGTGCTGGTATTTCTTCGTTGTGGGGCCCTGCTCATGGCGGAGCAAACGAAGAAGTGATTGAAATGTTGCAAGAAATCAATAATATCAATAACATTCCTCACTATATTGCTAAAGCAAAAGATAAAAACGATCCATTTCGCCTTATGGGTTTTGGTCATCGAGTTTACAAAAACTACGATCCAAGAGCTTCGGTGTTAAAAAAATCTTGCTACGAAGTTTTAGGAGAATTAGGAATAAAAGATCCCCTTTTAGATATTGCTCTTGAACTCGAAAAAATAGCTTTAAACGACGATTATTTTATTTCTCGAAAACTATTTCCTAATGTCGATTTTTATTCTGGCATTATTTATAAAGCATTAGGTATTCCTAATAATTTATTTACAGTAATTTTTGCAATTGCCAGAAGTGCTGGCTGGATAGCTCAATGGAAAGAAATGATCGAAGATAAAGCTTTTAAAATAGGCAGGCCAAGGCAACTCTACATAGGGTCGGTGCAAAATAATTATCTACCAATTGAAAATAGATAAAAATGTCTTTTAATTTTTCTGTTCTACAAAAATATTTAAAAAAATTAAAATCTAGCAAGGCAAAAAAATCTAATATCAATTTAAAAAATAAAAAAACAGATCAAGAACAACATCATTTTTTACCTTTTGTCTCTCACTACAATGAAAACACCATCATTACTAAAAATGGTGAGTTGATTCAGGTAATTAGAGTGGTTGGCTATAATAATTCTACTATTTTACACGAATTATCTAATCTACGCGATTCTATACGTTATGCTTTAAGAACCTATGTTAATAGCAATAACATTGCTATCTGGATTAACACTATCAGAAGAAGAAAAAATATTTCGCCAGAAGGAGAATTTGATAATTATTTTACTAAACACATTAACGATTTTTGGGAAGAAAAAAACAACTGGAACAACGATTTTATTAATGAGCTTTATATTAGTGTGGTTATTGAGGGTTTTAATACTTCGATTACTAATTTTAAAACTTTTTTTTCTTCATTTTCTTATTTTACTACTAAATTTACTCATCAAAAATACCTAGAAAATTCTCATCAAAGATTAACTGATATTTGTGATAAAATTATCAATTTTTTGCAAGATCATGGTGCTAAAAAACTTGGCATAAGCGAATGGAACGATGCTGTTTACTCTGAAATTATGCGATTTTTAGGTAAAATTTGTAATTTACAAGAAGATTATTATCCGCTAGTTGCTAATGAAATTTGTCAAGAAATATCACAAAATAAAGTAATATTTGGAGGTCGACAAATTGAGGTAAATACCGATAAAGGTAAAAGTTTTTCGGCAATATTAAGTTTAAAAGAATATTTTGATATTAACCTTCGTTCTCTCGATAAAATTTTACAACTACCTTGTGAATTTATTATTTCGCAATCTCTCGATTTTTTTGCCGATAGTAAAAATATTTTGCAAGCTAAAAAAGATCAATACTCTGTTTTAAAACTATCTGAAAGCCTCGATTTTGCTAGGGCAATTGATCTTGATAAATATCTAGATTTTGAAGAAGAAAACAAAAAATCTCCACTATCAGCAGATCAAGATCAAGATCAAGATCAAGATCAAGATCAAGAATCGTCAGAAGAAACAAAATCGGTAGAAAAAAAGATAGTTTTTGGAAAAATTCAAACCACTATCATGGTTATTAATAATACTCTTAA